>NZ_LT629758.1:306428-612857 GCF_900104725.1 Actinoplanes derwentensis
GTGAGGGTCGCGGCCGCGGACCGGGCGAGGGTGGTGCGCACTGTTGTTCCTCCTTCTGCGGCACCGCAACCGGTGCGCGCTGGGTGGATCATGAAAGTGCTGAATTGAGGGCAGGCGTACGCAGAGAGACCGCACGGCGAATTCAGTGGGTCCCCAGCACCTTTTCACGTGCGCTGTTGATCGAAAAGGGTCGTTGAAGGACTGTTACACGCCCGCTGTCCGCCAGACACCACAAGAGGCCCCGTCGTCCCCTCTGGCGGGAGGGGACGACGGGGCCTCGGGACCGGAAAGCTCAGCTGTGGTCGCTGATGATGTCGCGGGTGTGCGTCGCCTGTTCAGCGAGAACCTGGCTGATCATCGCCTGGGTCTGGTTGATCTGGTCGACGATCGAACCGATCGCGGTGAGCGACCGCACCACGTTCTCCGCGTCGGTCTGGATCGTGTTGATCAGCTCGGTCACGTCCTGGGTGGCCCGGGCGGTGCTCTGCGCCAGATCCTTGACCTCGGTGGCGACCACCGCGAACCCGAGACCGGCCTCCCCGGCGCGAGCGGCCTCGATCGTCGCGTTCAGCGCGAGCAGGTTCGTCTGCGCGGCGATCGTGGTGATCACCTGGACCACGTCACCGATCTTCGTGCTGGACGCGGAGAGCCGCCCGACCACCGAGTTCGCCTCACTGGTGACGCTCGTGGCCTGCCCGGCCACCTGCGTCGCCTCCACCACGTTGCGCTCCACCTCGCGGATCGAGGCCACCAACTCGGCGCCGACGGTGCTGAGCCGGGCGCTCTCCCGGATCCGCTGCAACGCCTGCGAGACCAGGAACGCGGTGTTGCGCAGCGCGGCGGCCCGGCTGTTCGACAGGGTCAGCCGCTCGGTCGCGAAGAAATCAAGCGTGCCGATCACCTGATCCTGCACGATCAGCGGCAGGCAGACCCCCGACTTCACCCCGACCCGCTGAGCCGCCGGGGCGCGAACACAATCGGTCACCTCGGCCAGATCCGGGACGAAAACCATGTCCCGGGCCCGCCAGGTGCGGCCGGCCAGCCCGACCCCCGGCGCGAAACTCGCCGACTGAGTCACCTGCCGGAACTCCTCACCGGCGTCCCCGGACTCCTGGTTGAAGACGAGCGCGCCACGCTCGTCGTCGACCGACCAGAACGAGCCGTACGCCCACCCGAACTCCCGCCGGATGGTGTCCAGCGCCTCCCGGATCGTGTCCGCCTCCCGGTTCGACACCGACACGTGCCGCAGAACCGCGTTGACCGCGGCCAGGTCGGCGGCCGCCTCCGCCTGCCGCTCGGACTCGTTCACCCGTTCCATCGCCTGCGACACCAGCAGGCCCACACTGCGCAACGTGTCCATCCGCTGCTCGGACGGCTGCTCGTCGCCGGAGCCCTCGGTCGCGAAGAAGTCCATCGTGCCGACCACCCGGTCACCCTCGAAGAGCGGGAAGCAGACGCCGCTCTTCACCCCGACCCGCTGGGCCACCGGAGCGCGGACACAGTCGTGCACCTGCCCGATGTCCGGGACGAAGACCAGGTCCCGGCTGCGCCAGGCCCGGCCGGACAGGCCTACCCCCTCGGCGAACGACGCTTTCAGGGTGACCTCGCGGAACTCCGGCCCGGCGTCCCCGGACTCGACGGAGAACCGCAGCACCTTCGCGTCCGGGTCGATCCGCCAGTACGAGCCGTACGCCCAGCCGAACGACCCGCGGACCGCGTCCAGGGCGGCCCGCGCGGCGGCGGCGGAGGAGACGGCCCCGCGCAGCGCCTTCACCACGGTGATCACCGCGGACGTGTTCTGCCGTGCCTCGGCAGCCTCGTCCGCGAGCGCCTGCGTGGTGGTGGTGTTCCGGCTGTTCCAGCCCATGGTCCGCCCCCTGCCCGCGGGCGACGGCCTCGCCGCTCCAACCGTCGATTCGGCCGGAAACCGGAGAAATGAACACCGGAGACCGTCTTGCACCCGGTCCGCTCCGGATCAACCTGTGGCAGACTCTCGGGACCGACATCGGCCCTGATCAGCGAGGACGGTTCGTGACAGCACTGGAGCACGCCGTACCCGGCCGGGCCCGGGTCCTTCCGGCCCGGCTCGCCGCGCTCACCGCCGTGGCCGGGATCGTCGTGCACCTGATCCTGGCCGCCGGTCATGCCGGGCACGCGCCGGTGATCCTGGTCGCGCTCGGCGCGCTCGCCCTGGTCTGCGTGCCGTGCGGCGTCTCGCTCTGGCGCCGCCCCGGCGACCGGGCGTCCTGGGTGACGATGCTGACGCTCACCGGGATCATGACGCTGCTGCACCTGGGGATGAACCCGGCGGGCCCGATGCTGGCGGTGGTCCTGGCGGTCCCGGCGGTGCAGGCGGTCCTCGGCGCGGTCGCCTTCCTGCAGCGGTACGGATACCGCTAGCATTCGTCACCATGAATGTGACAGTGTTCCGTTCCTGGAAACGGGTGGCGGCGACCCTCACGTCCGCACTCCTCGCCACCGCCCTGATCGCGGCCCCGGCCCAGGCCGCCCCGCACCCGGCCGGCACCTTCACGACCACGATCAACGGCGACAGCACCGACGTCTACCACCCGCGGACCGGTACCCGGTTGCCGGTGGTGCTCCTGCTCCAGGGCGCCAACGTCGACAAGGCGAACTACTCGTCGTACGCGGCGGCCCTCGCGTCGTACGGCTTCGTCGTCGCCGTCCCCAACCACAGCCGCAGCATCTTCGGCACCAGCGGCCTGTTCCCCGAGGGAGCCCAAGCCGGCTGGACGGTGTCCTGGGCCACCGCCCAGGACACCGACCCGGCGTCCCCGCTGTACCGGCGGATCGACGAGACCACCCTGCTGCTGGCCGGCCACTCGTTCGGCGCCGCCGCGGCCCTCGGGCTCAGCACCGGCGCCTGCGGCTTCCCGTTCTGCCCGGCCCCCGTCACCACCCCCGCCGAACTGAAGGCGGTGGTCACCTACGGCGGCAACAACGTCAACGGCGACACCCCTGTCCCGGTCGCCAACACGGTGCCGGTCGCCTACGTCCAGGGCCTGGCCGACGGCGTCGCCACCCCGGCCGAGGGCCGCGCCACCTACGACGTGACCACCGGAACCCCGAAGGCGTTCATCACCCTGACCGGCGCCAACCACTACGGCATCACCGACACCCAGAACCCGGCCGGCGCGGCCCCCGACCCGTCCGCCCAGACCCTGCCCCAGCGCACCGGTGTGCAGACCATCGCCCGCTGGTCGGCCCGGTGGTTCCAGGCCCAGACCGGAGACCCCCTCGCCAGCGCTTACGTCTACACCGTCGGCGACCTCCTCGACCCCAACGTCACGGTCACCGCTACCCGGTAGCCATCCGGGCCGGCGACGTGTGTGGACAGCGGTTCAGCGGGAACGTGTCACGCTGGACTCATCCCACCCTTGCGGAGGAACAATGACCGACGCGAGTTTCGCCCGGCCGCGCGCTGAGACCTTCGAGCATGCCGGCGCCACCATCGAGCTGGTCGACGCGTCCACCCTGATCGCCGCGGCCCGGGTCAACCCGGTCGAACCGTTGCGCCGGGCCGAGTGGCCGTCGCCGGTGCATCGGGTCGATCTGATCGTCGACGGCACCGGCGGGCCCGAGCACGTCTTCACCGCGCGGATCACCACCGTGCCCAGCGCCACCGCCACCCGGAGGATGATGCGCGGCTTCGTGCTCAACATCGATCCGCTGGGGCCGCTGCTGGCCAAACGGATCGCCGACGGGGACCAGGTCGTGACCAAGCTGGTCGACGGGGTGGGCATCGCGGCTGCCGCGGCGTACCGGAAACTGGGTCTGGAGAAGCCCGTCGAACCGTCCCTGCTCGCCGACGCCTCCGCCGGAATCGAAGCGTCCGTCACCTATGACGGCTCCGTCGTCCGCCTCGAGTCCCGGGTGCCGCGCGACGACGTCGGGCCCGCCCACCTGCGCGCCTTCGTCACGCTGCTGCTGCAGGCCGTCACCGAGATCGCCGGGCCCGCCTCACTGACCGGGCGCCATTTCGTGGTCAGCCGCGACAACCTGCCCCGCGACACGCCCACCACCCAGGACGTCACCCTCGACATGGTCGGTGGTCTCGCCGAGGTGGTCGCCGAGCTGCGCCAGGTCGCGGTCTCGTTCCGGCATCCGGAGGCGATGGCCCGGTGGGGTGCGCGCCGGCCGCAGGGCATCCTGATGTTCGGCCCGCCCGGCACCGGGAAGACCATGCTGTCGCGCGCTCTGGCCAACGAGATCGGCGCCGACTTCCGGGAGATCCGGACCCCGGAGATCCTCGACAAATGGCTCGGCGGGTCGGAGAAGAACATCAAGGAGATCTTCCGCGCGGCCCGTAGATACCGGACGCCGACTCTGATCCTTTTCGACGAGTTCGACTCGATCGTCAGTTACGCCGGAATGGGCGGCGACGCGGCCAGCCAGGCACTGAACGCGGTCGCCGGCATCTTCAAGCAGGAGATGAACGACCTGATCGAGGAGAACCCGAACGTCATCATCGTGGCCACCACCAACTTCCCGCAGCGGGTCGACGAGTCACTGATCAGATCCGGTCGTTTCGACGTGAAGATCAGCGTCCCGAAACCGGATGACAACGCCCGCGCGGAGATCTTCCGGAAGATGATCCGCGGCCTGATCGGGGTCCATGAACGGTCCGGTTTCCGGATGTTCGCCGAAGACCTCGACGTGGCGGTCCTCGGCTCCGCGAGCGCCGGGATGACCGGCGCGGACATCAAGGAGGTGCTGCGCCGGGTGCAGCTGGCCAAGGCGATGCAGGACGCGCGCGGGGCCACGGTCACCCCGATCTCCCAGGAGGACCTTTTAACGGCGATCAGGACCCTTTGATCGTACGGTCGGCCAAAGCCCTGTCCGCACCGCGCGAGGTGGCGCCGCCCTCACGGTCGCCCCGCGACCGCCGGGCGGAAGCGTTGCCGTCCATCGCGGCCGCTGGGGCGGGGCGACCGAAGTGGTACCCCTGAGCGCGGCGGTAACCGAGCCGGTACAGCTCGGCTGCCTGTTCGGCCGTCTCGACACCTTCGGCCACCGCGACCAGGCCCAGACCGTTGGCGACCTGGATCAGCGAGGTCGCGATGACGGCGTGCCGGCCGGCCATCGTCACGTTCTCGACGAACGACTTGTCGACCTTGAGGATCCGGACCGGGAGGGTCTGCAGCAGGCCCAGCGACGAGTGGCCGGTGCCGAAGTCGTCGAGGGCGATGGAGATACCCAGATCGCTGAGTTCCCGCACGGCCCGGACCGCCGCGCCGCCACCGAAGACGGCGGTCTCGGTGACCTCGATGACCAGGCGGGTGGGGTGCACCCCGGTCTCGGCGAGGATGGCGGCGACGATGTCGGTGAAGGCGGGTTCGGCGAGTTGGCGGGCGGAGACGTTGACGCCGATGCGTTCCGGAGCGACACCGGCGTGCCACCAGTCGGCGTACTGCAGGCAGGCGGTCCGCAGAATCCATTCGCCGAGTTCGACGATGAGGCCGTTGCGTTCGGCCACCGGGATGAAATCGTTCGGCGCGACGTTGCCGCGTTCCGGGTGTGTCCAGCGGATCAGGCTCTCGACGGCGTTCACCCGGCCGTCCGGGAGTTCGACGATGGGCTGGTAGACGAGGTGGAACTGGCCCCGGTCGAGAGCGGTCCGCAGGTCGGCGCCGAGGCGGGCCTCCTCACCGGCGGCGTCGTCGAGGTCGTCGGCGTAGGTGCGGTACCGGCCGCCGTCGGCTTTCGCGGCGTACATCGCGACGTCGGCGCGCCGCAGGATCTCCACCGGGTCGCCGGCGGCCGCCCCGACCGGTTCGGCGATGCCGATGCTGGCGCCGACGAGCAGGTCCTGGCCACCCGCGCGAATCGGCCGGTGGATCGCTGACCGTAGCCGTACCGCAAGATCCTCGGGGTTCGCGGTTTCGGTGTCGGACGGCAGCAGAACGGCGAACTCGTCGCCGCCCATCCGGGCCGCCAGCGAACCGGCCGGGGCCTCGGCCGCGATCCGCTGCCCGACCGCGACCAGCAGTTCGTCGCCGACGGCGTGCCCGAACCGGTCGTTGACGGTTTTGAAACCGTTCAGATCGAGCAGCAGCACGGTCGGCGAGACGGAGGCGACGGCCGCGGTGAGCGCCTGTTCGAAGGCGCGCCGGTTGGCCAGCCCGGTGAGCGCGTCGTGCATGGCCAGGTCACCGAGGCGGGCGGCCTGGGTCTTCACCTGCTGGACCAGGCCCCACATCCGGAACACGACGAGCAGGAACAGGACGACGGCGCCGATCCCGAGGGATTCCCAGGCGATGGCGGCCGGGTCGGCGGCACCCTGGATGAAGAGCAGGGCGGGCGCGATCAACGTGAAGATCATCAGGAGGGCGAGCCGGCCGCGGCCGATCTGCTGGGCGGTCAGCGAGGTGTCCGGCCGCTGCCGCATCGACGGGTGCAGGGCGGCGGCGCCCCAGCAGGCGTACGCCATCAGGAACACCGAGTCGATGTAGCCGCCGGTGTACTCGCCGGTGCTGGAGAGCGTCGTGTAGACGAGGTCGCCGGAGAGCATCAGGACCGCACCGGCCGACATCAGGCGCAGGCTGGGGGTGCGGTTCTCCGGCCGGGTCAGCATCCGGGCGACGGCCGTGGTGAGCAGCACGTCGGCGAGCGGATAGCCGATGGTGACGAGCCGTTCCAAGATCGGCGACCCGGCGTCGGCGAGGGTGGGCCCGACGACGGTGACCCAGAAGATCAGGCCGATGCCGGTGGAGATGACGGCAGCGTCGATGATCCCGCCGCGGTCCCGTTCGCCGTGACCGCGGCCGAGCCGCGACAGAGCCACCCAGAGCAGCGGGTACGCCGACAGGTACAGCAGATCCGCCCAGTACGGGTACGGGTACTCGCCCAGCCGCAGCTCGGTCACGTCGTACGTGATGTCGCCGGAGACGAAAGTCAGCACCCCGACCGCGAACAGCAGCCACGCGCTCCGGTGCTCGGGCCGGTTGCGCAGCACGCCGACGATCATCGCGATGACCCCGGAGAGCCCGACCGTGTTGACGTAGATCTTGGCTTGCAGGCTGTCGTCGGGCACGAGAGGGAAGCACAGAGCGGCGACGAACGCCACCGCCAGCCATCCCGCCCACAGCGGTACCCGCATCCTCACGTCCAGCGCAATCGGCTGCCCGCCGGGCGGGTTGAATAAAGGCTCAGCAGGTCCCCGTTCATGCCGAACGGACCGGTGTGGGGCGATTCCGGCCTGCTGCGGCCTTCCGGCGGGGCGAATGGCTGCCCGTGCTCGGTCTTGTCGCTGTCATGCTGATCGTCCTCGGGATACCGGTCTATCTCGTCACCGTGTCGGGTTTCGACCGCCTGGAGCGTACCCAGGTCGGCAAGGACGCGGAGGAACTACGGGTGGCGATCGGCGCCCAGGCCCAGCGCCTGCAGGATTTCGGGGTGACGAACTCGATCTGGACGTCGCTCTACCGGAATCTGGCGGACGCGGACACCGTACAGTTCGCGGTCGATCTGCCGCCGGCCGTGCTGACCCGCGAGTACGGCTTCTCCGGCGCCCTGCTGACCGACCGGCGGGGCCGGATCCGGGCGGGTGGCCTGATCGACGGCGAGGTGTACCGGCCGGCTCCGGAACCACTGGACGATCCCGCGGTGCTGGCCGGCTATCTGCGTACCGGCGAAGCGGGTTCGTCGTTCTGTGGCCTGACCAGCGTGACCGGCACGCCCACCCAGTTCTGCTCGTTCCCGGTCTACCGCGATGAAGGTCTCGGCACCTCGAACGGTTCGCTGCTGGTCTTCCGGTCGCTGGACGCGGCGGGCCTGGACTCGCTGGCGCGGGCGACCGACGACGCGATCACCATGCGGCCGGAACCGCGGGCCGGGGCCGAGGTGCTGCGCGAGCTGGACAGCGCGTTCGGCACGATCACCGTCTCCACCGTGCTGGTCGGCGACGAGATCGCGGTGGCCTGCACGATCACCGGTGTGGACCGGGTGCCGGTCACGTTCGAAGGGCTCAGCACCCGCCCGATCCGGGCACGGGCGCAGATCACCATGGCCCAGCTGGCGGTGGTGATGCTGTTCGCGGTGGCGATCGCCAGCCTGGTGATCAGCATGGCGATGCGGCGGGCCGTCCGGCACCACGTGCAGCCACTGTGGCACACCACCGAGAAGATCATGGCCGAGGGCGATCTGGACCTGCGGGTCCCACCGTCCGGCGACCCCGACATCGACGGGCTCGGCGCCGCCATCAACGACATGCTGGCGGCGATCGATCAGCACAGCCGGGACTTGGCCGAGCTACGGGCCCGGGAGTCGGCGGAACGCGAGGAACAGGTCCGCGACCGGGAGACCGAACGCGACGACGTACTGCGCCGGGTGGAGATCGAGTCGGAGCAGGTCATCGGCGGGGTGACCTACCAGCTCAGCGACGCGGTCCACGAGGTGGACGCGATGAAGGCGTCGGTGCACGAGGTCAACACCGGGGCGGCGACCGCGTACGAGGCCACCGAACAGATGGCCGAACAAGCGCTGCGCGCCGATCAGGCGGCCGAGGCGTTGACGGTCAGCCTGCCGGCCACCCGCGAGATGGTGGCGGTGATCGCGGCGATCGCCGGCCAGACCCGGATGCTGGCCCTGAACGCGACGATCGAGGCGGCCCGAGCCGGCGAGTCCGGCCTGGGTTTCGCGGTGGTAGCCGACGAGGTCCGCAAACTGGCCGACGACACCGCCGAGTCCACCGAACGAATAACGGCCACTCTGAACACCCTGACCGCCACCGCCACCGACGTATCAAGCGCGGTAGCCACCATGAACGACACGCTACGCGGCGTCCGCACCGCGATCGGCCAGGTCCGCACGGTAGCCGGAGCCCAGCACCACACCATCACCGGTCTGGTGGACCAGGTCCAGAACGCGATCGGCCAGATCAACGACTACTCCACCGACCGAACCCGACTGGCCGAACACCCCGAAGCCCAGTCCGGCGACCTGGAACTCTTCTGACAGGAGCTTCGCAGCTTGCCATGGGGTAATGGTTCGTCATGCGGCTTGAACCACCTTTTGTCACCCCACCCGACCCCCCTTCCGGCACACCTGTCGACCCACCTCCGGCCTCACCGTCCGGCAGGCCTGTCGACCCACCTTCCGGCCTATCTCCGGGTTCGTCGTCCGGCACGCCGCTTGACCCGCCGCCGGGCGCGCCTTCCGGCACGCCTCGCGGCGCGCCTTTTGTCATGCCTTTTGTCAGAGCCCGGACGGCGCTCTTGCCCTTGGCCCCGTTCGCACTGCTAGCGGCCTTGATGGCGGCCGGTTGGTCCCCGCTGCACGACTTCGACCGCTGGGTGACCGCACGCTTGCACGAGGCCGCTCATGCAAGCCCCGAGCTGACCACGGCGATGACCTGGCTGACCAACATCTTCCAGCCGAACGTCTTCCGCCTGGCCTCCCTGATCCTGGTGATCTGGCTACTCCGCCGAGGCGCCCGCCGCACGGCAGCCTGGGTGACGGTGACGATGATCGCCGGCGGCGCATTGGGCGCCCTGCTGAAACTCCTGTTCACCCGTGCCCGCCCCGAATTCCCCGAGCCGATCTCCTGGGCAGCCGGTTACGCCTTCCCCTCCGGCCACACCTTGAACGCGGTCCTGGGCGTAGCAGTCTTCGCCCTGGTCTTCCCCCGCTCATGGTCGCTGTGGCTGATCCCGCCACTGGTAGCGGTAACCCGGGTAGTCCTAGGCGTCCACTGGACCACCGACGTCGTAGCCGGCCTACTGCTCGGCGCCACAGTGCTCCTGGCGACGCTACGAGCTTTCCGGCCCCAACCCCAACCCCACCCCGGTTCCGGCACGCCCGTTGAAGTCCCCACTCCACCCCCACCAGGCAGGCGAAACACTTGACCAGAGCCCGCAAGACTGGTCGAGCGTTCAGGGCAACCTGCCGACGGACGGGTGATAGCGGAATTGTAAGTAGCCCTAAATTTGCCGTTGCCGATTCGCTCCGCCAGCGTGGGAACGCGAATCGCGTTGGTCCGGCCCGGAGCGGCGACACCGTAGTTTCTCCGCAAATGGCCTATCGAATATGGGCTAATACGATGCCCGATTGATTTTGACCACACCATTATCGGGAATTCCCGAGCGAAGCGCAGAGGGCCCAACAAAGACCTGCCAGGTTGTTCCTCGAACATCGCACTGTGACCATCGCAGACGCGGTCATTCGGAACCACGCCGAGTGTCACCGTGACCGACGCCCGGCCCTCACCACAATCATTCAATAAAGAATCACCCCGATCCGATCGAAGCAGCGACGTTCCCGGCCGAGGGTCGATCGGCGCAAGAGCGAGCCGGGTCAGCCGATCCATGTCCACGGATCGCCGCTCGAAATCTTCGGACCGCGACACAGCGACCGAAGTCGCCGCCGCCACCCGAGAAGTCACCATCGCCACCTGAGTAGCTGCCGCGTCGCAGGGTGGACGCACCGACCCCGACTCCGACGTTGACGTTGACGTTGACGTCGACCCTGGCTTTGGCTTCGGCGGCACGGGTGTAAGCGAACTCTGCGGTGAGGCAGGTTCGAGCGAATTCCGCGATGGCGCGGCTACGGGCCGAGTTTGGGGCAGCGCGGGTAGCGGCCGAGCCTGGGACGGCGCGGGTTCGGGCCGAGTCTGGGGCGCGAGTGAAGCCAGCCATTCCCGATCCTCGCGGGAGAGGGGCATGGAGTCGCGTTCACGGATACGGCGAAGCTTTTCGGCGTGGCGGCTTTTAAGGCCCCACGCGCGACGTATCGCGTGATCGCGACGAAACTCATCATGGTCGGGACAGTAGTTCCTCGACTTGGTCCGGTCTCGCATTCCGGCAACGCTGAACAAAGCTGGCTGGCTCATGCATGAATTCTTCCGCACCCTCGCCGAAAAGTGTAAGCGGTTGATCATGCCAAACTGTTGATCATGCCAACCAGGGGAGCGGCGGATCTGCGCTGAAACATTCTTATTAAGAAGCAGATTCAGGTGGCAATATTCCTGCGTGTCGGACGCTGTCGAAATGGCGTTCGGCCATCGGCAGGACGGTTCTTGCGAAGGAGTCAAGTCCGCTTATGCAAGATCAGGTTGGCCGGCCGGATCTCGTTGGCATCGTTCGATTCGCTTGCCGGGCGAGGGCGGCCAAGACCTCGTCGAGCGGCAGGTCTGCTGCGCTGGGCAGGAGGAGGTTCGCGTTCGTGAAGCGGCCGTGGTCGGCGTGGGTGTTCGGGACGGCCACGCAAGGTATGCCGGCCGCCTGCGCTGCGGCCACTCCGTGTGCGGTGTCCTCGAACGCGACCGCCTCGAGTGCCGACAGCCCGAGCCGGTTCAAAGCCAGCAGGTAGACCGCCGGATCCGGCTTGTGCGCAGTCACCTCATCACCGGTCGCCACGACCTCGAACCGTGTCCTCAGCCCTACTCGGTCCAGCATCGTGCCCACGTGGCTGACATCGGAACTGCTCGCCACCGCCAGCCGCAACCCGAGTTCAGCGGCGCGTTTCAGCCAGCTGACGATGCCAGGCGCAGGTTCCAGCGCCGCGTTCAGTTCCGCTCGGTACCCCATGCGTAGCGCGTGGCTCGACGCCCGGTCGTACGCGGGCCCGACGGCCTCGGCGAGCGCTGCATAGCGCGGTTCGTTCGCGTCGCCGCCGTGGTCGGCGAAGAAGCCGGCCGGGTCGAGATCCATGCCGTGCCGCCGCCACTCCCAGCGCCAACTCTCCAGCAGCGTGGTCTCGGTATCCATCAGCAGGCCGTCGAAGTCGAAGATCAGCGCCTTGATCGTCACAGCGGCCAGTATCCCAATCCCGGCCTGACGCCCGACTGGCCTGCCCCCTCATCGCCAGACAGCGGACGGCCCTCGCTGACCCCACGTGTCACCACTACACCTTGGCTTCTGCTGAAGGCGACATCTCTGGTCGGCGCGCTGCCCCTGGGCCACATGCAGTCGCGGGACATCGGCGACGGGCTCGGCGGGCGGCGAGACCTCCCGGTCAAAGGACTCGGCGACCACCTGGACGCCATCCTGCAGGAAGGCCCGCGCCCGCTTCTTCGGCCAGTACCGGCGAACCGGAACACCCAGGACCTCCTCACCGAAGGTCCGCCATGACGCCCGTGGTCCGCCCAGGTGCTGGCAGCTCGGCGATAGAGATCGATGATCGCCTCGCCCAGTCCGGCATCGGATACGTCGTCGTCGATGGTGATCCCGGTGGTACCGAGCCCGTGCGTGACCATCGTCCGGCCCGGGAAGACATGAGCCTCGCCCTACGACATCGGCGAAGGCTACCGGCGATCGCCTCTGGACAGCGCCGCGGTCACCGCCGGGCCCGGACGGCGCAGTGGATCACCGCCGGGCTCGGACGGCGCGGCAGGTCGCCGGACCGGACCGCTCGTAGACGACGCCCTGGTCGAGGACGAAGGAGGCCAAACGGAGCCGTCCGTCACGAGACCGGGACCGAAATCGGGCGGGGATCATAGGTCGAGCAGTTCGACCGTCACGGCTGTCACCGAACCGGGCGTCAGCGATTCGGCCTTGCGGATGGACCGCTTCACCGGGAGGACGTAGGTGTTCCGACCTCGGTCCGGGAAGACTGAGGTCGTCCAGGAACTGCCGCCCACGGCGGCCCGGACCCGCAGCGATCCGAAACCCCGGGTCAGGCCGGCGGCCCGGTCCCGGATCTCCTCCGACGCCTCCTCGGGCAGGCTGACGAACGTCCAGCTCTCATCACGGCGTGCCTCCCAGATCCACAGTTCGCTCTCGAATTCCACTCGCACTCCCGCAGCATGCCACCGGGGTATGACATTCCGAGCCAGGCCTCGGCCTGCCTCGCTGCGCGTCACGACCGCAGCTGCACCGGGGCCGGGGGGACTGCCGGGCAGAGCTGTCGTGCAGAGCTGTCGTGCAGAGCTGTCGGGCAGGGAGCTGTGGGGCGGGAGCTGTCGGGCGCAGGATGCCATGCGTCTCGGCGCGCGGGGTGTAAGCGCCGTCCGACGTGGACCAATCGATGTCGTCAACATCGGGTCAACTCAGGCGGTGTAACCATGGAGGCATGACGAAGCTGACTGCGCGGGAGATCGCGGCACGGGCGCCTCAGGGCTGGGTTCTGTTGCCGGGAGTGTTGCGGGCTCGGCTGCGGACCGGGAGCTTCGCGGTGGGGCTGGAACTGGTCAACGCGATCGGGGCGGCGGCTGAGAAGGCTGATCATCATCCGGATCTGGATCTGCGGTTCACGCATCTGGACGTAACGTTGAGCAGTCACGACGTGGGCCGGGTGACGGGGCGTGACCTGCGGATGGCGGCTACGGTCAGCGAGTTGGCAGCGGGGGCGGGAGTGCCACTGGAGGCGGCTGGGGTCGTACGTCTGGAGCTGGCTCTTGATTCTCCGGCGAGAGCGACGGTGTTGCCGTTCTGGCGGGCGGTGCTGGGGATGGCGGTGCATTCCGACGAGTTCGGTGAGGATCTGCGGGACCCGTCCGGCGTGCTTCCGGCGGTGTGGTTTCAGGAGTCCGGTCTTGAGGGGTCGTGCCAGCGGTGGCATCCGGACCTGTGGGTCGATCCGTCCGAGGTGCCGGGGCGGATCGAGGCCGCGGTGGCAGCCGGCGGCACGCTGGTCAGTGACGCGGAGGCGCCGGCGTTCTGGGTGCTCGCCGACCCGGAGGGCAACCGGATGTGCCTGTGCACCTGGCAGCATCGCGAGGGCGAGGGGCCGGGGCAGGACAAGAACGGCGAGGGGCCGGGGCAGGACAAAAGCGGCGAGGAGCCAGGGGAGTAAAGGCGCCACGGGGAGACAAGGCGGCGATGCGCGGCGTGAGGCGGCGATGCGCGGCGATAGGCGGCGTGAGGTGGGCAAGGGCTGAGCGGGGTGGACCGAGACCACCCCGCTCAGCCTCGCCGCCGATCAGGCCGCGATCGGGGCCTGATCGGTGACCGGAGCCGGCGCCCCGCCGGACAGGTGCCGTAGGTAGGCCGGCAGGGTCAGGAACTCGGGGCAGGTCCGCTCGGTGAGCAGGACCGTCAACAGCGTCCGGGCCTGGCCGAAGCAGCGTGCCCCTTCCTCGTCCAGGGCGCCGGTCTCGCTGAGCACGTCGAGTTCCTCGCGCAGCATCCGGCCGACGAGGGCCGCCGTCACCGGCACGCCGTAGTCGGTGGGGGTGCCGGTGGAGATCCACTGCCAGAGTTGGGCCCGGCAGATCTCGGCGGTCGCCGCGTCCTCCATCAGGCCGCCGAGTGCGACGGCGCCCCGGCCGCCGATCCAGGCGGCGATGTAACGCAGTGCCACGCTGGCGTTGGTGCGCAGCGCGACCTCGGTGACGGTGACGTCGGTGGACCGCACTTGCAGCAGGTCGGCGGCGGTGACTCGCACGTCGTCGCGTTTGCGCACGATCTGGTGCGGTTCGGCGCCGAGCCACTGGTCGAACACCTCACGGCAGGTTTCGACCAGGCCGGGGTGTGCGACCCAGGAGCCGTCGAAGCCGTCGCCGACTTCGCGCCGTTTGTCCTGGCGGACCTGGTTGAGGGCGCGTTTGGCGGCGACCGGGTCGCGGCTGGGCACGACCGCGGCCATACCGCCGATCGCGTGGGCGCCGCGCCGATGGCAGGTGCGGACCAGTAGTTCGGTGTAGGCGCGCATGAACGGGGTGGTCATGGTGACCTGGGAGCGTTCGGGCAGGACCACGTCCGGACGGTTCTTGATCATGCTGAACAGGTAGTCCCAGCGGCCCGCGTTCAGGCCGGCCGAGTGTTCGCGCAGTTCGTAGAGGATCTCCTCCATCTCGAACGCCGCGTTGATCGTCTCGATCAGGACGGTGGCCCGGATCGTGCCGCGGGGGATGCCGAGGTATTCCTGGGCGAAGACGAAGACGTCGTTCCAGAGGCGGGCCTCCAGGTGCGACTCCAGTTTCGGCAGGTAGAAGTAGGGGCCGCTGCCCCGGTCGATCTGCCGCTGCCCGCAGTGGAACAGGTAGAGACCGAAATCGAACAGCGACGCCGACACCGCCCGCCCGCCGATGCGCAGGTGGCTTTCGGGCAGGTGCCAGCCGCGCGGCCGGATCATGATCGTGGGAAGTTCGCCCGATATGCGATAAGTCCGATCTGCGCTGGCGAATTCCAGCGTCCCGTCCAGCGCGTCGCGCAGGTTGAGCTGCCCGAGGACGACGTTCTCCCAGGTGGGTGAGGTGGCGTCCTCGAAGTCAGCCATCCAGACGCGTGCACCCGAGTTGAGGGCGTTGATGGTCATCTTGCGTTCCGGCGGGCCGGTGATCTCGACCCGCCGGTCGCTGAGCCCCGGCGCAAGAGGGGCCACCCGCCAGGACGGATCGTCCCGGATGTGCGCGGTGCCGGTGAGGAAGTCCAGATCGGTGGTGCGGGTGGTCCGGCGGCGGCGACGGCGTTCCAGCAACTGGACCCGGCGGGCGCCGAACTCACGGTCGAGGGCCGCGATGAACGCGACGGCCTCGGGCGTCAGGATCTCGGCGTGACGGCCGGCGGTCGTACCGGTGATGGTGATCTCTTCAGCGCCCATGTCCGTCCCCTTCTCAGAACTGCTCGGCCTCGGTGGAACCGGACAGGGCGGTGGTGCTGCTGTCCGGGTTCAGAGCGGTGGAGACGGCGTCGAAGTAGCCGGTGCCGACCTCGGCCTGGTGCTTGGTGGCGGTGTAGCCGTCGGCCTCGGCCGCGAACTCGGCTTCCTGCAACTTCACGTAGGCGCTCATGCCGGTCTCGGCGTACCCGCGGGCCAGTTCGAACATCGAGTGGTTGAGCGCGTGGAACCCGGCCAGGGTGACGAACTGGAACTTGTAGCCCATCGCGCCGAGTTCCTTCTGGAAGCGGGCGATGGTGTCGTCGTCCAGGTTCTTGCGCCAGTTGAACGACGGCGAGCAGTTGTACGACAGCAGCTTGCCCGGGTGCGCGGCGTGCACGGCCTCGGCGAACTTGCGGGCGAAGTCGAGGTCCGGCTTGCCGGTCTCCACCCACAGCATGTCCGCGTAGTCGGCGTAGGCGATACCGCGGGCGATCGCCGCGTCGTCACCGGGCCGGACCCGGAAGAAGCCCTCCGAGGTGCGCTCCCCGGTGAGGAACGGCTGGTCACGCTCGTCCACGTCGGTGGTCAGCAGATCGGCGGCGAGCGCGTCGGTGCGGGCGATCACCAGCGTCGGCACTCCGGCGACGTCGGCGGCGAGGCGAGCCGCGTTGAGGGTCCGCACGTGCTGCTGGGTCGGGATGAGAACCTTCCCGCCCAGGTGTCCGCACTTCTTCTCGCTGGCCAGCTGATCCTCCCAGTGCACACCCGCCGCACCGGCCACGATCATGGCTTTCATCAGCTCGAACGCGTTCAGCGGCCCGCCGAAACCGGCTTCCGCGTCGGCCACGATCGGCGCGAACCAGTCCCGCTCGTACCGGCCGGCCGCGGTGTCGATCTGGTCGGCGCGCAGCAGCGCGTTGTTGATCCGCCGGACCACCGCGGGCACCGAGTTCGCCGGGTAGAGCGACTGGTCCGGGTAGGTGTGGCCGGACAGGTTCGCGTCCGCGGCCACCTGCCAGCCGGACAGGTAGATCGCCTTCAGGCCGGCGCGCACCATCTGGGTCGCCTGGCCGCCGGTCAGTGAACCGAGCGCGTTGATGTAGTCCTCGGTGTGCAGCAGCTCCCACAGCCGGGCCGCGCCGCGTTCGGCGAGGGTGTGCCGTTCCTGGAGGGTGCCCCGCAGCCGGACCACGTCGCTCGCGGTGTAGTCACGCTTCACACCGGCCCAGCGGGGGTTGTCGGCCCATTCCCGAGTGAGGTCCTCTGGGGTACCGCCACGGTTCTCGGTCGTCATCAGAAATTTCCCTTCCCTTGCGTCAGGACCCCACTCTCACGCCTTTCAATGGAGGAGATGAAGGTTTTCGAAACGAAAGAAACGCAGAATTTCTGGTACGTTGAAACTCGTGAGCGCTTCCGAAACAGAGCCGTCCGTCGATCTGGTAACTCTCGGGCAACGGCTGCGTCATCTCCGCAAAACGCGTGGAATGACCCTGGAGCAGCTCAGTGCCGCCGTCGGCCGGGCCCCGTCCCAGCTGTCGCTGATCGAGAACGGCAAGCGCGAGCCCAAACTGTCGGTGCTCCAGTCGATCGCGAGCGCGCTGGGCGTACCCATGCAGGATCTGCTCCGCCCGGAAGCGCCGAGCCGCCGCGCCGGCCTGGAGATCGAACTCGCCCGCGCCCAGCAGAGCCCCGGCTACGCCGCGCTCGGACTCCCCGCCGTCAAAACCGGGCGGCGGCTGCCCGCCGACGCCCTGGAATCACTGATCGGCCTGCACCGCGAACTCGGCCGGGTGCTCACCGAGCAGAGCGCCACCCCCGAGGTGGCCCGGCGCGCCAACGCGCAACTGCGCGCCGACATGCGGCAGCGCGACAACTACTTCGCCGAGATCGAGGCGGCGGCGGCAGAAGTTCTTCGGTCGGTACGGCACGCCACCGGCCCGCTGTCGCAGCGCGGGATCCTCGACATCGCCGCCCAGATCGGGTTCAGCCTGCACTACGTCAACGACCTGCCGGCGTCCACCCGATCGGTCACCGACCTGAAGAACCGGCGCATCTACCTGCCCCAGGTGGCCAGCGGGAAAGGCCACGACCCGCGGGCCGTGGTGCTGCAGACCCTCGGGCACTTCGTGCTCGGGCACGCCGACCCGGCCGGTTACGGCGACTTCCTGCGACAGCGGGTCGAGGTCAACTATTTCGCGGCGGCGCTGCTGATGCCGGAGAAGTTCGCCGTCGACTTCCTCGCCGCCGCGAAAGCCGACCGGGCGCTGGCCATCGACGACTTCCGGGACGCGTTCGGGGTCTCCTACGAGACGGCGGCCCACCGGTTCACCAACCTGGCCACCCACCACTTCGGCATTCCGGTGCACTTCGCGCGGGTGCACGAGACCGGGATCGTCTACAAGGCGTACGAGAACGACAACGTGCGCTTCCCGTCCGATGTGACCGGCGCGATCGAGGGCCAGCCGGTGTGCCGCAAATGGGCGTCCCGGACGGTGTTCGAGGCCGAGGACCCGTATTCGTCGTTCTACCAGTTCACCGACACCACCGCCGGTACGTACTGGTGCACCGTGCACGTCGAGTCGACCCGGGCGGGGGAGTTCTCGGTGACCGTCGGAACACCGTACGAGCATGCCCGCTGGTTCCGTGGCGGCGACGTGTCCGGGCGTACCGTCTCGAACTGCCCCGACCCGGACTGTTGCCGCCGCCCACCCGCCCACCTGGTGGACCGCTGGTCCGGAAACGCCTGGCCCAGCGCCCGCGTCCACTCGCACCTGCTGGCCGCCCTGCCGCCGGGCACCTTCCCGGGCGTCGACAACCGTGACGTCTACGACTTCCTGGACCGGCGGGCCTAGAAGACCGGTACGCCTGGAGGGCCGCCCGAGTCTGAGAGTTCTCCCAGAGTCGGGCGGAGATGTCGTAGGTGGACGATAGCTTCGTCGCATGCGGCTGTTGGTGGTGGACGACGAGGCGACCGTTCGTGAGCTGCTGTCCGACGCGCTGCGCTTCGCCGGATTCACTGTCGCGTCGGCCGCCACCGGCGCCGAGGCGGTGGCCCTGGCGGCCCGTGAACCACCCGACTTGATCCTGCTGGACGTGACGCTGCCCGGCATGGACGGTTTCGAGGTGGTCCGCCGGATGCGTGCCACCGGTGGGAAGGTGCCGGTCCTCTTCCTCAGCGCCCGGGACGCCCCCGACGACAAGGTCACCGGGTTGTCAGCCGGCGGCGACGACTACGTGACCAAGCCCTTCCATCTGCGGGAGCTGATCGCCCGGATCGAGGCGATCCTGCGCCGGGCCGGGTCCGGCCCGCCGTCGATCGGCGGCCTGACACTCGACCCCGACACCAGTGAGGTGACCCGTGACGGCCGGGTGGTGCGCCTGTCACCGACCGAGTTCCGGCTGCTCCGTCACCTGATCGCCCATGCCGGCCGGGTCGTCTCCAAACCGGACCTGCTGGCCGCGGTCTGGCGCTACGACTTCGCCGGCGACACCGGCATCGTCGACACCTATGTGAGCTACCTCCGACGCAAGATCGACACCAGTCCTCCCCGGCTGATCCACACCCAGCGCGGTGCCGGTTACGTCCTGAAAGTCCCGCCACCATGAGTGACCCGGGCATGGCGGCGGTGCACCGCCCGATCCTGGGATCGTTGCGGGTCCGGCTGCTCGGGATCACCCTGGTGCTGCTCACCGCCGGGCTGGTGACCAGCGGCGTGCTGGTGGCCGGGGTGCTCCGGCAGCATCTCGTCGACCGGGTGGACCGGCAGGTGTCCGCGCTGGCACAACTCATGGCCCGGCTCGACCCCACGCTGGTCCGGGCCTTGGACCAGACCGGGCGGGCCCGGCTCCTCGCCGGCCTCGACCTGGTCGGCGACATCGACGTGGTCTACCTCGACGACTCCGGCCGGGTCGTGCACCACACCGGCACCGTCACCGGCGGCGATTCGCCCCAGCCCCCACCACCGCCAGCGGTCCTCGCTGGCGCCCCGCCCACCGTCCTCGCCGGTGCCCCGCCTACCGCTCTCGCCGGTGCCCCGCCCGCCGTCTTCCCCGACGGCCCGCCCGTCGGGGAAGGAGGAGGACCGCACGCTGTGGAGGGAGGCGAGGGCTCGCACTGGCGGCGGGTGGTCGTCGCGCGGGACGACGGTGTGGTCGCGGTGTCCGCGTCCCTCGCCGCCGTCGACGCCATCATGACCCGGTTGCGACTGACCGGGCTGATCGCAGGTGTGGTTTTGATCCTCGTGCTAGGAGTGACCGGGTGGTTGGCGATCCGGGCGGCGTTCCGGCCGCTGCGGGCCATCGAGGAGACCGCCGCCGGGATCGCGGGCGGTGATCTGAGCCGGCGCATCCCCACCCTGGCCGCCGCCGGGTCGGAGACCGAACGCCTCACCACCGTGCTCAACGGCATGCTCGACCGGATCGAGGAGGGCGTCACGGCACGGGCCGAATCCGAGGCGCGGATGCGGCGGTTCGCCGCGGACGTCAGCCACGAGCTACGCACTCCACTGTTCGGTATCGCCGGCTCCGCCGAGTTGTATCTGATGAGCCGCGACACCGAACCGGACCAGGACGGTCGCAGGGCGGAGGCGGACCAGGGCGGCCGCACGGCGGAGGCGGACCAGAGCGGCCGCATGGCAGAGGTGGACCAGGGTGGTCGCATGGCAGAGGTGGACCGGGACGGCCGCATGGCGGAGGTGGACCGGGCCATGCGGCGGATCGACACCGAGGCCCGCCGGCTCACCAGCCTGGTCGAAGACCTGCTGCTCCTGGCGCGCCTCGACGAGGCGCGGGCCGGTGCCACCGGAGGCTCGCCGGGCCGGGCGCCGATGGACCTGCGTACTCTCGCGGTGGACGCCGTCGACGATCTGCACGCCCTCGACCCGGAACGCCCGGTGAGCGTCACCGGTCTGTCCGGTACGGGCCCGCCCGAGGCCGCCCCGGTCCTGGGTGACGAGGCCCGGCTGCGGCAGATCGTCACCAACCTGGCCGGTAACGTGCACGCGCACACCCCGCCGGGGTCACCGGTCCGGATCCGGACCGGCCGGGACGGTGCCGACGCTGTCCTGGAGTTCGCCGACAGCGGTCCCGGAATCCCGCCCGGGGAGTCCGAACTGGTCTTCGAACGTTTCCACCGCGGCGACACCGCCCGTTCCCGGCCGGGTGGGGCGGGCCTCGGCCTGGCCATCGTCCGTTCGCTGGTCACCGCTCACGGTGGGGTCGTGCGGGCGCTGAGCACACCCGGCGGCGGGGCGACCTTCCACCTGCGGATCCCGGTCCGGGAGAACACACCGGAATGCTGCGGATGTGCCCAGGTGGGCCCGGCAGGCTGCCCGGCATGCTCGAACTTCGTGGACTGACGAAACGATACGGACCGATGACCGCCGTCGACGCTCTCACCGTCGAGTTCCGGCCGGGAGCGGTCACCGGCTTTCTCGGGCCCAACGGGGCCGGTAAGACCACCACGATGCTGATGGTGCTCGGGCTGCTCCGGCCGACCGCCGGGACGGCGCGGGTCGGTGGCCGCCCTTACCACGACCTCGCGGAGCCGATGCGGGAGGTCGGGGCGATGCTGGACGCGCACGCCGTACACCCGGGAAGGTCTGGCCGGGCTCATCTGCGTGCCCTCGCCGCGGGCAACCGGCTGCCGCGCGCCCGTGTCGACGAGGTCTTGGACCGGGTGGGGTTGAGCGCGGTGGCCGGGCGCCCGGCCGGGGTGTATTCGCTCGGCATGCGACAGCGGCTCGGTCTGGCCGCCGCTCTGCTCGGCGATCCGGCCGTGCTGCTGCTGGACGAGCCGGTGAACGGTCTCGATCCGGCCGGGATCGCCTGGTTGCGGACCCTGCTGCGGGATCTCGCGGGGGAGGGCCGCACGGTCGTGCTGTCCAGTCATCTGATGTCCGAGATGGAACTCACCGCCGACCGGCTGGTCGTCATCGGTCACGGTCGGCTCGTCGCCGACACCACTCTGGCCGCCTTCCTGGACCGGGCCGCGCCCGCGGCGCTGCTGGTCCGGGCCGCCGGTGATCCGGTTTTCGATGCGGCGCTGCGTGCCGCCGGTGGGGCGGTCCGTGACCTTCCGGAGGGCGGGTGGCTGGTGTCCGGGCTCGCCGCGTACGAGGTGGGCCGCCTCGCTCTCGCCCACGGCACCGTGCTGACCGAGCTGACCTCCCGCCGGGATTCGCTGGAGGACGTCTTCATGTCCGTCACGTCGTTCGCCGGAGACCTCCGATGACCGCCACCGCCCGCCTCGGGTGGATCTCATCGGTCGCCGCTGTCCGGTCCGAGGGGGTCAGGTTCTGGTCGCTGCGGGCTCCGGCGGTGCTTGTGGTCGCCGTGGTCGTGGTGACCGGCGCGTTCGCCGCGTTGATGGCGTTCGCTCAGGCCCGCCAGTGGGACGGCGGGGCTTTCGACCCGGCCCGGGTGAGCCTGGCCGGGATCATGATGACGCAGATCGCGGCGGGTGCCCTCGGGGTCCTGGCGTTCACCACCGAAACCGCCTCCGGGACGATCCGCTCCACGCTGGCCGCGATCCCGCGCCGGAGCCGGGTCCTGACCGCGAAGATCGTCACGGTGGGCCTCGCCGCCATGGCGGCCGGAATCGTTGCCGCCTTCACCGCTTTCCTCATCGCGCGCCCGGTGCTTCGCACCCAGGGTGCCCCGGTTGCGGCACTGACCGATCCCGGTGTCTTCCGGGCCGTTCTCGGTGCCGCGTTCTACCTGACCGCGGCCGCTCTGGTGGGTTTGGCGCTCGGCGTGCTCACCGGTTCCACGGCGGCCTCCTTGTCGATCATGACCGGTGTCCTGTTGATCGTCCCGATCTTCATCCCGACCCTGCCGGCCGGGCTCGCCCGGTGGGCGATGAAGTACTGGCCGTCCACCGCCGGCCTCCGGGTCACCGCTACGGCCCACGATCCCGCGCTGCTGGCGCCCTGGGCCGGGTTCGCGGTCCTGGCGGCCACCACGGCCACCCTGCTGGCGGTGGCCTTTCTGGCCCTGCATCGTCGGGACGTGTGACACCGTCAACCGGTGGCGAAACCGGCCAGTCGCTGCCGGGCCGCGGTCTCGAACGGCTGGACGCCCGCGGTCAGCCGGGTCACCAGTTCGTCGGTGGTGGCCCGGGCCTGCTCGATCACCTCCGGCGGGTAGCCGTAGAGCACCTGGTGGTCGGCGAACTCGTCCTCGTCGAGCACCCGCACCTCGCCGTCCCACAGCCGGATCACGTCCAGGTCGAGGTCCACGGCGTGGATCGCCTCGTCGTCGACCCGCGGCCGGGTGGTGACGTCGATGTAGACGGCGATCGGGGTGTCCGCCCCGGCCGCGTTGAACCAGGCGATCCAGGAGCCGGTGGCCGGCACCAGCGTGACGAAGTCGTGCGGCTGTACGACCGGTGGATCCTCACCACGGCGCATCACGGTTCCGCTGCGCCCGCCGAACCACTGGCCGTGCTCGTCCTCGCCGAGGCGCTCCAGCCGGTAGACCCAGTGCCGGCGCCCGCCCCACTTGGTGAACCGCATCTCCACGTTCATGAGGCGATGGCGGCGACGGCCTCGATCTCGATCAGCAGGTCTGGCCGGAACAGCCCGGCCACCTGGACCAGCGAACTGGCCGGCGGCTGCGTGACGTCGACGAACTCGTCACGGACCCGCCGCACCAGCGGCAACTCGTCGACGCCGGTGACGAAGTAGGTCAGTTTGACCACGTCGCCCCAGCCCGCCCCGGCGGACGCGAGGACCGCACCGAGGTTCTGGAAGACCAGCCGGGTCTGCTCCTCCCAGCCTTCCGGGACCTTGCCGTCGGCGTCGACGGCCACCTGACCCGAGGTGTGCACGATCCGGCTGCCCGCTCCGACGACGGCGACGTTGCTGTATCCGTTCGCGGCGGGTGTTCCAGGGAACTCGATGGTCGGCATTCGTCCACCTTAGAGATCGGCCCTACGGCGGCAACCCGGTTTCCGGTCCCTGAAAATTATTAACAATGTTTACTGTTAAGGATATTTAATTTACGTTGGTGAACACGTCCCCCACTGTTCGAGGAGCTGAGCATGAGGCGCAGGTTCACCCTCTCCGTGCTGACCGGGACCGCGGTCGCCGGTTCCCTCCTGGTGGCCGTCTCCCCGGCGTCCGCCCACGGCTACATCTCGTCCCCGCCCAGCCGCCAAGCCAACTGCGCCAGCGGCGCGGTCTCCGGCTGCGGCGACATCGTCTACGAACCGCAGAGCGTGGAAGCCCCGAAAGGCTCGACGCAGTGCAACGGCGGCGGCAGCCGGTTCGCCGTCCTCAACGACACGTCGAAGAACTGGCCGGCCGCGACCGTCGGCACCAGCGTCACCTTCAACTGGGTGCTGACCGCCCGGCACTCCACCTCGACCTGGGAATACTTCATCGGCGGCACCCGGGTCGCGTCGTTCAACGACGGCGGCGCCCAGCCGGGTGCCACCAAGTCGCACACGGTGAGCCTGGCCGGGTTCAGTGGCCGGCAGACGGTGCTGGCCCGCTGGAACATCGCCGACACGATCAACGCGTTCTACTCGTGCGTCGACGTGAACATCGGCGGCGGCGGCACTCCGACGCCGACCCCGACCCCCACCCCGACGGTCAGCCCGACCCCCACCCCGACGCCGACGGCCTCCAGTGGGACGACGACGTGGACGGCCGGGACCGCGTACCAGGTCGGCGCCCGGGTGACCTACAACGGCGTCAGCTACCAGTGCCGGCAGGCGCACACCGCGCTCGCCGGCTGGGAACCCCCGTACACCGCGGCGCTGTGGGCCGCGGTCTAGCGCTCCGGGCCGCCCTCGTACTCCTGCTGAGCGTTGCGGCCTGCGGGACACCGCCGGCCGCGGCGCCCAACGGCACCGATGTGATGTTCCTGCAGATGGGGCTGGTGCAGATCGCCGAGGGGGACCGGGTCGCCCAGGTCACCGAGCGGAGGGCGGCCGATCCGGAGATCCGGGCGGTCGCCACCGAACTGCGCGCCGCGTGGCGTACCGAGGTTCCGATGATGCGCGGCTGGCTGCAGGAGTGGGGGAAGCCACGGGAAGCCGATCCCGGCGACGGGCCGCACGCCGGGCACGGTGCCCTGCACGCGTTGCGTGAGGAGGACTTCGCCGGGCTGAGCGAGTTCGAGGGAAGTGAGTTCGACCGGGCCGCGGTGGCGTTGCTGCTCGGTAACCTGCACAACGCGATGGAGACCATCCGGATGCAGGCGGCCGATGGTTCGTACCCGCAAGCGGTTGATCTCGCCGAACGCATGACCGAGTCGCGGCAGCATCAGATCCAGCGCCTGCTCGCGCTGGCCGCGGGCGAAAAACCCGAGGGCGAACAAGACGATTGATGGGTACGTTCGGCGCGTGCCCGAACTGATCACACCGACCACGCGACTGTACGAATCCTGGACCGAGTCCCGCGACGAGTGGGGCCACGACGAGCACCCGCCCGGCGCGGGTCTGCGGGCCACCGACGAGGTCGGCACGGCTGCCGGGTTCGCCGCCTGGGTCGCCCGCCTGCGTGCGGCGGAGGTGAGCGTGCCCGACGGCTGGGTGCGGTGCTCGTTCCGCTGGATCGTCGAGGGCGATCGTTATCTGGGCGCGATCGCCCTGCGTCACGAGCTGAACGACTTCCTACTCGACGCCGGCGGCCACATCGGGTACGGCATCCGCCCGTCGGAACGCAAGCGGGGCCTGGCCACATGGGCGCTGGCCGAAGTCCTGCCGCTGGCCCGTGAGCTGGGGCTGGACCGGGTGCTGATCACCTGTGACGACGACAATCCCGCCTCGGCGCGGGTGATCGAGCGCCACGGCGGTGTCCTGGAGGACGTGCGGGACACGACGCTCGGCATCGTCCGGCGTTACTGGATCACGCTGTAGCCAGGGGAGTGGCGGGCAGGGCGCCGACGGTGGCGCGCAGCGTCTGCAGCAGGGCCGTGACCAGGGGGTCGGTGCGGCGGCGTTTCGAGGTGGCCGCACCGACGTACCGGCACGGCGCGGGTGGGGCGACCCGGGCCGCGGTCAGCCCGGAGGCGTCGGCGGTGAGCGCCACCTCCGGGATCATCGCGATGCCCACGCCGGCCCGGACCAGGGACTGCGCGAACTGGTAGTCGGTGCCCCGGCACGCGGTCTCCACCTGGAATCCGGCCAGGGCCGCGTAGTGGTCGAGCATCTCGCTGATCGACATGCAGCCGTGCACCCAGCGTTCCCCGGCGAGTTCGGCGATGGCTACCGAGGTGCGCCCGGCGTGCCGGTGCCCGGCCGGCAGGACGATCCACATCGGGTCGTCCAGCAGTGGCAGCCAGTCCAGTCCGGCGGGGATCGGCGGTGGCCCGTCGAAGTGGTAGACCAGCGCCAGGTCGGCCGCCCCGGAGCGGACCAGCGGCAGGCTCTCCTCCGGTTCGCTCTCGATCACGGTCAGTTCGACCGCCGGATGGCCGGTGGTGAACCCGATCAGCGCGTGCGGCAGGATCCGCTGCCCGCCGCTGGTGAAGGTGGCCACGGTGAGGCTCTCGACGCGTTCGGTGGCGAGCCGGGCGATCTCGCGTTCGGCGGTCAGCAGCTCGGCGTCGATGGTCTCCGCGGCGCCGATGAGGACCCGGCCGGCGTCGGTGAGTTCGACGCCGCGGGTGCTGCGCCGGACGACGGCCGTGCCGACGGCTCGTTCCAGGGCGCTGATCTGCTGGGAGACCGCGGACGGGGTGAGGCGCAGCCCGGCGGCCGCGCGGTTGAAGCTGCCGTGCCGGGCGACCTCGCTGAGCACGCGCAGACGACGCGGATCGATCATCAGTTTTCCTTAACACGGCATCAGTAAGTAGCCACTTCCGCTTACCACCGTACGGGTCCAGGGTGAAGAGGTGAATCGTCTCGCCTGGTATCTCTTCGCCGCGGTCTCCGTCCTGTGGGGGATTCCGTACTTCCTCATCAAGATCGCGATCGAGGACCTGTCGCCGCTGCTGGTGGTCGCCGGTCGCGCCGCGATCGCCGCCGCCGTCCTGATCCCGGTCGCCCTGCTCCGCGGCACCCTCGGCTCGCTGCACGGCAACTTCCGGACCGTCGCGCTGATCTCGGCCGTGCACATCATCGGCCCGTTCCTGCTGATCACCTACGGCGAGCAGCACATCACCTCGTCGCTGACCGGCATCCTGATCGCCGTCGAACCGGTGGTCATCGCATTGATGATGGCGCGGACCGAGCCGCTCACCCCGATGCGGACGGCCGGGCTGCTGACCGGGTTCGCCGGTGTGGTCGTGCTGGTCGGGGTGGATCTGGGCGGCGACCGCTGGGGTCTGCTCGGTGCCGGGATGGTGCTGCTCGCCGCGATCAGTTACGCCTGGGCCGTCATGCTCGTGCAACGCCGGGCCGCGCATCTGCCGCCGGAGGCGCTCACCGTCGGCACCACGGTGACCACCACGGTCGTGCTGGCCCCGCTCAGTCTGCTGGTGCTGCCGACCGGGCCGGTGGGACTGGACGCCTGGGGTGCGCTGATCGCTCTCGGGGTGCTCTGCACGGCGGTGGCGCTGCTCGCGTTCTACCGTCTGATCGCCCTGGCCGGGTCGAACCGGGCGGGCCTGGTCACCTATGTCAACCCGGTGGTGGCGGTGCTGCTCGGTGTGGTCCTGCTCAATGAGCCGATCGGGGTGGGCACAGTGGCCGGTTTCGCGCTGGTGGTGGCCGGATGCTGGTTGTCCACCCGGCCGACGGTGGCACTGACCAGGTCCTCTGTCTAACCGCTGCGATATTGCCAGCCAACTCACAGCAAGTCGACAGCTGACAAACCTGTCCTGCACAGGATTTTTGCGAAACCTTTGCCAAGTCTTCAAGATCAGTGGGAAGACCTGGAGAAGGAGCGCCATGCGGCAGTCGGGGACGACAGAACCGGTCGAAGCGATCTACGGTGGTCGTCATGTCGAGTGACCGCCCGATCTTCGTCGTCGGTTGTCCCCGGTCCGGTACGACGATGCTGCAACTGATGTTGCACGCGCATCCGCGGATCGCGCTGCCGCCGGAGACCCGCTTCCTGCTCGCGGGCTACCAGAAGCGCGCCGAGTTCGGTGACCTCACCGAGGCCGCCAACCGGGAGGAGCTGGCCCGCTTCATCGTCACGTCGGCACACTTCGAGGACCTGGGCCTGGACCCCGAGCAGACCGCCGAGGCGATCGTGGCCGGCCCGCCCACGCTCGGTTCGGCGTTCGGCGTCGTCTTCCGGATGTACTCGGAGCGGTTCGGCAAACCCCGCTGGGGCGACAAACGGCCGCTCTACCTGCGGCATCTGCCGACGATCCGGCGGCTCTTCCCGGACGCGCAGATCATCAACATCATGCGGGACGGGCGGGACTGCGTGGCTTCGCTCAAGGAGACGCCGTGGAAACCGTCCGAGTTCGACACCCTCATCGACTACTGGGCCAAGTCGGCCGACGCGTCGCTGATGGCCGCCCGGCGCTACCCGAAGGACGTCTTCCACCAGGTGCGTTATGAGGACCTGGTCGCCGACCCGGAACCGCATCTGCGCCGGATCTGTGACTTCCTGGAGGAGGACTACGACCCGGCGATGAGTACGCCGAACAAGCTCGCGTCGGTGGCCGTGCCCGAGTACAAGACCTGGCACACCCTCACCCACCAGGCGCCCACCACCGAACGGATCCAGAGCTGGCGCACCCGCCTCACCGACGAGGAACTGCGCCGGTGCGAGGCGGCGTTCGGTGAGCAGCTCACCAAGTTCGGGTACCGCCCGTCGATCCCGGTGCCACGCACCGCCCGGATGCGCTCGGACGCCAAACTGATCGCCCGGCACCGGCTCGGCCCGGCACGGCAGGCGGCCCGCAACCTGTTCCGCCCGGCCGAGGTGGCCGAGCCGCCGGTCGCCGCGCTGCTCACCAAGGGCCAGCTCAAAGGAGTCGCCGCCTAGGGAGATGCCCGAGGCCGGGGTGTGATTCGCACCCCGGCTCCTCTAGGACACCAGCCGCCGCTCCCAGGCCCACGCGGCGATCTCCACCCGGTTCCGGGTGCCCAGCTTGGTGTGGATGCTGCCGAGATGGGTCTTCACGGTGCCGACCGAGATGAACAGCCCACCGGCGATCTCCGCGTTGGTCTGGCCGCGGGCGGTCAGGCGGACCACCTCCAACTCCCGGGGGACAGCCCGCCGTCGCCCCCGACCGGAACCGGAGCCGCCAGATGACGCAGCAGCCGGACCGTGATCGACGGGCTGACCAGCGCGTCCCCGGAGGCGGCCGCCCGCACCGCCTCGATCAGCAGAGCCGGGCCGGAGTCCTTGAGCAGGAAACCGGCCGCGCCGCCGAGCAGGGCCTGATGCACGTACTCGTCGAGGTCGAAGGTGGTCACCACGACCACCTTCACCGGGTCCGGCACGTCCGGCCCGGCCAGTAGCCGCAGCGCCTGCAGACCGTCCATCCGCGGCATCCGGATGTCCATCAGCGCCACGTCCGGTTTCAGTCGCCGCGCCTCGGCGACCGCCTTCACCCCGTCCGCGGCCTCGCCGACGACCTCCATGTCCGGCTGCGCGCCGAGGATCATGCCGAAACCGGTCCGGACCATCGCCTGGTCGTCGGCGATCAACACCCTGATCACGAAACACTCCACTCCAGTGGCAACACCGCGTCGACCACCCATCCGCCTGCGACACCCGGTCCCGCGGTGATCTTCCCGCCGACCGTGCGGACCCGCTCGGTGAGGCCGACGAGACCATATCCGGGGCGTTCGCGCGGTGTGGGCGGGCGGGGTGCGGGTCCGTCGTCGCTCACTCTGACTGCCAACTGCCCGGCCGTACGAGTGAGCTGCACCTCCACCCTGCCCGCCTCCGGGGCGTGCTGTCTGATGTTGGTGAGAGCCTCCATCACCACCCGGTACACCGAGGTGGAGACCTCCACCGGCAGTCCGGTCATGTCGCCGTCGAGGTGCAGCCGGGCCACCGCCCCACCAGCCGCGGTGAACTGCCCGACCAGGGTCTCCAGATCGCCGACCCCGGCGACCGGAGCGAGCGGCGCGTCCGGCCGGGACTCCGGGTCCCGCAGCACCCCGACCATCCGCCGCATCGACGCCATCGTCTCGCTGCCCGCCTGCTCGATCTGCTCCAGGGCCAGCAGCACCCGTTTCGGGTCCTGCTCGGCGATGAACCGGGCCCCCTGCGCCTGCACGACGATGCCGGTGACGTGATGGGCGATGAAGTCGTGCAGGTCGCGGGCGAACTCGGCGCGCTGCTCGGCCCGGACCGCGTCGACCGCCCGCTGCCGGTTGCTCTCCAGCGTGCGCAGGTAGACCCCGATGCCGATGGCGGCCGCCCCGGCCAGCGCCTGGATCAGGCCGAAGGTGACCACATAACCACTGTCCAGCTGGCCGGACCGCAGTGGCACCAGGCCCACGGCCAGCAGCAGCACCGCCACCGCCGGGACCGCCCACACCGCCCGGCCCCGGCGCGCCACCACCATCAGCGTCCCGAGCAGGGCCACCGACTCGGCCAGACCCCAGAGCGTGTTGGCCGCCCCGTGCCGGTAGAGGAACACACTCAGCACCATCGAGTGCAGGCCCAGCACGAGCGCCGCTCCCGGCAGGACCACCGAGTCCTGCCGGTGGGCGGGCAGCCAGACCGCCGCGGCGATCATCGCGGCCGCCACCCGCCAGAGGGCGACCGAGACACTGTCACCGGCCAGGCCCCCTTTCACGTCGACGATGCCGAGGAGAGCCAGCAGCCCGAGGGCGGAGAGCTGGCCCATGCGGAGCAGGGCGAGGTTCATCATCGTGACCCAGCGTAGGCGGCCGGATGTCGGTCTCCATCGGCCGAAAGTAATAGCCCGGTCCCTGACTTGCGAGGGATGCGGCGGGGTGTCGCGTTCGGCCAGGATCGATCGTGTCCGATCCCCGTGAGCTTGGAGTTCCCGCATGCAGAGGCAGTCCGCACCCGTCACCGACCGCGATGGCCTGGCCGCGGTCGCGGCGGTGGACCTGGTGAAGGTCTACGGCACCGGCGACACCGCGGTCCGCGCGCTCGACGGCGTGACCGTGGGGTTCCAGCGTGGCCGGTTCACCGCGATCATGGGCCCGTCCGGCTCCGGCAAGTCGACGCTCATGCACTGCCTGGCCGGTCTGGACACGGCCACCACGGGCCAGGTGCTGCTCGGTGGCACCGACCTGACGAAACAGCCGGACAAGGTGCTCACCAAGGCCCGGCGGGAGCGGATCGGTTTCGTCTTCCAGTCGTTCAACCTGCTGCCGCAGCTCACCGCGGCCGCCAACATCACGCTCCCGCTCGACCTGGCCGGCCGTCAACCGGACGCCGCCTTCCTGGACCGGCTGATCACCACCCTCGGGCTGGCCGGCCGACTCGGTCACCTGCCCAGCGAACTCTCCGGCGGCCAGCAGCAGCGGGTCGCCCTGGCCCGGGCCCTGGCCTCCCGCCCCGAGGTGGTCTTCGCCGACGAGCCGACCGGCAACCTCGACTCCCGCTCCGGCGCCGAAGTGCTCAACCTGCTCCGGGACTCGGCCCGCGACCTGGGCCAGACCATCGTCATGGTCACCCACGACCCGGGCGCCGCCGCTTACGCCGACCGGGTCGTCCTGCTCGCCGACGGGCGGCTGGCCGGCGAGATCCACGGTCCGGACACCGCCTCCGTCACCGCCGCCCTGCAGAGCCTGGCGGCCGGCCGATGAGCGAGCCCGTGACCGTCTCCGCCGGCGCCGGGCAGGTGGCGCGATGAGTGTCGTGCTGCGTACCCAGCTCGCCGGAGTCGGCCGGCGTCCGGCCCGGCTGCTGCTCACCGGGCTGGCGGTGCTGGTCGCCTCGTTCGTCGTCTACGCCACCGTGCTGGCCCAGCAGATCACCGAGCGCAGCGTCCTCAACGGGCTCAGCGGCACCCCGGAAGCCGCCGGCCTGGTGGTGCGCGACGGCGACCTGCGGGCCGCCGACCTCACCGCGATCAGCGGGCTGCCCGGAGTCGCCGAGGCGGTCGCCCGCACCGACTCCTACGTGCGGACACCCGGCGGGGACCTGGTCGTCGCCACCGATCCCGGCAGCGGGCCACTGAGCACGGTGACGGTCACCGCGGGCCGCTATCCACGGGCGCCCGGCGAGATCGCGGTCACCCCACGGACCGCGGAGCGGATGGATCTGCAGGTCGGCGCCACCGTGCCGGTCACCGTGGGGGAGAACGGCAATCAGACTCTGACCGTGGTCGGGACGGTGCTGCCGCGCGACGACGTCGGATTCCTGGCGTACTCCGGGCTCGACACGGTCCGGGCGCTCTCCGGCGGTAACGACTTCGTGAGCCGGATCGACGTGCGGCTCGACGGCAAAGGGGACTCGTCCGGCGTACGGCAGAAGGTCCTTGATCTGCTCCGAGGCCGGGAGGTCGTGCCGGAGGTCAGCACGGGACAGGCGACCCGGCTGGCCGAGGCGCGGGCGGCGGCCGACGAGATCGACCAGCTCTTCATCGTGGTCCGGGTGTTCGTCGCGGTCGCCGTGATCGCGGCCGGGCTGATCGCCGCCTCCACGTTCCGGATCGTCTTCGCCCAGCGGATGCGGCAACTCGCCCTGCTCCGCGCGGTCGGCGCCGGCCGGGGTGCGCTGGCCCGCGCGCTCGCCGCCGAAGGTGCCCTGACCGGCCTGGTCGCCGGGCTCACCGGGGTACTGGCCGCGCTCGCCGTCGGCCACCTGCTCCCACCGGTGCTGTCCGCCTTCGGATTCGCCCTGGCCCGACCCGGCTTCCCGCTCGTCGAGGCGGTCCTCACCGTCCTGCTGGCTGTGCTGATCACCGTCGTGGCGGTGCTCGCCCCGGCCTTCTCCGCCGCCCGGGTGGCGCCGCTGGAAGCGCTGCGCTCGGCCGCGACCACCGGCGCCCGGCCGGGCATCGGAGTACCGCGCCTGGTCACCGGGCTGCTCTTCGCCGCGGCTGCGGCCGGAGCCGCCGCCCTGGTCTGGAGCAACCTGCCCAGCCCGGGGGAGGACTACGACCGGGGCGAAGCGATGCTGCTCGGCGTCGTCGGGTCCGGCGGACTGGCCTTCATCGCCCTGATCGCGCTCGGCCCGGTGCTGGTCCGGCCGGTCCTCGCGGTCGCCGGCTGGCCGCTGCGGCGCCTCGGCCCGGTCGGGCGGCTAGCCGTCGGCGGGGTCGGCGGCAGCACCCGGCGGGCCGCGGCGGTGTCGGTGGTGGTCGCGCTCGGCGTCACCCTGGTCACCGGCGTGCTCGTCGGCGGCGACTCGATCCGGGTGCTCGCCACCCGGGAAGCCGTGGCCGCCGCCCCGGCCGACTTCGAACTGCGCGGCCCGGCCGGGGTCGCCCTGACCGACGGGGTGGCCGCGAGAGTCCGGCAGAGTCCCGAGGTCACCCGGGTCGTCACCTACCGCTGGGCCGACGGGATCACCATCGGCGGCATGGAGGGCTGGGCGGCCACCGACGTCCCGGTGGCGTCGGTGCCCCGGCTCGCCGACCTCGACGCCCAGTCGGGTTCGGTCGCCGACCTGGCCCCCGGCCGGGCCGTCCTCAGCAGCATCGTCGCGGAGGTCGACGGGCTCGGCGCGGGCGACCAGGTCACGGTCGGGCTCGGCGGCACGGCGATCCGGGTGACGGTCGCCGCCGTCGTCGGCGGGGAGACGCCGCTGCACACCGGTGTCCTGCTCGACCCCGCCGACCTGACGAGACTCGGGGTGTCCGCCGCGCCGACCGGGCTGCTCGCCGACGCCGCCGAAACCGGTGAGTCCGGCCGTACCGCCGGGCTGCGGGCGCTACGCACCGCCGCCACCGCTCAGGCGGACCTGGCCGTCGCTGTCCTCGCCGACCAGTACGACCAGGTCAACGACGCCCTCGCGGTGCTGCTGACGGTCGCGCTGGCCCTGATCGGCCTCACCGTGCTGATCGCCGTCGTCGGGGTCGGCGCCACCACGGCCCTGTCGGTGGTGGAACGGTCCCGTGAATCGGGCCTGCTGCGGGCTGTCGGCATGTCGCGGGGCGGGCTGCACACCATGCTCACCACCGAGTCCGCGCTCTACGGGGTGATCGGCGCGGTGCTCGGGGTGCTGCTCGGTGTGCCGTACGCCTGGCTCGCCGTCTCCGCGATCGGCCTGGACGCCCCGCTGACCCTGCCGGGACGGCAGCTCCTCGCGGTCTTCGCCGTGCTCGTCACCCTGACCGCGCTGGCCGGTGTCCTACCGGCCCGTAGAGCGGCGAGAACCAGCCCGGTGACCGCCCTCGGCACCGACTGACCCCCATCCGAGTCACCATCGAACCCCGGATCTCCACGCGGCGGTGGTGCTTGCTGTGTGTGGTGAGCCGGGGTTCTGGCTTTCCATACTGGACTGTGGGAAAAGCCGGGGGAGGGATCGGCGAGGGCTGATGGGTTGGCGGGGGTGTGAGGTTGTCTACAGCGGCCCGGTGAAGCGGCCCTACGGGACAGAACGGATCCGGAACGTCCGGTATGGTTCGCCCGCTATCGACGGGTGATCACTGCGGGGGACGGATGAGACGCAAGCTGGCTATCGGGATCGGGACGGCTACCGCCGTGCTGGCCGCGGGCGGTGGAGTGGCCGCACTGACCTGGCCTTCCGGGTCGGGGGCGGCAGCGCCGGCGGCGGTGCCGGCCGCCGAGCCGGTCACCGTGACCGGCACCCTCGCGCCGGACCCGAATCCCGCGCCGCCCCGGGTGAAGACCACGCTGCGCTCGGTGGACCTGACGGTCTCCGGCACCAAGGCCGATCTGCCGCAGCGGACCACGAAACGGTTCAGCCTGCTCGGGGTCACCTGGAACGACGGCCGCAGCGCTCCGGACGGCACCCTCGAAGTGCGGACCCGCAGCGTCGCCACCGGCGAGTGGTCCGGCTGGCAGGCCCTGCAGTTGCGCGACGACGCCCCCGACGGGGCGGAGGCGGCCGACCTCGGCCGCGGCGCCACCGCCCCGCTCTGGGTCGGCCCTTCCGACGGAGTGGCCGCCCGGATCGCCGGTAAGGGCTCCGGCCTGCCTGCCGGCCTGCGGATCGACATGATCGACCCGGGGAGCGACAGCGGCGGCAAGGGCGGTGGTGAGCCGGCCCCGAGAGCGTCGGCACCGGCCCCGGAGTCCCCGGCGCCCACCCTGTCGACCGAGGCCCCGGCCCCGGCGGAACCCTCCGAGGAGCCGACCGAACCGGTCGTCGAAGAGCCTGTACCGGGCGAGCCGGTCACCGGGACGCCCGCGCCGGCCGGCCCGGCCGTCGAGGAGACGGAACCCGCCGAGGACGGCAGCAAGGTCGACGACCTGACCGATGAGGTGGTCACCCCGGCGGCCGAGTCCGGCAAGGACTCCGCCAAGGCGTCCATCACGGCGGCCACCACCGTGCCGGTCGCGGCTCAGTTCCCGACCTACTACTCGCGGGCGGCGTGGAGCGCCGACGAGACCATCGTCAAACGTGACCAGATCGTGGAGGCCAGCAGCGTCCAGGTGGTCTGGCTGCACCACACCGCGCACGCGGCGAACACCGCCAACGACTACCAGTGCTCTGAGGCTCCGGCGATCGTCCGGTCGATCCAGGCCTGGGACATCAAGGGCGACGGATATTCCGACATCGGCTACAACTACCTGGTCGACAAGTGCGGCCGACTTTACGAGGGCCGGGTCGGGGGCGTGGAGAAAGCGATCGTTCCCGCCGCGGTCAAGGGCTTCAACACCGGTTACGCCTCGATCGCGGTGATCGGCAACTACGAGACCGCCGCGTCCACCGCCGCGGTCGAGACGATCGTCGCGCAGGTCGCCGCGGCCCGCCTCGGTAAGTACGGGTTCAACCCGACCAGCATGGTCACGCTCAAGGCGTCCATCGCCAACGACAAGTTCAAGCCGGGTGACACGTTCACCGTGGCGCGGCTGGCCGGTCACAAGGACGCCGACGCCACCCTCTGCCCGGGAGTGAACCTCTACGCCCGGCTGCCCGAGATCCGCGCCAAGTCGCAGCAGATGGTGACCGGCCTGTCGATGAAGCCGGTGACCGGCGGCGGGCTGGCCGCGGGCGCCTACCACGTGAAGAAGTCCGCGACGCTCAACTGGGCGGTCGGCACCGCCTCCGCCGAGATCGCCGGGTTCGACATCCTGGTCGACGGGGCGGTGGCCGCCACGGTCGCCGGGGACAAGCGCACCGCCACGGTGGCGCTCACCGCCGGCCGGCACAACGTCACGGTGCTGGCCCGGCACATCGCCGGCAGCACCGCCCGGGTCGGCGTGGTGATCTACGGCGACGTGACCGCTCCGACGTACGCCAAGGTCGTGGGGTTGTCCTTGCGTACCGGCACCTACAGCGCGACAGTGGTCCCGGTGCGGCTCACCCCGAACGGCGCCGACAACCTGAAACTGGCCGGTTACCAGGTCAGCCGGCCGAAGCCGGCGACGCTCGGGCCGGTCAGCAGCTGGGCGACCACGGTGAAACCCGGCGCGAATGTCTGGACGGTCACCGCGAAGGACGTGGCCGGCAACACCCGGGCCGCCTCGATCACCCGGAAGGTGGTCCTCTCCCCGGAGACCGCCGCGAAGAAGACCGGCACATGGACGAAGAAGACCCACACCGCGTACCTCGGTGGCAAGAGCCTCACCGCGTCGGCGAAGAACGCGAAGCTGACCTGGGCGTTCACCGGCCGGTCGGCGTCGCTGCTGTTCTCCCGGGTGGCCAAGAGCGGCAAGGTGGCGATCTACGTGGACGGTAAGAAGGTCACCACGATCGACCTGAAGTCCACCAAGACACTGAACCGGCAGGCGGTGTGGACCCGCGACCTGGCCTACGGCAAACACACCGTGGCCATCGTCGTTCAGGGCACGTCGGGGCGCCCGGCCGTGGTGTCCGACGGTCTGGCGTACATCAAGTAGTTCGTCGAGGGTTGTCGCGCCGCTCCGGACCGGGATGGTCCGGCGGCGCCGGGGGCAGGGTGAACGAGAACGTCGCGCCCTGCCCCTCCTCGCTCTCCGCCCAGATCTCCCCGCCGTGCCGTTCCACCGCCCGGTGCACGGTGGTCAGCCCGATGCCGGTGCCGGGGAAGTCGCGGGCGTCGTGCAGCCGGGCGAACGGGCGGAACAACGAGCCCGCCTGATCGGCCGGGAACCCGGCACCGTTGTCGTGGATGTGGAACCGGGCGCCGTCGCCACCGATCTCGACGGCCGGGTGCTCGACCTTGCGGGTGAACTTCACCGCGTTGGTGATCAGGTTCTCCAGGATGACCCGGACCAGTCCCTCGTCCCCGTCGGCGGACATGCCCTCCCGGACGGTGAACGCGACCTGCCGGTCCGGGTCGCGGGCCGCGACGTCGGCGATCACCTGATGTGCCGTCGCCGTCATGTCGAAGATCTCCCGGCGCAGTTCGCCACGGCTGGCGCGGGCCAGGATCAGCAGCGACTCCACCAGGTCGGCCATCCGCATCGCCGCCGCGTGAATGCGGGTCAGCCGGTGTTTGGTGGCCTCGCCGAGCGGCTCCTCGATCTCCTCCAGCATGTGCTCGGCGAAACTGCTGATCACCTGCAGCGGGCCGCGCAGGTCGTGCGAGACCGAGCCGGAGAAGGCCTCCAGCTCCCGGTTGCGCCACTCCAGTTCCTCGACCAGTGCCGCCCGGGTCTCGGCGAGCTGCCGGGCGGCCCGTTCCTCGGCCGCGTCGAGTTCGCGGCGCATCAGCTCCTCCCGGATGCGGCGGGCCTCGTCGTGCGACTGCTTGCGGCGGATCTGCGCCCGCACGTGCACCCGCAGGCCCTCCTGCACATCGGCGTCGCGCACGTAGTCGTCGGCCCCGGCCGCCAGACAGTCCAGCATCCGGTCCTCATGCCCGGTCATCACCAGCGGCAGATCCCCGGCCTGCGGGGCGCCACGCAGTCGACGGCATTCCTCGCGGGCCCGTTCCAGGTCGTCGCCGAGCCCGAGGACGATGCAGTCGACCGGCTGGGCGGCCAGCAGTTCGACGGTGTCGTCCATGGTGGTGGCCTGCACGATGTCGTAGCCGTCGGCGCGCAGCGGTTCGGCCCAGCGTTCCAGTTCGGCCCGGTCGGTGCCGACGATCATCACCTTGCCCGGCCCGTGCAGACCACTGATCGCCTCGAGCGGCAGCTGTTCGGCGCTCTGCCGCAGCACCACCGCCAGTTTCGCCAGCACCACCGCCATGTCCTGCTGTTTGCGGACGAACGCGTCGGCACCGGCGTCGAGCATCTGCATCTCGGTCGCGTAGTCGTCGGCGGCCGTCATCAGCAGGCACGGGGTGTCGCGCAGGGCCGGGTCGAGGCGGATCCGGCGGATCACGGTGGCGCCGTCGATGCCCGGCATCACCCCGTCGACGATGATCGCGTGCGGCCGGCGGTCGGCGGCCATCCGCAGCCCCTCCTCACCGCCGGTCGCGGTCAGCACCGCGTAACCTTCCGGTTCGAGCAGTTCGCGCAGCTGTTCCCGGAAGGTCATGCTGTCGTCGATGACCAGGATGATGGTGCGGTCGCCGGCCCGGTCCGGGATCTCCCCGAGCAACTGGCGGGTACGGGCCACCACATAACCGGCGTCGTACGGCTTGCCCACGTACTCGTCCGCACCGGTCCGCAGTCCGGCGAGCCGGTCGGACACCTCGCTCTCACTGGACAGCAGCATGGTGATCACCCCGTCCCGTCCGGGGGTGCGCCGCAGTTCGGTGAGCAGTTCCAGTCCGTCGGCATCGGGCAGCAGCACGTCCAGGACGGCCGCGTCGAACGGTTTGGCCGCGAACGCCGACCGCGCCTCGGCCCCGGTGGCGCAGAGGATGGTGACGAACCCGTCGTCGGAGAACGCCTCGTGCAGGTCCATCCGCACGGTCAGGCTGTCGTCTACGATCAGCACGGTCGGTGTCATCGGTGGACCGCCGAGGACAGTTCGGCGACGCGGGTGGCGATCCGGGCGGGCGGGAGCACATGTTGCGCGGCCCCGAGCAGCGCCGCTTCCCTGGGCATGCCGTAGACGACGCAGCTCCCCTCGTCCTGGGCGAACGTGACCGCGCCCCGGTTGCGCATCTGCAGCAGCCCGGCCGCCCCGTCCCGGCCCATCCCGGTGAGCAGGCAGCCGATCGCGGACGGCCCGAACTCGTCGGCGACCGATTCGAACAGCACGTCCACCGACGGCCGGCAGGAGTGCCGTTGCGGGCCGTCGCTGAGCCGCAGCAGCTGATCCCGGACGAGCACGTGCCGGTCCGGGGGCGCGAGCAGGATCTGGCCGGCGGCCCGGCTGACCGGGGTGCCGTCGGTGGCGTACCGGACGTTGCGGCCGGTCTGCCCGGCCAGCCAGTCGGAGAACGCCACCGCGAACTGTTCACTGGTCGCGATGTGCTGCACGATCAGGATCGGGGTGGAGAAGTTCGGCGGCAGCGAGCACAGCAGTTCGGTGAGCGCGCCGGGGCCGCCGGTGGAGGCGCCGACCGCGACCACGGACACCCCGCCACCTCGCACCGGTGCCGGCATCGGGACCGGCAGCGGGGCCGGTGCCGCGCCGGTGGTCCGCTGGCCCAGCCGGGCCCGTGGGTGGGTGATCACCCGGATCCGCGCGACCAGCCGCAGCGACGTGCGCAGGCGCACCGCCCAGTCCGCGTCCGAGGCGTCACCGCGGGGCTTCTCCAGCACGTCGACGGCCCCGGCGGCCAGGGCGTTGTACGTGCTGAACAGCTCCTGCCGGTCCGCTGACGACACCACCAGGATCGGTGTCGGATGGGCGGCCATGATCTGCTCGGTGGCCTCCAGCCCGCTGATCCCGGGCAGCATCATGTCCATCGTGATCACGTCGGGCCGCAGCCGGGCGGTCATCTGCACGGCCCGTTCACCGTCCAGAGCCTCCCCGACGATCTCCAGGTCCGGATCCGGGGCGAGTGCCTCCCGCAGGTGGTGCCGCATGGTGGAGGAGTCCTCGACGATCAGCACCCGGGTCATGAACGGACCACCAATCGCCGGATGTGACCGAGCAGCTGCTGCTGGTCGAACTCGCCTTTGACCACGTACGCGCTGGCTCCGGCGTCGCGGCCCCGGTCCCGGTCGGCGGCGCTGGCCCGGGAACTGACCAGGATCGCCGGCACCACGGCCAGTTTCGGATCGGCGCGGGTCCGTTCGACGAACGTGAAACCGTCGATGCCGGGCATGTCGATGTCGGTGAGGAACAGTCCGTACCGCCGGGCCCGGGCCTTCTCCAGGCCCTCCTCACCGGACGCGGCCAGGTCCACCTCGTAGCCGGCCGACTCCAGGATGCTGCGTTCCAGCATCCGGGTGGTCAGCGAGTCGTCGACGACCAGGATCGGCAGTGGCGCGGCGACCGTGGCGGCGACCGGCCGGGCACCCTCCTGATGGCCGCGGAACACCTCGTCGGCCAGGCCCTGCGGGTCCAGCACCAGGCGCGGGTTGCCGTCGGCGTCCACCGACACGCTGCCGACCACCGCCGACGCCGGGGCCAGCTCCGGCAGCGGACGGGCCACCAGACCGGACGTGCCGGCCAGCCGGTCCACCCCGATCGCGAAGGTGCCGCCGGTGGTGTTCACCACGACCGCGGCGCCGATGCCCGGCGTCTCCGGGACGGTCGAACCGGTGTAGAGGGCTTCGGCGAGCGGCAGGAACGGGGCGGCGCTGCCGTCGTAGACGATCCGGCCGGACACCGCGGCGGCGGCCGCCTCCTCCGGGCTCAGCCGCACACACGCCCGGACCACGTCCAGCGGCAACGTTGCCACCGTGCCTCCGGCCTCCACGTTCAGCCCGGTCATCGCGAGCAGCGCGAGCGGGAAGATCAGCTCCACGGTGGCGCCCCGGCCGGGGACACTGTGCACCTGCACCTCGCCTTGGAGCTGGGCGGCGACCTCGCGGACCGCGTCCATGCCGATGCCCCGCCCGGACACCTCGGTCACCGCCGGGGACGTGCTGATCCCGCCGTGCAGGACCAGGCCGAGCAGCTGGTCACTGTCCGGCGGCCCGCTTCCGGTCTCCAGCAGGCCACGTTCCTCGGCGGTACGGCGTAACGCGTCCAGATCGAACCCACGGCCGTCGTCGACGCACCGGAACCGGGCGAACCGCCCGCGCCGTTCCACCTCGACGGTGATCGTCCCCTCGGCCGGTTTCCCCGCGGCCAACCGTTCGGCCTCCGATTCGATGCCGTGCACCACCGCGTTGCGCACCACGTGCAGGAAACCGCCGCTGACCGGGCTGAGCAGGTGCGCCCCCATCCGGAGCCCGACGCCGCGAGCCTCGAACCGGACCCGTTTGCCCTCCCCGTCGGCGGCGTCGCGCACCGCCCGCCGCAGGGTGGTGAAGACCGAACTGACCGGGACCAGCCGCAGCCCCTCGGCCCGGGACCGGACGTCCTCCAGCTCCCGTTCGATCTGGTCGACCGAGTCGGTGAACCGGCGGCCCGCCGACCCGAGTTCGGCGGCCAGCCGTTCCGCCGCCGCCCGGGTCGCCGTCGCGCCGCCCCGGCCCACCCGGAGCTGGTCGGCGAGGTTCTCGGCGGCCCGGTGCAGCCGTTCGACGGTGGCGCATCCGGTGCGCAGCGGCGCCATCCGGGTGTTGGTCTCACCGATCGCGTCCAGCAGTTCGTCCAGGTCGGCGGTGGCCGTCTTGGGCGCGAGCGAGATCTCCTCCCGCTGCTCCACCTTGGCGGGCTTCTCCGCCGCCGTCTCCGCCGAATGCGAAGGCGACGGCGAGGCCGACGCGGCCGGGGGCGCGGCCGGATTCTCGATCATGGTGACACAGGCCGCGATCGCGTCGTTGAGTCGCAGCAGCTCCCGCATCTGTTCGGCGGCCAGCGGCGCCGCGTCGTCGCCCCGGTGCGGGACCAGCACCTCCTCGAACGCGTGCGCGTGGTCGGCGATCTCCTTCTGCTTGACCACCCGGGCCGCGCCCTTGAGCGTGTGCGCGACCCGCAGCAGCATCGCCACCGGTTCCGGGCCGGGCCGCTGGTCCAGGTCCAGCACACCGGCGCTGATCTGATCGACCAGTTCGCGCGCCTCGACCCGGAAGTACCGCAGCGGATCCTTGCCCTCGGCCATCAGTGGCGTCCGGTGCCGACGAGTTCCAGCAGGTCCCCGGAGAGGGTGGAGAGGTGGGCCGCGGTCTGTTTGGTCTGCACCGCGCTGGCCTCGGTCTCCCGGGACACCCGTGCGGTGTCCGAGACGGCCACGTTGACCTGCTCGACGGCGGTGGTCTGCTGCTTGGTGGAGAGTTCGATCTCCCGGGTGGCGTCGTTGGTGGTGGAGACGAGCTGGGCGATCGCCCGGAACGAACTGGTGGCCGCGTCGAACTGCCGGGACCCGGCATCGACCGCCTTGGCCCCGATCTCGGTGGCCATCACGGTGGTGTTGACCGCGCCGCGGACGTCCTCGATCAGGGCCCGGATCTCCTTGGCCGACCCGGCGGTCCGGTCCGCGAGCTTGCGGATCTCCTCGGCCACCACGGCGAACCGGCGGCCCCACTCGCCGGCGCCGCTCGCCTCGATGGTGGCGTTGATGGCCAGGATGTTGGTCTGTTCGGCCAGCTCCGACACCAGATCCGCGACCAGGCCGATCTGCTGCGACTTCTCGCCCAGCGCCAGCATGTGCTGCACGATCTGGTCGACCTGGGAACGGATCGCGGTGATCGAGGTCCGGGTCTGGTCGATGGTGGAGTCGCCGTTGCGGGCCGCCGACTCGGTGTCCTCAGCGATCCGGGACACCCGCTGTGCCGCCTCGGAGATCTGCCGCGAGGTGATCAGCAGCTCGGAGATGGTCGTGGTGATCTCACTCATCGCACTGGCCTGGTCCCGGCCGCCGCTGACCTGCTGGGCAGCCGCCGCCTCCAGCTCGGCCGACGAGCTCTGGATGTGGCCGACCGCGGCGCCCACCTCACGCTTGAGGTCCCGGCTGAGCCGCCAGGCCACCGCGCTCGCGCTCGCCGTGGTGAGCAGACCCAGCACGATGATGACCACGATGGCCTGGGTGGCCCGCGTCGACGCCGCGTCCCGGGCCACCCTGACATCGGCGGTGACCTGGGTTACCAGCGAGGTCAGCGCGTTCTGCAGCTCGACCCGGACCGGTTTGACCTTGTCCTGGTTCAGCTTGACGATGTCGTCGATCCGGGCGGTGCTCGTGTCGGCGGCGCGCACCGCCATGATCTCCTTGACCGCGGCCGCGTGCCGGTCGTCGATACCGGCGATCTCCATCAGCAGCTTCTGCAGGTCCGGATCGGTCAGGGACGTCTGCAACTCGCTGAGCTGGCGCCGGAACTCGGTGTGGTTGTCGTCGGTGAGCGCCAGGTTCTCGGCCGTCGGGAGCAGCAGGTAGGCGCGGTAGTCGGCGATCCGTGCCTCCATGTAGACCTTCAGGTTCTGCGCCCCGGTCAGATTCTCGGTCGCCGAAGCGATGGCGGCGTCCTTGGCGTTCACCACGAACACCAGGCCGACCACCGACGTGATGATGGTGAGCAGGGTGAACAGAACGGTGATTCCGACACCGAAGGCGAGTTTGCCTCCGAACGTGCGTCCGGCCATCACGGGATCTCCTCGGGAACGGGCTGGTGTCCGGCCAGCTGGTGGACGAGCGCGCGGACAGCCGCAACGTCGATGATCGGGCGGTCGCCGTCCGGCAGCCGGACCAGCCCCTGCAGGCAGCCGCGCTGCCCGTCGTCGGTGGAGGCGGTGACCACGTCGCCGAGCGGCACCCGCAGATGCCGGTCCAGCTCGTGGAAGGCCAGCGCCAGCGGCGGGGTCCCGGCGGTGAGCAGCAGCCATCGGGGCCGCTGCGGGATGCTGTGCCCGAGCAGGGCCGCCAAGTCGTAGACCGGCACCACGGTGCCGGCGAAACCGGCCACCCCGAGCAGCGCCCGTACCGTCGTCGGCAGTGCCATCACCGGCCGGTCCGGGTGCACCCCGGAGGCCTCGGACAGGCGCAGCGCGTACGGCCGCCCACCGGCCCCGACCGCGAGCAACTCGATCGACTCGCCGTCCATGGTGCGAGCCGGCTGGGCGAACGACCTGTCGAAATCCGCCCGCAGCTCCTCGACCCGGCCCGCCACACTCATCGCCGCACCCCGCACGCGTCCAGTTCGGTACGGCACAGGGTGGTCAGGGCGAGCCGCCCGAACCCGCCACCGAACAACATGATCCGCTCCTCGGACTCGGCCGCGAGCAGCCGCAGCGCCGCCTCGAGATGATCGGCCGCCCCGGTGTCGTCACCGCGCCGCCGGGCCAGCAGGCCCATCCGCAGCCGGGGCATCGCGAACTGCGAATCCAGGTAGGCGGCCAGCTTGTACTGCCCGGTCGCCTGGTCGGCGCAGTCCAGCTCGTGACAGATCCCGAGCAGATGGTGGGCGTCCGGCTGCGGCCCGCCGACGTCGATCAGCCGGTGCGCGGTGGCGCGGGCCTCGTCGACCCGGCCGAGCTGGGCCAGCAGCACCCCGCGCAGCAGCACCTCCCGGTCACCGAGGGCGTCGAGGGCCTCGGCGAACCGGTCGTCGCGCAACAGCCCGAGCGCCCGCCGGTACGCGTCCGCCCCGAGGTCCGGGCCGGCCATCGGCGGTCGGGCGACCCGGACTGCCGGCGGCGACGCGGGCGCCGGCGCCGGCTCGGGGGCGGCCGGGGTTACCTGCCGCTGGTAGTAGACGGTGCCGCCGACGTGACACACGACCATGCCGTCGGGGCGCGGACCCATCGAATCGGTGTGCCCGAGGAAGAGATACCCGCCGTCGGCCAGCGCCCGGGTCATCTTCCGGTACAGGTTCGCCCGCACGTCGTCGGTCAGGTACATCAGCAGGTTGCGGCAGAAGATCAGGTCGTAGCCGGCGGTACGCCACAACTGCGGGTCCTCACCGGCCACGTTGTGCTCGGCGAACCGGACCGTGGCGGCCACCCGCTCGTCCACCCGGTAACCGTCCGAGGTACGCCGGAACCACCGGGTGCGGACGTCCTCCGGGGTGTCCCGCAGCGACCACGGCGAATAGGACGCCGACCGGGCCTTCGCCAGCACCTGCCGGTTGGCGTCGACACCGACCACCGTGACGATCCAGTCGTCGGCGGGTTTCGCCGTCGCCGCGGCGATCGCCAGCGAGTACGCCTCCTCACCGGACGAGCAGCCGACCGAGAAGATCCGCAGCACCCGCTGCCCGGCACGGGACTCGATCAGGTCCGGCAGCACCCGCTCCTGGAGGACCCGGAACTGTTCCTCGTGCCGGAAGAAATAGGTCTCGGTGATGCTCAGCGCCTGGGCCAGTTCGGCGATCTCGGCGGTCCACCGCCGCCCGTCCAACCGGTCCAGATAGTCGCGTTCGCTCAGCCCGTGCGCCTTGGCGCGGGTGGTCAGCACGGTGGCCGTCTGGGTGAGGTCGTTGTCGGCGAACGTCCAGCCGAGCCGCTTCTGCAACAGGTCCCGGAAGCGGGCCAGGGATTTCGATCCGGTCATGAGCCGTCCTCCGGTGGGCTGCCGGCCGCCTCCCAGACCTCGTCGGGGACCGCCTGGATGCTGCGCAGCAGGATCAACGGCTCGGTGCCGATCGTGCCGACGCCGGCGATCAGGGCCTTGGCGGCGCCGGTGAGCAGCGCGGCCGGGCCCTCCGGCGGTTCCACCTGGACCTCCTGGACACCGATGACCGGCCCGGTGGCGCAGACGATCATCCCGCGCCCGGCCTGCACCGCCACGTAGCGCTCGATCTGGCCGGTGATCCCGGTGAGCAGCCGGGTCACGTCGATCACCGGGGACGGCGTACCGCGCACGATGGTCAGGCCGCGGACATAGGGTGGAGGGCCGGCGAGCGGCCGGGTCGCCAGTGGCCGCATGGTCTCCACCACCTCGTCGAGTGGCAGCGCGCAGTAGAGCGGCCCGGCACGGAAGAGCAGCGCCAGGACGCCCGCGTCCACCGCCTGTGCCACGCCGCCCGGTTGCCCCGCCACGGCCTCAGGCTAGTCACCGTTTTGCGAGCTTCGCTCGCTTTCAGGCCATCCGGCCGGTCCCGGCCCGCGGCTGTCCTCCGCGTGCCGGGACCGCCCTGTTCAGGGGGCCTTGCCGTCGCTGCCGGTGAACCGGACCGGCAGCGACGGGGCGCGGTGCCGGGGGATCCGCACCGATTCCGGCGGCCGTCCCGCCACCGGCAGGTCATGCCCAGTGGCGGGCGGCCACAGCCGGGGTGGCCGCCGGGCCGCCAGGTCCTCGGCCCAGCCGAAGGCCAGCACCGCCAGCCCGGTCAGCAGCACCGCCGTGACCAGGGTGACCGGCTTCTCCATCCGGCCCAGGTCGTCCACGGTCAGCCAGGTGAGCAGTGGCCAGATCGCCGCGACGGCCAGGTTGTGCCACAGGTAGACGGTGACCGCGCGGGAGTTGAGCACCTCCACCGCCCGCTCCAGCGGCCGGAACCGGGACAGCGCCGAGACGTCCGGCTGCCAGCGCAGCACCAGCAGCACGAACGCCAGGGACCAGAGGGCCTGCGACTCGGGCACGTCGTTGAGGTCCCAGGGGTGTTCGTCGCCGGGGTGGCCGCTCTGCCAGTAGAGCGCGGCGCCACCCAGCACCGCCACGATCGTCAGCACCCGGCCGGGCCGCAGCCGGGCCAGCAGCCCGTCGCGGTGCGCGAAACCGGCGATCCAGCAGGCCCCGTAGGTGATCAGGTCCCACATCACCGCGTCCACCGGCTCCGGCAGTTCGAGGTTGCTCTTGTCGATCACCGCTATCGCCAGGACCGGGGCGGCCACCAGCAGCCAGGCGGCGCCGCCCAGGGTGCGCCACGCGGCCCAGAGCAGCGGTGACAGCAGCACGAACCAGAGGTAGGCGCGGATGTACCAGAGCGTCTCCCAGGCGTCGATGCCCGCCTCGCTGCCCGGCGGGTCGCTCAACGGCAGGACCCAGAAGATCAACTTCCAGGGGGTGTACGGGTGACTCCCGCCCTGCTCCAGCGTCCAGCCGGTGGCGATCATGGCCGGGACCGCGATCGCGCCGAGCAGCCACAGTGGGGGCAGCAGTCGGCGCAGCCGGGACGTGACCACCGGGCCGGCCGATCGTTTCTGCAACGACGCGGCGGTCAGGGAGCCGGCCACCGCGAACATCACGCCCATCGCCGGGAACACGATGGACAGCCACGGCCAGCCGAAGAGGTGATATACGACCACCCGGACGATGGCGGCGGCACGGAGTATGTCCAGGTATCGATTGCGCACCGGGGAACCGTAGCGACGGAATCGGTCCACTAGGGACCACCGGCCGGGCGGCAGATCCACCGGATGGGATTACCCCGACAGGGGGAGTGGCGCCGGAATCCTGTGCGTCTGTGCGACGTGTGTGCGTGACCGGGACCGGAGGCGTGCCGTTGGTCAGACGGCGAGCGCCCCGGACCGGCCGGAGCGCCCGAGCATAGGGATCGACATGCGGAAACCTCTGGTAGTGCTCGGTCTGGCCGTGGGTCTGCTGCTGGGTGCACCGGCCTGGGCCGGAGTGGATCCGATCGTGGCGTCCCGGACCGGGGTGACCGCCGACTCCGTCTCGTCGAGCCCGCTGGCGCCGTTCCAGCAGCAGGTGCTCGCTCTGGTCAACCAGAACCGCCGCCGGGCCGGTTGCGGGGCCCTCACGCTCGACCAGCGGCTGATCGCGGCCGCCAACCGGCACGCCGCCGACATGGCCCGGCGGGAGTATTTCGACCACGAGTCGCCGGGTGGCCGGGACGTCGGCGAGCGGGTCACCGGGGCCGGGTACTCGTGGAGCCGGTACTCGGAGAACATCGCCAAGGGGCAGGACAGCCCGTTCCAGGTGGTGAACGCCTGGATGGACAGCCCCGGTCACCGGCGCAACATCCTCGACTGCGCCCTCGACGAGATGGGCACCGGCTTGGCGGTGGCGTCCGACCGGACGACGTACTGGGTGCAGGACTTCGCGTCGCCCCGCTGACCCGGTTTCCCGGAGTGGTTTCGTCTCAAGCCGGTGGCTCCGGGTGCCGATGGCATACCGGTTTCGTGTCACCGCCCTTCCCCGGTACGTGATTTCTGGGGTGGCTGTGCTTCGATGTGCGGACATCAACTCCTGGGGAGGACGTTGTGGCAAGGAGACGGGTTACCGCCCGCCTCGTCGGCACCGTGACGGCGGTGCTGGTCGGCAGCGGGATCGGCGCGTTCGCGCTGACGCCGGCGAGCGCGGCTCCGGTGACCGCTGCCGTGACCACCACGGTGGTCACCAAGGCGGCTGCCGCGTCGTGCGCGACGGGCAAGTACCAGAAGCAGGTCGAGGGCTACCTCAAGAAGCTGGGCGGGTTCGGTGCGGTGACGGTGGACGGCAAGCAGTCCGCCGCCGACTGTGCCGCGATCGTGAAGTTCCAGAAGCGTTACGGGATCCAGCCCGCGAAGGGCCTGGCCGGCCCGACCACGGTCGACGTGGCGAAGCGGCTGGCGTCGACGAAGACGGCGGCCTGCAAGGCCAAGAAGTCGGGCACCACCTTCTGTGTCAACCTGACTCAGCAGACCAGCTGGGTCATGAAGAACGGCAAGGTGCTCTACAAGCCCACCATCGTCCGGACCGGGTACGAGGGGTACCGGACGCCGGCGGGCACCTACAAGATCAACAAGCGGACGAAGAAGGAATGGTCCGACCCGTACGAGGTGTGGCTGCCGTACTGGCAGCGTTTCATCGGCGGGATCGGGTTCCACCAGACCACGACCTACATCCACGACAAGTGGCGCGGGTCGCACGGCTGCGTGAACCTTCTCCAGGCCGATGCCAAGGCGTACTACAGCGTCGGCAAGATCGGTATGACGGTGAAGACGTTCGGGCGCCGTCCCGGCACCTGATCCCTCATCGTCTGCGGGCCGTCCCCTTCCATCGGGGCGGCCCGTTTCCGTGCCCACCGCATTCGGCCCGGCGGTCGCGGGGTGACCCCGCGCCGCGCGGACCCCGCGTGCGGGTACGGGACCGTTTCGTCGACCGTACGAGATAGGCGTTCTTGATTTTCGGCATAGAGTGGCCACTGTGCATCGCAGCCGCTCACGTGCAGTGATCATCGCCGGTGTCGTGCTCCTGGCATCGCAGACCGCCGTCTCGTGCGACGAGGAGACCAGCGCGGTCCGGCTGGGTAACGCCGAGGTCGCGACGATCGACGAGATCGTCGAGGCGCCCGGCACGGTGACCGCGCGGACCGCCGCCACCCTCACCGCGCCGGCCGCCGGCACGCTGGGTGAACTCCACGCCGAGCCGGGGCAGCGGGTCCGTAAGGGCGACGTGCTCGCCGTCATCGACTCGCCCGACCTGACCCGCCGCCGCGACGCCGCCCGCGAGGCCCTCGCCCAGCTGCCCTCCGGCTCGCCGGCCGGCATCGGCGGGATCTCCGAGTTCACCGCCGTCCGCCGGCGCACCGACGAACAGGCGGCGAAAGCCTTCGAACAGGCCCGCGAGTCCGCCGCCGCGATCGCCGACCCACAGGTCCGTAAAGCCCTGCTGGACCAGGTCGGCGCCGCCGAAGCCGGCTACCGGACCGCCTCGTCGGCGTCGGCCGCCGCCCTGCGGTCGGTGCAGAGCGGCGTCGCCTCCCTGGGCCGGGCGATGGGCTCGCTCTCCGCGGCGCAACGGCTGCAGGCCGAGCAGGCGTACGAGCTGGCCGACGCCGCCGTCGACGCCCTCACCCTGCGCGCCCCGGTCGACGGCGTGGTGCAGCTCGGCGGCCCGGCCCAGCCCGCCTCCGGGGGTTCCCTCGCCGGGCTGCTGGCGGGCGGCCAGGCCCCGGCGGTGGCCGGCGGTGCCGTCGCGGGCGTGGACCCGGCGGTACCCGAAGGCGGCTACCTGGCGGCCGGGACCCCGGTGGTGACCGTCGTCGACACCGGCCGTCTCGGGCTGACCGCCGAGGTCGACGAGACCGACGTGCTGCTCGTCGGCGACGGCATCGGCGCCGACATCGAACTCGACGCGGCACCCGGAGCGGTGTTCACCGCGAAGGTCCGGTCGGTCGACCTGCTGCCCACCACCTCGGCCCGCGGCGGCGTCTCCTACCAGGTGCGCCTCGACCTGGGCCCGCTGGAAAAAGGATCACCGACCCCTCGGCCCGGGATGAGCGCGATCATCCGGCTCAAGGTGCGCCAGGCGGCCGACGCGATCACCGTGCCCGCCTCGGCGATCGTCAGCACCGGCGGCCGGGAGAGCGTCTGGACCGTGCGCGCCGGGCGCTACGAGGCGGTTCCGGTCCGGCTCGGGGTGCAGGGCGAGGACACCGTGCAGATCACCTCCGGGGTGAACGCGGGGGAGCGGGTCGTGATCGCCGGAGCCGACCAGGTCACCGCCGGTGCGGAGGCGCCGTGAGCGCCATCGTCGCCACCGACGTCAGCCGGACCTACGAACTCGACGGCGTCTCGGTGCAGGCCCTGCGTGGGGTGTCACTGACCGTCGAACCCGGCGACTACCTGGCCATCATCGGCACCTCCGGCTCCGGCAAGTCCACCCTGATGCACCTACTCGGCGGCCTGGACCGGCCCACCGGCGGAACCCTGCTGATCGGCGGGCGCGACGTCTCCCGGCTCACCCCGAACGAGATGGCCGAACTGCGCAACACCACCATCGGATTCGTCTTCCAGTCGTTCCACCTGCTCGCCCGCACCACCGCCCAGGACAACGTCGGCCTGCCCCTGGTCTACCGCGGCGCCGGCCGCCGGGAACGCCGCGAACGCGCCACCGCCATGCTGGACCGCGTCGGCCTCGGCCACCGGATCACCCACCGGCCCAACCAGATGTCCGGCGGCGAGCAACAGCGCGTCGCCATCGCCCGTGCCCTGGTCACCGGCCCGTCCGTGCTGCTCGCCGACGAACCCACCGGCAACCTCGACTCGGCCACCGGTTCCGACGTCCTGGGACTGCTGGAGACGCTGGTCGCCGACGGGGTAGCCGTCGTCCTGGTCACCCACGACCGGGAGGTCGCGGCCCGCGCCCACCGGCAGATCCGGATGAAGGACGGGCTGATCGTTGAGACTCGCTGAAGCCTGGCGGGTCGCTCTCGACGCGCTACGCGCCAACCGGCTCCGCAGCATGCTCACCATGCTCGGCGTCATCATCGGGGTGGCCGCCGTGGTCGCTCTCGTCGCCATCGGCACCGGCACCAAACAGCAGATCGAGAACCAGGTCGAAGGCCTCGGCTCCAACCTGCTGATCGTCGTCCCCGGCCGCCTCGAAGCCGGTGCCGCGCCCACCTCGTCACCGCTCACCCTGGACGACGTCGACGTGGTCAACCGGGTCGTCGGCGACCGCAGCCGGGTCGCGGTCACCATCTCCTCCGGCGAGACGATCCGGGCCGGCCGCCGCAGCGGATACGCCAGCATGCAGGGCGTCTTCGAAACCACCCCGACGGTCTTCGTCCGACGGCTCGACCGGGGCGCCTACTTCACCCGCACCGACGTCAACACCGGCCGCCGGGTCGCCGTCCTCGGTGCCGGAGTGGCCGGCGACCTGTTCGGCGACCGTGACCCGATCGGCCGGCAGATCACCATCGGCGGAGTCCGGTTCCGGGTCGTCGGCGTCTTCGAACAACTCGGCCAGAGCCTCGGCGTCGACCGCGACGGCGAGGTCCACGTGCCGGTCACCGCCGCCCAGCGCCTGCTCGGCACCGAACGCATCGACGGCCTCGCCATCCGCGCCCCCGACCGGGAACGCATCGGCGAACTCTCCGCGGCGGTCGTCGCCGCCCTGGCCGAACGGCACCCCGACACCGACTTCTCCGCCGTCACCCAGGAACAGATCCTCGGCGTGCTCGGCGACATCCTCGGCGTCCTCACCGGGGTCCTGGCCGCCATCGCCGGCATCAGCCTGCTGGTCGGCGGCGTCGGCGTCTCCAACATCATGCTGGTCTCGGTCCGCGAACGCACCAAGGAGATCGGGCTGCGCAAAGCCGTCGGTGCCCGCCCCCGCGACATCGGCGTCCAGTTCCTCCTGGAAGCGGTACTGCTCACCACCACCGGCGGCGTCCTCGGCATGGCCCTCGGCGCCGGCACGGCGTTCCTGGTGGACCGGCTGACCCCGGTCCCCGCAGCCATCACCTGGTGGTCGATGACCCTGGCCTTCGGCGTCTCCGCGGCCGTCGGCATCGTCTTCGGCGTCGTCCCCGCTCAGCGGGCCGGCCGCCTCGACCCGGTCGTCGCGCTGCGGACTGAATAGCGTTGTTCAGTCCGCGTCAACCGCCCTGCTTTCCGGTGAGAGGGGCCAAGATCTCCGGAGACCTGCGGGGGTACGGACCCCAACCGTCCCGCAGCACGTGGATGTAGACGGCCTCGAGACAGACCCCGATCCGTTCGACCAGGTCGCTGTCCTCCTGCGAACCCAGCCGGATCGCCCGCGCGAAATGATCCAGGGCTTCCATGTGCCGCCCCTGATCGAAACAGCTCCGTCCGGCGTTCTCGTGCACCACACTGCGTACCGCCGGAGCCACCTCGGCCTCCACCGCCCGCTGGAACAGCCGGTCCGCCTCCATGTGGTCGCCCCGCAACCGCAGTACATGCGCCAACTCGGCCTGCGCGATCACCTGCGACTGCAGATCCTGCGCCGACTCGGCGTGCGCCAGCGCCAGCCGGCTCGCCGCGGCCGCCATCCCCAACTCCCCGAGCAGGCGGTACACCTCGGCCCGCACACTGAGCAGCCCCGCCTTGACGATGTTGTCGGCCTCGTCGGTCAGCGGGCCGTCCAGGCGCTCACCCAGCGCCCGCAGAGCGTCCCGGTCATCGACGACCTCACGCAGGGTCCCCCCGTCCAGCCGCCACCGGATCGCGGAGAGATCATCGGCGGTCAGTGGCAGATGCGGCGCCAGTTCCGGCCCCGGCTGGTCCTTCTGTCCCCGTTGTCCCGGCTGTCCCGGCCGTGGGGAGTCGGCCTTTCCGGCAGTGGTCTCGTTCTGTTCCTTGTGCTGACCGGTGCCGGCGGGCTGCTGCCCGGACGTGCCGTCGATCCCGGTCTCCCGGCCGTCCGCGGTATCCCGCTGCTCAGCAGTTACCGAGACATCCGCCGCGGCCCTGTCCGTGCCTGATCCGTCCGTGCGGGACTCATCCGGTGCTGACGCGGTTGCGTCCGGCCCGGTCTCGGCCGATCCGTTCGCTGCCGGGCCGGTGCCGGTCAGACCTTCAGTGATCTTCGCGGCGGTCGTCTTGGCAGCGGGCGCCCCGCCCCCGCCCTCGCCGTCACCATCGCCACGCACCGCGCCCGGCTCGTCGTCATCCGACACCTTGGTGACGAACCAGCCACTCCCGAACGCGCTGTCCCCCGACCGTCGCGGCTCGGTAGGCCCGGAATTCTCCAGCTGAGCGATCGGCCGAAGATTGTGCAGAGTCCCGTCCGGATCCATGTAGGGCATGTCCGCCGGGAACCGCTCATCCGGCCCGGCCGGCGGCTGGCTCTCCGCCTTGCCGGCGGCTTCTGCCTTGCCCGCGGCTTCTGCTCTACCCGCGGCTTCCGGCCGTTCCTGTACGTCATCCGCAGGCGGATTCGCGGCACTCTTGGCCCCGGCACGAGGCCAGTTGTCGATCTCCGCCCCGACACGCGGCCAACTACCGGTCCCAGCCTGAACACCGGCCGCAGCCTGCCCCGCACCCGAAGCCTCGACGCTCGCGGCCCCCGGAATCCCGGTCTGCGTAGTCCCCGAAGTCCCGGCACGCGCCCGGTCGTCCGTCGCGGGCCCGCTCTCGGCCGCCTGCCCGGGCCGGATGAGCGGGAACCCGATCTTCTCCCGCCCGGCCCCGTTCTCGCTGTCCGAGTCCCCGGACTCCGCCTTCTGCGGCCGGCCCGGTTTCGGCAGAGCGATAGTGGGCCGCTCGGTGACCGGCCTGAAGTCCGCGTCCTGCCCGTCCGTATGCCGTCCGTCTCCGGATTGTCCGTCCGCGTGCGGTTGGTCCTGGAGCCGTTCGTCCTCGAGCCGTCCGCCCGCATGCCGTCCGGTCGTGCCGGCCGGCATGCTCTCGCTCAGCCATCCGTCCAGGGTCCGGCCTTCTTCCGGCCGTCCCGAAACGGGCGCGGCCGTCGAACTGTTCTGCCCGGCCGTGGCCATGGGCTGCCGAGCATCCGGCCACGCCGCCCCCGGGGCGGGTGCCCCGGACCGGGGCATGACGCCGTCCCACACCGAACCAGCCTGCCCGGCCGAACCGTGCTGGTCTCCGCCCGAGGCGTGCGCGGGTGGCGCCGACCGGGGAGCGGTCCCAGCCTGCCCGGCGGAACCGGGCTGCTCTCCACCAGCGGCGTGGGCGGGAGGTGCCGACCGGGGAGCGGCTCCACCGGAGGTGGGCGTGACCGCGGTCCCGTCCCATCCGGTACCGGACCGCGGCATGGACCCGTGACGCCCGACACCACTCCACTCATCGGTAGGAGCGGCGTGTGCCCCACCGGCCTGACGCGCGGGCGGCGCGGACCGTGACACAGCCCCGCCCGAGGTGGGTGCCGATCCCGGCAGTCTTCCGTCCGGCGCCGGAACCGTTCCCGGCACATTCCCGCCGGAGGTGGGTGCGACCGCGCTTCCGTCCCAGCCGGTACCCGCCTGTGGCTCGGACGAGTGCCGTCCGTCCCCGCTCCAGCCGGCCTGAGGAGCGGCGTGCGCGCCTCCCCCGGACCGGGGCGTCGCCCCACCGGCGTTGTTCCCACTCCAGCCACTGCCCGACTGCGGCGCCGTTCCCGGCCCGGCAGGCGCGACGTTCCGCCCACCGTCCGGAACCGGTCCCACCTGGGGCGCGGTCTCGTTCCGTCCGACGCCTGATCCGGCGACCTGGGGTGCGGCAGTCTCCTGGAAAGGCGATGCCGATGCCGGCGTCGGTCTGTTCCATCCAGCGGCCGGTTCTTGCCGAACCACAGCCGGTTCTTGCCGAACCACAGCCGGTTCTTGCCGAGCCGCGGGCGGCCAGGCGTTCTCCGGCGCGGACGCTCCAGGCTGCGACCCTACGGCCGGACCCTGTCCCGTCGTCTGAGGGTTCTGCGCAGCGGGCGGCCAAGGCTCCACGCCCGGCCTTCCCGCTGCCAAAGGCATCCCACCCGGTGTAGGTGCCCCGCTCTGCGGCCGGTCTCCGGGCTGCACGGGCCGAGCGGCCGGCGGCCAAGCCTGTTCCGGCGCGGGATAGCCACCGGGCGGTCCCGCCGTGGCCGGTTGCCCCATACCGGGGTTCCACTCACCCGGAACCTGCGGCCGAGCCGGCGAAACCGGCCGAGACCCGGCCGGAGGCTGCGACGCGTCGGGAACCATCGCCCAGGGCCCGTCCCCCTCTTCCAGGAACACATGAGCGGTCCGAGGCGTCTTCCGCGAACGCTGCTGCGGAACGTCCGACCAGCCCTCACCCTGCGGAGCCCAGCCCTCATCACCACCGCGACGCCCGTCCGCCGGATGAGCCCAGCCCTCGCCGCCACCGTGACGCCCGTCCGCCGGTCCCGGATAGCCACCCGGAACACCCGGCACACGCCCGTCCTCACCGGGACGCCCACCAGCGATCTGACCGCTCTCGTTCGGCCATCCCGCTGAACCACGCCCGTCTCCACCGGCCCATCCACCGCCGACTTGGTCACCCGCACCCGGGCGAGCACCAGCCACCCGGCCATCCACACCAGCCGGCCCACCGGCCACCCGCCCATCGGCTCCGACCGGACCGCCGGGCGCGCGCCGATCGGCACCCGGAACAGTCCCGGCAGCACGGCCACCCTGGTTCGGCACACCGGCAGGGAACCCCGTACCGGCGGGCCAGCCACCACTGGAATCAGCCCGACCGTCGGGAGACGTCTCGGCCCATCCGGGTTGTTGCGGTCCGTTCGCCCCGGTCACCCGGGTCGGCGGCACCGGAGCCGGTGCGGCCAGGACACGCGGCGCAACCGGCGGCTCGGCCTTGACGACACGCGGCGCGGGAGGCGGTGCGGACTTACTGACAACCTTCGGCTGTACGGGTGGGTCAGCGCGCCGGACCACCCTCGGCCCGTCCGCACTCGTTCCGTTGTCCGGTCCGGTGCGCCCGGTGTTGTCGCCGACGCCGTGCGGTACCCGTCCCACGGAGCCCTCGGCCGGTTCGGCGGGCACATCGCCACCGGTGTGCCGCTGCCCGGGAACGAGCCGAGCCATGGCGGCCCGCCAGCCACCTTTGTGCCCGTCCTCGCGCTCCCCGGCCGCATGCCCCTGCTGCGTCGGATCGTGAGCCGCGGCCCCGTGCTGAACCGGCCCGTTCGAAGCCACTCCGTGCTGAACCGGCGCCTGATAAGCACCTGGATACGCCGCTGATCCCGGCTGCTCCGGCCCACGCTGCGCGGTTCCTGGCTGCGCGGATCCGTGAGCCGCCGGCCCAGGCTGTTCCGGTCCGCGTTGTGCGGGTCCCTGTGGTGCCGACCCGTATGCCGCCGGTCCCTGCTGTGCCGGACTGTGCTCCGCCGCGCCCCGATCCGCGCCTCCGCGCAGAGCCGCGTCGCTCTCCGGCTGCCCCGTCCCGGCGTGTCCCGGCTGCGCGCGGTCGGTCGCCTCCGGCGTGCGTTCGCCACGTTCCCACAGTTCACGGGCCGCCGCATGGTCGGCTGCCGGTGTCTCACGCCCGTTCGGTCCAGCCGGGGCGTCACTACGAGCGCCCCGGACCTCGCGAACGTTTCCGCCCTCAGGACCACCCGGAACGACCGGAGCACCCGGAACGACCGGAGCACCCGGAACGACCGGACCACCCGGAACGACCGGAACACCCACGCGTCCTTGCGGCTTCACCGCTTCGACCGTGGGCATCTCCGGAACGTCCACCGGACGAGCCGGCGCCTCGGAGCCGGTGATCCCGCGACCGTTCGCCGCCCGTACCGAATCGTCAGGCTTGTGACCCTCGTGGTTTCCGGCCACGGCGGGCTCGACGGCATCGCGAGCGCGGTCGCCGAGGTCGTCCGACACACGTGCCGCGATCCCCTGGTCCCGGCCGCCGTCCACCGGCTCCGGAGCGGCGCCGCGTGAATCACGCTGACCCGGGGTCCCACGGTCGCTGTCCGGGCGCTCACCGGTACCCGGCTCGGCGAACCCGCGAACGCCCCGGCCGTCGTCCACGACCTGGTCCGCGATGGGCCCACCCGGAGTCCCGGAGGGTTCCGAACCCACACGGTCGGCACCACCGGCGGTGACACGCCGGTCGTCCGTGCCGCGGTCCCCGACATCAGCCACCGGCCTGACACGGTCGCCAGCGTCGGCTGCGGGCCTATTGCGATCTCCTGCATCGACTACGGGCCTGCTGCGATCCCCGGCGTCCACCACAGGCCTGCTGCGGTCGCCAGCGTCGGCAGCGGGCCTGCCACGGTCCCCGGCGTCGGCGGCCGGCCGGATGTCGGGGCGGACCGGCGACGCGGTGCCGCGAACCGGCTGCGGAGTGTCGGTGCGCTGGTCGTCGGTTCCGGCGCTTCCCGGTACCTGGGCACGCCCGGTGACCGCCCGATCATCACGCCGTGCGGCGGGCCGGCGGGTGTCGGCGTCGTCGCGTCGCGGGCGCCGTCCGCCGACCGGCCGGATCGGGCCGAAGTCGTCGTCCTCCCAGGTCTGCGGAGCGCGTCCACGGTCGAACGGCGCGACGTCGCCCCGGGCGGAGCGGTCGGGCTCCTCCCAGTATTCGTCGGTACCCAGCTCGATGGTCCGCGGCTGGTCGTCGTTACGAATCGGCTGTTCGCCGCGTTCGATGGTGCCTTCGTCGTCCCAGAGTTCGTCGGCCCCGATCTCGACGGTGCGCCGTCCACGTCCACGGCGATCGTCCCGGCCGGGGGAGCGCCGGTCGTCGAGCTGCTCCCGCCGCTCGTCCCGCCGCTCGTCCCGGGGGTCGGCCCGATCCTCGCGGACCGGTTCCCGGCGCCCGTCGAGAACGGGTTCCCGATGGCCGTCACGGACCGGTTCCCGGCGGTCGTCGTGCGGGGCGCGCGGGTCGTACCCGGCCCAGCGCTCGTCGCTCCGGGCGGCCGGCTCGTCCCAGCGCGCGGGGGTGTCCTCCCGCGTGGTGCGGGGCTCCTCACGGCGGCGCCCGCGGCGGGACGGGGTCTCGTCCCAGCGCTCGCCGCGCCGGTCCCGGTCGTCACGGGGATCCCGGTCGTCCCGGCGGTCCCGGGCGGCGGGCAGATCCCGCAGATCGTCCCGGCGATCCCGGTCGTCCCGGCGACTGCGGTCGTCGCTCCGGACCCGATCATCCCGGACGTTCCGGTCGTCGACCCGGCCCCGGTCACCCCGGCGATCCCGGTCGTCACGCCGATCCCGCAGATCGTCACGGCCCTGCAGATCGTCACGGTTCCAGACATCGCCCTGATAGCGGGCGGACGCGTACCGGTCGTCAACACGGTCGTCAACACGGTCGTCGTCACGGCTCGAACCGGCCGTACGCTCATATCGATTGTCGCCGCGCGGCCCGGAGGCGCTGCGGCGAAGGTCCGGCCGAGCCGCCGGATCCACGATGGGGAAGTCGGGTTTGTCGAAGTCGACGCCCAGCTCGGGCCGGTTGAAGTCGATGTCGTCGAAGTCGTCGCCGACCAGGTTGTCGACGTTGGTGTCCACCGGCACGAAGTCGGGTTCGTCGAGCCAGCTGGGCCGCGCCGAGTCGAAGGAGGCTTTCCGCTGCCGCCGGGCCGCGAGCTCGTCCTCGGACATGCCGCTGCGGCCGCGCGTCGGCATGACGGCGTCCGGTACTTCACGCTTGGTGTAGTGCCGCTCCTGAATGACCGCCGAACTAGGCATGATCGAGTACTCGTCGTACTCGTCGGCCCAGTATTCGTCGTCCTCGTAGCTCATGACGAGGCTCCGAACCGGCCGGGGGAGAACCCACCGCCCCGATGCCGCATGGAAGCCACCGTCCTCACCCTGTACCACCTCCGCACACCGGTGCCCGCCCCTCGCGCTCCGGATCAACGCCTGCCACGTGGTGGATGTGGAAGGTTAACCACGGATTTGCGCAGTGCGCCACCGCACCGCGGGCCCCCGTCACCGGCCGCGCGGACACTCCGCGAGCCTCGATCACACCGGCGCCGCAGTTCGCCGGAAGTACGCGATCACCCGGGTATACGTCCGGAAAGCCCTCCCGGTTCAATGGTTTGAGCAGTGACTATGACAAAGATCCCGAAGAGCCGCCGAGGCCCCCGGAACGGCCGCTCCACCCAACGCGAACCGTCCCCGACCGGTCACGTCCCAGGTATCGGCTTAAGAATTTTTTAAGCTTCTTTTCAGGCCAGCTAAGAACTTGCGGTTGACCCCGAACAGGTGACCCACCGTCACCCCCGTGCCCCCACTCATCCACACCCCGACTCCAGCGAACCCACCGCCACGCGTCGCCGGTCCACCACCACAATCGGCACCGAAACGCCCGCCGAGCTCCCAGGTCGATCCCGGGGGTGGCGAAGGACACCCCCGGCATTCGCGGATCATGACAGGCGTCCCTGGCACGGTTGATGAGCGCCAGGCCCCATCCCAACCCACCCACCAAGACCGACAACCTCAAGATCAAACCCTTTTCTTGTACGGCTACCACCGCCCGCTCACCCCGCAGCCCACGCACCCCGCCCCACCCGCACGTCTCGACCACCACCTGCACGCCTCAGGCCATCCGCGCGTTGCGAGCCATCTGACCGCCTCGGATCACTCGGGTGCCTCGGATCACCTGGACGTCTCGGGCCATCTGGGCGCTGTGAACCACCCGGTCGGCGGCCGCCACCCCCCAACTCCTGGCGGTCGAATCGGACCCGAGAACACCGTGAAGGCGATCCCCCTCGCCCGTCACGGTCGGCGGATCTTGGTGCTCGGCCGGGGCCGGGAGACGGCGGCGGGAGCCCATCTCCCACCGCCGTCTCCTCCCACCGGCATCGGCCGGGTCGTCCCACGAGCGACCCCGCCGCGTGTTCCATCGAACGTTCCTGAAGGCCCCCGCCCCGAGCGCCACCCCGCCGGCGGACGAGGGGCCGCACCGTGCCCCGGAACCGCCGGCGAGACCCCCTCCTCGCAACGGTTCCGGGCGCGGTCAGGGAGGGCGCGGCAACGGAACCGGCCTTCCGTAGCCGCGCCCTCCTCACCCCCGTCAGACCTGAGCCAGTCCGTCGTGACTTCAGGCTCGTCCAACGCCGCAGCGCTGGGCCTTGCCTCTCCCTGAGCACCGCAACGGGAGGCACTCGGCCTTCTGAGCATCCGCCAAGGGGGGCGGTCCGGTTCCCGAGCATCCGCCAAGGGGCCGCGAACAGCCCGAAGGGACGTTCCATGTCCCGAGCATCGCGGGAGGGGCGCTCCGATTCCGGGCAACCGCCAGGGAGTATTCCAAGTCCCGGGCGCCGCCGAGGGAGCGCTCGGTTTCGGCTGGGCAGTGGAAGTCGCCGCCTGTGGGCCGGGGTGGGTCAGGCGCGGCCGTCGAGGGTGAATCCGCCTACTCGGGACGGTAGGACCAGGCCGGCTGCGGCCAGGGCGCTGAGCAGGATGGACAGTTCCGCGCGGGTCAGCGTCGGGGCGCGATCCGGTTGGGGGTGGGGGACTTCGAGGGCGATGGCGGCTTCGATGGCGCACATGCCGATGGCTGTCTCGATCGCCCAGACCCGGTGGGTGCGGAGTCCGTTGTGGGCGGAGGCCGCGAGTTCGCCGTGCAGTCGTAGCAGCCGGCGCAGGTCGACGGCGAGTTGTTCGATCGGTAGTCCGTGCGGCATCGGTTCCGGGGTTCGCCGCTGTCGTCGTCGTTCGGCGGCGGTCGAGCACCAGCGTGTCAGGTAGCGGACTCCCGCCATCACCAGTCCAGCGGCGATGAGGACGAGAACGAGCCGACTGGCATCGAGGAGGGTCACGGGTGTTTCCTCCACCAAAATATGGGTTGGTCTACCCCCGACCTTCCGCTGCCGCCCCGCCACCCGTCAACGGACTTTGTGCGACTCGGTGAACATCGCGGCGGAGCGTCCCCGAAAGCGGGATCGACCACCTGCGCCCGACGGCCCCGGGCGTCTCAGATGACGGCGCGGCGGGCGATTTCGAACAGGCCGCTCCGGTCGCCGAAGGTTCGGCGGACCGCCTCGCCCATCTGGGTGAACAGGGCGTCGCCGCCGAAGTCGCATTCGGTGATCGCGTTGACTTCGCCGACCAACAGGTGGACGGCGAGTTCGTCCTCGTGGCCGGTGGGCAGGTAGCCCTCGCCGGGCAGGTCGGTGCCGAAGACCCGGCCGGCCAGCCGGGCGTCACCGTCGGATGTGTCCGGTTCGGTGCCGTGCAGGTAGAGGAGTGCCGCGGTCTCCGGGCGCAGTATCCGCTGGAACACGCACGGTTCCAGGTCCTGGGTGTCGACGAGGGCTCCACCCCAGAACGGGTCGGTGACCTCGAAACCGGCGGCGGTCAGCGCGGCGGCGGCGGTACGGCCGCACGGGCCGTCGTCCCAGGTGATCACCGGGGGTATCCGCTGGTCGGCGCGGGGGTACAGGCCGGGAACGCCGGCCAGCGCCGTGAGGAGTCGGGCGGGCGTCATCGGGTGATCATGGCAATCGCCCGCCGAAAGGTAAAGCGCCGCCGGTGAATACGAGGCCCACCGGCGGCCGGTGAATACGAGACGGTGGCCGGTGCGGGTCACGGGACTCGGGACGGACGTACCGGAAAGGAAGTCAGGGGTTTGGGCTCGCCGTGGTGTGCCGCAACGATGCCGATCCCAGGATCCGGGTCACCGTGACCTCGATGACGACCCGTTCCGGGTTGGGCCGGGGCACCCGGTAGCGGGCGGCGTAGCGCTGTTCCGCGTCGCCGACCGCGCCGGGGTCGTCGCGGATGACGGCGAGGCCTTCGACGGTGCTCCAGCGGGGGCCGTCGATCTGGCAGATCGCGACGCGGGTGGCACCGCGCCGCACGTTGCGGACCTTGGACGAGCCACCGGAGGTGATGATCCGGGCGATGCCGGTGCTGACGTCCAGGGTGGCGCCGACCGCGACCACGTGGGGTGAGCCGTCGGCGCGCAGCGTGGTGAGGGTGCACAGGTGGCGTTCGGTCCAGAACTGGGCGAGCGCGGGCGAGTCGAGGGGGACGGTGCCGCTCACGGGCGTACTCCAAAGGGGTTGGTCATGCGGTTTCGGCCGGGAGATCGCCGCGGTGGACGGCTGCGACAAGTGCCGCGTGGTCTTTTTCGACCTGGTCGGCGTACGCCCGGGCGAAGCGCGCCAGGGATTCGTCGAGTTTCGCCGAACCGCCGACGTAACCGGCGATCATCGAGGCCCCGCTGGTCCGGGCGTGGGATTTGGCGAGCAGGTAGCCGCAGATGCCGGCGTAGTCGGCGAGCGCGCCCGCGTTGACGTCCTCGATGAGGATGGCGCCTTTCATGTCGCGGAACTGCCGCACGTAGTACTGGTGTTCACCGACCGTGGTCCAGCCGAGCAGCGGGTCGCTGACGGTCTGCAGCGCCTGCTGGTATTCGACGACCCGCTGTCCCTGATGCCGGTGCCAGGCCAGCGCGCCGTGCTGGTGTCTCGCGACGACCGAGCGGCGGGCCTGCTTGAGTTGCAGGAAGAGCACGTCGTCGGAGCTGCTTCCTTCACAGAGCGCGACGTACGCCCGGAGCCCGACCGATCCGACGCCGACGACCTTGTGCGCGATGTCGACGATCCGGTAACCGCCGAGGATCCGCGCCCAGTGTGGTTTGAGGGTGCTCAGGTAACCGTCGAGGGCTTCGGCGAGCTGGTCGCGTTCGTCGTCGGGCAGCCGGGTGATCAGTGGTGGTTCCTCGACGAGCCGGGCGGTGCCGTCGTGCCGTTCGGTGAACCGGGGCAGCGCCCGGTCGCTGGTGCGCCGGCGGGCCCGGCGGGCGGCGCGCCCGATCTCGTCGCGGAAACTGGCCCGGCTGGCGGCCGACTGCATCGCTTCGACGTCGAGCTGGTCGAAGGAGCGGCGCAGCAGTGGCTGTTCGGCCAGGTGCAGGATCTGTTCGCGGTACTCCTCGACGCAGTGCTGGACGGCGTCGGCGCACGCGGACTCCCGGAACCCGTTGAAGCGGCCGGCGGTGTAGACGCTGACCACGAGCCGGCGCAGGTCCCATTCCCAGGGACCGGGGTGAGCCTCGTCGAAGTCGTTGAGGTCGAAGACCAGTGCGCGTTCGGGGGAGGCGTAGAAGCCGAAGTTGCCGAGGTGGGCGTCGCCGCAGATCACCGGGGTGATGCCGGTGCAGGGCAGGTAGGCGAAGTCGTCGGCCATCAGTCCGGCGGTACCGCGCAGGAAGGCGTAGGGGGAGGCGATCATCCGGCCGATCCGGACCGGGACGAGCCGGTCGACCCGGCCCTCGTGCGCGGCGACCACCTGGGCGACCGGGTCGGGCCGCCGGTCGGGCTCGCGCCAGTGGGCCATGTCGGAGCGCGGCGACCGGTCCCGCAGCGAGCGGCCGATCTCGTAACGTTGGGCGCGGGGCGCGGCGGCCCGGCGCAACGAGGTGAAGCCCTCGTCCGCTAGGCTGCCGAGCACACTCGGGCCGTTGATCAACGGTGGTTCCATCGCTGCCGAGCGTACGTGTCGCGGGACATCATCCGCGCGGGGCTCGTGAAAAACGGATGTTATCGATAACATTTCGGCAACACGAGCGGTGACGCTCTCCTGGGAACCGGATCTGGCGAGGTACGCAAGTGGACAAGATCAGCCGCAGTCCGGCCATGACCGACGTGGCCCGCCTCGCTGGAGTCTCGCACCAGACCGTCTCGCGTGTCCTCAACGACCATCCGAACGTCAAGGAACAGACCCGGATCCGGGTCCGCGCCGCCATCGCCGAGCTGGGCTACCGGCCGAACCGGGCGGCTCGTGCGCTGGTCACCGGCCGGTCCCAGCTGATCGGCGTGGTCGCCCGCAACAGTACGCTGTACGGCCCGGCCACCATGCTGAGCGAGTTCGAGCAGGCCGCCGCGGACTCCGGTTTCGCAGTGAGCGTCGGCAGCGTCCGCGAGCTGGACCGCTCCTCGATGGGCGCGGTGGTCGAGCGGCACCTGGATCAGCGGGTGGCCGGTCTGGTGGTCATCGCGAACACCGTGTCGGCGGTGGAGGCGCTAGCCGACATCCCCGAGGACCTGCCGGTGGTCTTCATCGACGGCGATCCGGCCAGCGGCCGGCCGTTGGTGACCGTGGACCAGGTGGCCGGTGCCCGGGCCGCGACCCGGCACCTGCTGGACGCCGGGCACGAGACGGTCTGGCACGTCTCCGGGCCGACGGACTGGTTCGACTCGGCCGGCCGGATCCAGGGCTGGCGGCAGACCCTGGAGGAGGCGGGCCGTGAGGTGCCGCCGCTGCTGTCGGCCGACTGGTCGGCCGCCGAGGGGTACCGCACCGGGCAGATGCTGGCCCGGATGCCGGAGGTCACGGCCATCTTCACGGCGAACGATCACCTGGCCCTGGGCATCCTGCGGGCGCTGAGCGAGCGGGGCCGCCGGGTGCCGCACGACGTGGCGGTGGTCGGGTTCGACGACGTGCCCGAGGCGGCCTACTTCATCCCGCCGCTGACCACCGTCCGGCAGGCCTTCGGTGACGTGGCCCGGGCGGCGTTGAGCCTGCTCCTGGGGCAGATGGGTGACGAGGCGGGCACGGCCCGTCAGATCGTGGTGCCGGCGCAGCTGGTGGTCCGGGAGAGCGCGCCCTCGCGGGCTCGCGGGTAAGTAAGGAACGCGCCCGCGCGCGCCCGAGTGATCTTGCCCGGCCCAGGTTAATGGGCCGTTACCTCGTTGTTGCCGAGGCCCGTTGACACCAGATTTGTTAGCGATAACACTGGGGTCGTTCCGCCGGAATGTGGCCGCTACCACGTCTCCGGCCGCGCCCTCCGGAGGTCCACCACCCATGATCATCGATATGACGGGGATTGGTTCCGGGGTGCATTACCTGCCATTGGGCGATTTCGGGGCCTTCTCCGACCGTAAGATCGACAAGTCGGTCACGGCCCGGGCCCGCCCTCGCCTGACTCTGTCGCGCGGCCAGGGCCGTACCATCGCGGACCCGGCGGCTCCGCTCGTCTCGCACGAGCCGGCGCCTGGTCACGAGTCCGTGCAGAACCATCGAACGAAGGAAAGCCGATGACACCGCAGATCTGGTTCCTGACCGGTAGCCAGCATCTCTACGGCCCGGAGACCCTCCAGCAGGTCGCCGACCAGTCCGCCGAGATCCAGCGGACCCTGGCCCACGGCCTCTCCGGCGCCGAGATCGTCACCAAGCCGGTGCTCACCGACGCGGGCTCGATCAAGCAGGTCATGCTCGAGGCCAACGCCGACCGGGACTGCATCGGCGTCATCGCCTGGATGCACACGTTCTCCCCGGCCAAGATGTGGATCGGTGGCCTGGACGCGCTGCGCAAGCCGCTGCTGCACCTGCACACCCAGCACAACCAGTCGCTGCCGTGGTCGACCATCGACATGGACTTCATGAACCTCAACCAGGCCGCCCACGGCGACCGGGAGTTCGGGTACATCCAGGCCCGCCTCGGTGTGCCGCGCAAGGTGGTCGCCGGTCACGTCGCCGACCCGTCGGTGGTCGCCCGGATCGACTCCTGGGCCCGTGCCGCGACGGGTGTGCAGCACGTGCGCGGGCTGCGGCTGGCGCGATTCGGTGACAACATGCGCAACGTGGCGGTCACCGAGGGCGACAAGGTCGAGGCCGAGCTGCGCTTCGGCGTCTCGGTCAACACGTACGGCGTCAACGATCTCGTCGAGGTCGTGGACCAGGTCGCCGACGCCGAGATCGACAAGCTGGTCGCGGAGTACCGGGACCTGTTCGAGGTCGACGCCGCGCTGCTCGGCGACCGGATCGAGTCGCTGCGCTACGCCGCTCGCATCGAGGCCGGTCTGCGGCAGTTCCTCACCGAGGGCGGGTTCGGCGCCTTCACCACCAACTTCGAGGACCTCGGCGGCCTGCGCCAGCTCCCCGGCCTGGCCGTGCAACGCCTGATGGCGGACGGTTACGGCTTCGGCGGCGAGGGCGACTGGAAGACCTCGGTCCTGGTCGCCACGGTCAAGGCGATGGGTTCCGGAACCGGCCGGGGTACCTCGTTCATGGAGGACTACACCTACCACTTCGGCCCGGGCGAGCCTAAGATCCTCGGCGCGCACATGCTCGAGGTCTGCCCGTCCATCGCGTCGTCGAAACCGCGAGCCGAGATCCACCCGCTGGGCATCGGTGGCCGGGAGGACCCCGTGCGCCTGGTCTTCGACGCGGCCCCCGGCCCGGCGGTGGTCATGGGTATGGCCGACATGGGCGACCGGTTCCGTCTGGTCGCGAACGAGATCGAGGTGATCCCGCCGGACGAGCCGCTGCCGAACCTGCCCGTGGCCCGTGCGGTGTGGAAGCCAGCCCCCTCGCTCTCGACCTCAGCCGAGTGCTGGATCATGGCCGGTGGTCCGCATCACACGGTGCTGACTCAGGCGGTCGGTGCTGAGACCCTGCGCGATTTTGCGGAAATGGTTCAGACCGAGCTCCTGCTGATCGATGAGCGCACCACACCGGCCGACTTCTCCGACCGGGTGCGCTGGAACCAGGCGTACCACCGTCTGGCTCGCCCCCTGTAACACCGTTCTCAAAGAGGAGATCCACCGTGAAATTGAACCGGCTCGCGGCAGTCGTCACCGCCGTCGCGATGACCGCCACCATGGCGGCTTGTGGCAACGCGGAGAAGACCGCTGACAAGGAAGCCGCCTCCGGCGGCGACAACACCGGTGCCCTGGTCGGCATCACCATGCCCACCCGCTCCTCGGAGCGGTGGATCCACGACGGCGACAACCTCAAGTCGCAGCTCGAGGGCCTGGGCTACAAGGTCGACCTGCAGTACGCGGAGAACGACATCCCGACCCAGACCCAGCAGCTGGACAGCCAGATCACCAAGGGCGCCAAGCTGCTGATCATCGCCTCCATCGACGGCGAGGCGATCACCAGCCAGCTGGAGAACGCGGCCTCGGCGGGCATCAAGGTCATCGCGTACGACCGCCTGATCCGTAAGAGCCCGAACGTGGACTACTACGCCACCTTCGACAACTTCAAGGTCGGTGTGCAGCAGGCGACCTCGCTGCTGACCGGTCTGAAGGTGCTCAAGGCCGACGGCTCCGACGCCGGCCTGAAGGGCCCGCTGAACGTCGAGCTGTTCGCCGGTTCGCCGGACGACAACAACGCGACCTTCTTCTTCAACGGCGCGATGAGCATCCTGCAGCCGTACATCGAGAAGGGCACCATCGTCATCAAGTCCGGCCAGAAGGACTTCGCGACGGTCGCCACCCTGCGCTGGGACCCGGAGACGGCCCAGAAGCGCATGGAGAACATCCTGACCTCCACCTACAAGGGTGGCGCCAAGGTCGACGGCGTTCTCTCGCCCTACGACGGCATCTCGATCGGTATCCTCTCGGCCCTGAAGTCGGCCGGTTACGGCACCGGTTCGGCCTACCCGATCGTCTCGGGCCAGGACGCCGAGCTCGCTTCGGTCAAGTCGATCATCGCGGGTGAGCAGTACTCCACCATCTACAAGGACACCCGCCAGCTGGCGAAGACCACCGGTGAGATGGCCGACGCGGTCCTCAAGGGCCAGACCCCGGCGACCAACAACACCAAGGACTACGACAACGGCAACAAGGTCGTTCCGGCCCAGCTCCTCGAGTCCCTGATCATCACCAAGGACAACTACCAGAAGGAACTGGTCGACAGCGGCTACTACAAGGCCGACCAGCTGAAGTAATCCGGGTTCCGCGCCCCGCCCGGCTCACCGGGTGGGGCGCGGCCCTCACCGGCCCAAGGAGGGTTGGCATGACCGACACAATCCTGCGGATGAGCGGCATCACCAAGACGTTCCCGGGCGTCAAGGCGCTGCAGGACGTCAACCTGGAAGTACGCAGAGGAGAGATCCATTCCATCTGCGGGGAGAACGGGGCCGGCAAGTCGACCCTGATGAAGGTGCTGTCGGGTGTCTACCCGCACGGCACCTACGAAGGGGACATCGAGTTCGAGGGCGAACCCTGCAAGTTCTCCGGAATCCGCGACAGCGAGCACCGTGGCATCGTCATCATCCATCAGGAGCTGGCACTCGCGTCGAATCTTTCCATCGCGGAGAACATTTTTCTCGGTAACGAGCAGTCGACCCGCGGCTGGATCGACTGGAACAAGACCAACGCCGCCGCCGACGAACTGCTGCGCCGGGTCGGCCTCTCGGAGAGCGGTGTCACGCCGGTCGTCGAGCTGGGTGTCGGCAAGCAGCAGTTGGTGGAGATCGCCAAGGCGCTCTCCAAGAAGGTGAAGCTGCTGATCCTCGACGAGCCCACCGCGGCGCTCAACGACGAGGACTCCGCGCACCTGCTCCGGCTGCTCAGCGGCCTGCGCGACGAGGGCATCACCTGCGTGATCATCTCGCACAAGCTCAACGAGGTGATGGGCGTCTCGGACCGGGTCACCATCCTGCGGGACGGTAAGACGATCTGGACCGAGGACACCGCCGACCTCACCGAGGAGAAGATCATCTCGGGCATGGTCGGCCGGGACATGGAGCACCGCTACCCGGAGCACACGCCGACCATCGGCGGCGAGGCGCTGCGGATCGTGGACTGGACCGTTCACAGCCCGACCCAGCCGGACCGGGCACTGGTCCGCAAGGCCAACCTGACGCTGCGGCGCGGCGAGATCGTCGGCCTGGCCGGGCTGATGGGCGCCGGGCGCACCGAGCTGGCGATGAGCGTCTTCGGCCGGTCGTACGGGGTCAACATCTCCGGCACCCTGATCAAGGACGGCAAGGAGATCCAGGCCCGTAACGTCCGGGAGGCGATCGACCACGGCATCGCCTACGCGACCGAGGACCGTAAGCGGTACGGCCTGAACCTCATCGAGGACATCAAGCGCAACGTCTCGGCGGCCGCGCTCGGCAAGCTCGCCAAGGGCGGCTGGGTCGACGGCAACGAGGAGTACCGGGTCGCCAACGAGTTCCGCGCCAGCATGAACATCAAGGCGCCGAATGTGGAGGCGGTCGTCGGCAAACTGTCCGGCGGCAACCAGCAGAAGGTCGTGCTGTCCAAGTGGATCCTCACCGATCCGGACGTGCTGATCCTGGACGAGCCGACTCGCGGTATCGACGTCGGTGCGAAGTACGAGATTTACACGATCATCAACCGGCTCGCCGACGAGGGGAAGGCCGTCCTGGTCATCTCGTCCGAGCTGCCCGAGCTTCTCGGGATCTGTGACCGCATCTACACCCTCTCGGCCGGCCGGATCACCGGCGAGGTGTCGCGCGCGGAGGCCACGCAGGAGAGTCTGATGACTCTCATGACAAGGGAAGTACAGGAGGTAGCGCCGTGACGGCCGCACCAAGCAGTGCCGGTGTGAGGGCCGGCAAGGGGCCGAACGGTCTTTCGGGCCCGGCACCACGCAAGGTCAACTTCGACTTGAAGCAGAGCGGTATCTACATCGCTCTCGCGCTGATCGTCGTGGCGTTCACCGTGGCTACCGGTGGTGACCTGCTGGCCCCGCAGAACCTCAGCAACATCATCGTCCAGTATTCGTACATCCTGGTACTGGCGATCGGCATGGTGCTGATCATCATCGCCGGCCACATCGACCTGTCGGTCGGTTCGGTGGTGGCCGCCACCGGCGCGTTCTCCGCGGTCCTGATGGTCGAGATGAACCTGCCCTGGCCGATCGCTGTGCTGGCGACCCTGGTCTTCGGCGCGCTCATCGGTGCCTGGCAGGGCTACTGGGTGGCGTACTTCGGTATCCCCGCCTTCATCGTCACCCTGGCCGGCATGCTGCTGTTCCGCGCGATCACCTACAAGATCCTGGGCAACAAGGGCATCGGCCCGTTCCCGGAGGAGGTCCGCACCCTCGCGAACGGCTTCACCCCCGGCTTCATGAACAACGTCGCGCTGGGCCCACTGGGCGGCGCCGACCTGTTCAGCATCGTCGTCGGCGTCCTCGTCGTGGTGGGCATGGTCATCGTGCAGTACCGGACCCGCAGCGCGCGGGTCCGCTTCAACCAGGCCGTCGACCCGGCGTGGCTGTTCGCCCTCAAGGTCGCCGTCCCGGCCGCGCTGGTGATGTTCCTGGTCATCCAGCTCGCCCGGTTCCGCAACCTGCCGTGGGTGCTCATCCTGCTGGCCGTGCTGGTGGTCGGCTACACGCTGGTCACCAACCGGGCCGTGTTCGGCCGCCAGATCTACGCGGTCGGTGGCAACCTGCAGGCCGCGACGCTCTCCGGCGTCAAGGTCAAGTCGGTGGTGTTCTGGCTGTTCGTCAACATGGGTGTGCTCGCCTCGCTGGCTGGCATCATCTTCGCCGGCCGGCTGAACCTGGCCGGCCCGACCGCCGGTAACAGCTTCGAGCTGGATGCCATCGCCGCCGCGTTCATCGGCGGCGCCGCCGTCCAGGGTGGTGTCGGCAAGGTGGTCGGCGCGATCACCGGCGGCCTGATCATGGGCGTGATCAACAACGGCGCCGGCCTGCTCGGCTGGCAGACCGAGTCGGTCATGTTCTTCAAGGGCGCGGTCTTGCTCGCCGCGGTCGCCTTCGACGTGTGGTCCAAGCGCCGCACCGCCGGCGCCAAGTGAGCTGAGTCGTTCCGGCGAAGGCCGGTGCCTCCTTCCGGAGGCGCCGGCCTTTTCTATACCGAACGGGCGGTGGCCAGGCCGAACGTGGACGGCTTGACGTCGCCGGGGAAGACCTCGGACAGCGAACCCAGACCGCATCGCTTCTGCAGGATCTCGCCGATCACCGAGCGGTAGTCGGTGGTGACCGCCAGATCGCCGTCGGCCAGGTCGCGCGGGCCCAGACCGGGCCAGGTGCCGTAGACCCGGCCGCCCCGGATACCACCGCCGAGCAGCATCATCGCGTTGCCGTGGCCGTGGTCGGCGCCCCGGGAACCGTTCTCCTTCACCCGGCGGCCGAACTCGCTGATCGTCAGCACGGTCACGTTCTTCATCGCGGTCTCGCCCAGGTCGGTGACGAAGGCGTGCAGCGCGGTCGAGAGGCCGGCCAGGTTGTCGTACATCCGCTGGCCCTTGATCGCCGGTCCGAGGCCCTCGTGCATGTCCCAGTCACCGCAGTCGACCGCGGCCGTGACCAGCCCGGACCCGGCTCTGATCAGCCGGGCGACGTCCCGTAGCGCGGCACCCAGCTCACTGTCCGGGTAGTCCGCGCCGTTCGCCGGAGCGTAGGAACCCTGGAGCCGGCCGGTGGCCTTGAGCGCCCGGTCGGCGGCTCGGGCCGGGGCGGCGAGAACCGCGGGAGCGTCGGCGTACATCGCCCGCAGCGCGGCGGCCATCGGCCGTTTGCCGTCGGCGGCCAGGTGGAACTCGTCGACACCCTTCATCGACACGTCCAGCGCCGGGCCGGCCATCAGACGGGCCGGCATCGGATCGCCCATCGAGACCGCCGCGAGTGGCCCGGCCGCACCGGTCAGGCCCAGCATCCGGTCCAGCCAGCCGCTGCGGACCGCGCTGCCGGGCGCGGCGTTCTCCATCGCCTCCATGGCGGCGAAATGCGACCGGTTGGCGTTCTCCTGGCCGACCGCGTGCACCGCCGCCAGCCGCCCGGCCCGCCAGTGCGGTAGCAACGGCGCGAGTGCCGGATGAAGGCCGAACATGCCGTCCCCGGCGAGGACAGCCGATTTCGGCACGGCGATCCCGGGCCGGGCCTGGTAGTAGTCCTGGGATCCGATCGGCGCGAACGCGGACAGCCCGTCGAAACCTCCCCGCAGCGACACCACGACCAGGGTGTCCCCGGTGTACTTACCGGCCGCGAAGGCGAGCTGAGTGCTCAGCCCTTCAGCGGCCAGCCCGGTCAGGGTGGCTCCGGCCCCCACCAGCAGCCCCCGGCGGGTGAGTTCGTCACAGCACAGCGTCTTCGTCGTCATGGGATCACCTCAGCTGGAAGGAGGGCGAGTCGAGGACCAGGGCGATCAGGTACGGCGCGACACCGGCCAGCGCCTTGTCCTTGACGGTCAGGGGACTCGTCGGCATCTTCGCGGCGACACTGAGCACCGCGGCGGTGTGCCCGGCCGGCAGCTTCGCCCCGATCAGCCGGGTGGCGAGGGCGTCGACAAGCGCGCCGTACGTCCCCGGCAGCACCGGCACCAGCGACTTCAGCAGGTCGGCCGGACGGGTCAGCTGCGCCGGGTACCAGCCGGCGGCCAGGTTCAGGTGCAGGTTGCAGCGGGCCAGGAACGCCGACGGAGACGCCCAGGCGGCGGCCACGTCCGGGTAGCCGTCCGGGGTGCTCCACCGCAACGGCGCGTTCCCGGCCGACACCAGGTGGTTGTAGAGGGCGTCCAGGGACTTCACCCCGGACTTGTCGGGGCCCAGGCCGAGCGCCCGGACCGCGGCGACGGTGTCCTCGAACGGGGTACGGGCCTTCTGGCCCACCGACGCGGCGAACTCCGGCGACAGGAACAGGGCCCGCAGGACCGGCGCGATCGCGGTGTCACTGTCCCGGTAGACCTTCGCCAGTTTCGCCACCAGCGACGCGGGCGCCTCGTCGGCGACGAACCGGACACACAGCTTGCGGGCGATACGCTCGGCGGTCTTCGGGTGCCGGGCCAGGTGGTCCAGGAACGCGCATGCGGCGGCCTCGCCGTCCCGGCCGGTGTTCGCGTGCCGGAAACCGAGGATGTCGACGGCGCCGGTGGCGTGCAGCGAGGCGTCGTAGACGTACCCGCCGGACTTGCCGACCGTCATGCCGGTGAGCAGGCGGGCCGCGGCCAGCACGTCGGCCTCGGCGTAGTCCAGGCCGACGGTGTGCAGCTCCATCAGCTCACGGGCGTAGTTCTCGTTCGGGTGCGCCCTGCTGGACGAGCGCTGGTCCAGGTAGGTGAGCATGGCCGGGTGCCGGGCACTGGCCTTCAGCATGTCGGCGAACTTCCCGAACGCGTGCTCGCGGATGACGGTGCGGTCGTAGTCGGAGCGGGTCTCCCAGATGCCGCTGGACGGCGCGGTGACGTGCAGGTGGTTCGACCAGAACGCGACCGCCTGCTCGAACAACTGCCGCTCGCTCCACGCGGCCCGCGCGATGGTGGCCCGGCCTAGCTGCTTGAACGACTCGTAGTTCTCCTTGCGCGACTGGGCCCGTACCGCCGCCGGGGTGGCCCCGGCCAGCGGCAACCGCGCCAGGATCGCCTCGCAGCGGGTGTCGCTGATCCGCGCCGGAGCGAACTGCCGGTCCAGCCAGCCCGCGACCCCCAGCTTGCGCGCTTGAGCGAGCGACGCCGGCGTCGCGCCGAAGGTGGCCCGGCGCAGCAGGTGGGCGATCGGGTCGCTGCCCAGGGTCGCCGCCAGACCGGTCGCGGCGGGCGCGGCGGCACTCGCTCCGGACGCGGTGGCGGCGAGGCCGGTGACGGTGAGGGCGGCGGTGGCGACGGAACCGGCGAGCACGGTACGGCGGGTCGGCGTGGTCATGCACTTCCGTTCGGTCCGGGTCCCGTGACGAGTCACGGCTGCAACCGTGACTAACGAACCCGCAATCCGCGCGCACCTGTTACCGGAAACCGAGTCCTCAATTAGTCTCAAGACCGTGGATCAGGCTGAAACGGTACGCACTCCGTCCTCCTGGGTCGTCGTGGGACTCGATAACGGCGGCACCTGCAACAACGCCACCGTGCTCGACGCGACCGGGCAGTTCCTCGTCAATAATCTGGTGGAGAATCCGAGTCGTGTCCTCGACGGGCCGGAATCGGCGGTCGAGGCACTGGCCGAGGCGTTCAAGAACATCCTGGAGCTGACCAGCACCCCGCTGTCGCTGGTTCGCGCGGTCGGGCTGGACACGCCCGGCCCGGCCAGCGCGCACGGGGTGATCTCGTCGAAGGGCGCCACCAACTTCAACCAGGTCTCCTGGCACGGCTTCGACATCCGGGGCGCCCTGGAGACCCGGCTCGGCCTGCCGGTGGTCTACAACAACGACGGCAACGCGGCCGCCCTCTATGCCCACTACCAGCACTTCGGTGCGGTCGCCGGGGAGAACTCGTCGGTCGCGGCGATCGTCGGCACCGGCCTCGGCGGTGGTGTGGTGGAGGCCGGGCAGGTGGTCCGCGGGTCGGCCGGGATGGCCGGTGAGCTGGGGCACGTGCAGATCCCGCTGCACGGCGTCCTCGAGGACGACCAGCCGGTCCCACAGTGCAATTGCGGGTTCGCCGGTGACGTGGAGAGCATCGCCTCGCTGACCGGCATCCGCAACAACCTGCTGCCCTACTGGCTGAGCCGTTTCCCGGACCATCCGCTGGCCGGCGAGCCGATCGAGAAGGCGGCCAAGGCGCTGCGCGGTTACGGCGAGAAGGACGACGCCCTCGCGCTCGCCGTCTTCGGCCAGCAGGCCAAGGCCATCGGCAAACTCTTCACCATCGCCGCCAACTTCACCGACCCGTCCGCCTACTTCCTCGGCGGTGGTGTGGTCGAGGCCCAGCCGCATTTCCGGCAGTGGTTCCTCAACAACGTCCGGGAGAACACCGAACTGCGCGACGAACAGAAGGCGGTTGCCACCTTCGCCCTGGTCCCCGACCGGGACATGGCCGGGGCCCGGGGCGCCGCGGTGGCCGCACTGGCCGAAGCGTCCGCGGTCTAGGACGCCTGGTCCTCCTTGAGGGCCGCCGGAACGTCCGGGAACATCGGCAGGTAATCGCTGAGGCCCAGGGTGTCGAAGAGCCGGCGCAGGAAGCCCGACGGGGCGGCGAGACGCACCCAGCCGCCCCGCTCGGCCGCCCGGCCGTGCGCGGTGACCAGCACTCCCACGCCCATGGAGTCACAGAAGTCGAGCCCCGAGACGTCCACCACCACTCGCGGGGCGGGACGCTCGACCAGGCGGCTCAGATTGGCCTTGAGTGCCGGCGCGGTGTCGATGTCCAGAGATCCGCGCAGGACCAGGACGGCCGTGTTCGGGGGATGATGCGCGACCGATACCTGCATGTTCGTCTGTCTTTCCTGTGGAACGGGCTTGCTTGAGGATCGATGTCCACCCTATGCGAGCCCGCCCCACTATGCAGATCGCGCCCCTCAGGGCGCGTTACGCCACTTGCGGCCGTTGCGGCCGATCAGCCGGTCCGCGTCGGTCGGGCCCCAGGACGCCGCCTCGTAGCTCGGGATCGGCGAGCGGTCCCGCTCCCAGTGCTCGATGATCGGGTCGACGACCCGCCAGGACTGCTGCACCTCGTCGCTGCGGATGAACAGCGACGCGTCACCGATCAGCGCGTCCAGGAGCAGCCGCTCGTACGCCTCCGGGGACTCCTCGACGAACGTGTTCTCGTAGGAGAAGTCCATCGTCGCGGTCCGCACCCGGAACGAGTGGCCGGGCACCTTGGCGCCGAACCGCAGCGAGATGCCCTCGTCCGGCTGGATCCGCAGGATCAGCGCGTCGGCGTCCAGGCCGGTCAGCTGGTCGGTCGGGATCGGCAGGTGCGGCGGCCGCTGGAACTGCAGCGCCACCTCGGTCAGACGAGCGGGCAAGCGCTTGCCGGTACGCACGTAGAAGGGCACGCCGGCCCAGCGCCAGTTGTCCACGTTCAGCCGCATGGCCGCGTAGGTCTCGGTGCGCGACAGCGGGTCGACCCCGACCTCCTCGCGGTAACCGGCCATCAGCTCCTCACGGGTGCCGCCGCGGGTGTACTGACCGCGGACGGCGGCCTCGGCGATGTCCCGGTCACCGGGCAGGCGGATCGCCTGCAGCAACTTCACCTTCTCGTTGCGCAGGCCCTCGGCTGCGAACGACGCCGGCGGCTCCATCAGGGCCAGGGCGAGCACCTGGAGCACGTGGTTCTGCACGATGTCACGCATCGCGCCGGCGCCCTCGTAGAAGCCGCCACGGGTGCCGACACCCAGGGTCTCGGCCACGGTGATCTGCACGTGGTCGACCCAGGACCGGTCCCAGATCGGCTGGAAGATCGAGTTGGCGAATCGCAGCGCGAGGACGTTCTGGACGGTGTCCTTGCCCAGGTAGTGGTCGATGCGGAAGACCTGGTGCTCCTCGAACGCGCCGTGCACCACCCCGTCCAGCTCGCGGGCGGTGGCCAGGTCGCGCCCGTACGGCTTCTCGATCACCAGGCGGGAGAACGAGGTCTCGGTCGCCTGGTTGAGGCCCGCGCCGGCCAGCCCGTTGATCACCGGCTCGAAGGCACCCGCCGGGGTCGACAGGTAGAACAGGCGGTTGCCCGAGGTGCCGCGGACCGCGTCCAGCTCGTCGAGGGTCTCGGCGAGGCGCTTGTACGTCTCCGGGTCGTCGTAGCCACCGGCGACGTAGCGGACTCCGCCGGCCAGCTGCCGCTTCTCCAACAGGCTGCGGCCGCCCAGTGCGCTCTCCGCGAACTGCTCGTCGCTCATCGGGGTTCGAGCCACCCCGACCAGGGCGAACTGATCCGGCAGGCGGCCGTGGCGCGCGAGGTTGTCCACCGCGGGAAGCAGCTTGCGCCGGGTGAGGTCACCGGAGGCGCCGAAGATCACCAGGGTGGCTGGCGGGGCGCTGCGCTCTTGGATGAGCTGGGGTGCGTGGTCCATCTTTCGAGTCCTCCGACAGGGTCGTAACCGTCCGTTTGAACCTTACGGCCGCAGGACGGTGCAGGGTTCATCCGCTTCCTGGAAAGCGGGACAACGTGTCGGTGAACACGTCCATACTTCGATGCAGCGCGGACTTATGCCAGATAAGTGGCAAACTAGGCTCAAAAGGTCTGGCAACGGAGGGGGACCCCGTGAAGTACCGGCTCGTGACCCGTAGTGACTTCGACGGGCTCGTGTGTGCCGTGCTCCTGCGCCATCTCGAAATGATCGACGACATCCTGTTCGTGCATCCGAAGGACGTCCAGGACGGCGTCGTCGACGTGACCGACCGGGACATCCTGACGAACCTGCCGTACGACGGGCGGGCCTCGATGGTCTTCGACCACCACCACTCGGAGACCCTGCGCAACGACGGCGACCGGAGCAACCACGTCATCGACGCGGACGCGCCGTCCGCGGCCCGGGTGATCTACGAACACTTCGGAGGGCGGGAGCGGTTCCCGAAGGTCACCGACGAGCTGATGCTCGCCGTCGATCAGGCCGACTCGGCGGACTACTCGCTCACCGACGTCCTCAGCCCGACCGGCTGGACGTTGCTCAACTTCCTGATGGACAGCCGCACCGGTCTCGGCCGGTTCCGCAACTTCCGGATCTCCAACTATCAGCTGATGATGCAGCTGATCGACGCGTGCATCGAGCACAACGACGTCAACGAGATCCTCGCGCTGCCCGACGTGATGGAGCGGGCCGAGCTGTTCCACGAGTGCTCGACCCGGTTCGTCGAGCAGTTGCACCGGGTCTGCCGGGTGGACGGCGACGTGGTGATCGTCGACCTGCGCGACGAGGAGGTGATCGAGGCGGGCAACCGGTTCATGGTCTACGCGCTCTTCCCGGAGGCCCGGGTCTCGGTGCACATCATCTGGGGACGGCAGAAACTCAACACCGTCTTCGCGTGCGGCAAATCGATCCTGGACCGCTCGTCGCCGGTGGACATCGGTGAGGTGATGCTGCGCTACGACGGCGGCGGTCACCTCGCGGCCGGCACCTGCCAGGTCCCGCACGACGTGTCGGACCGGGTGGAGGGCGAGATCATCGACGCGCTGCGAACCGAGCGCGTGGTCTCGGTCTGAACACCGCACAGGCGGGGCCGTGAGAACGGCCCCGCCCGTACAGCGCGCGGATCATGGGCCTTGCCCAGGCCCCACCCGCCGGTCGTGGCTCCGCGCCCCACGCGCTCACCACGACTCCTCACACCCACCCGCGTGAGGTTCTTCCTATACGCAGGACCCGGCCTGCTGGAAGTCTCTGTTATCCCTTGAAAGCCCACTTGCTGCCGGTACCGGCCCCGACGGGTTCCTTGTCGGACTCGTCGTCGGCGACCGGATCGTCACCGGCCGGCTTGTCGTCGGGCTCGCCCGGCTCCTCCTCGGCCCGGTGCCGGCCACGCAGCACGGCCCAACCGGCCCCGAGCAGCGCCAGCACAGCCACGATCCAGCCGGAGACGGCCATCCAGGACGGGCCCTTCTCCGCCTCGGCGAGGATCGCGGCGAACGCCAGGTCCTCGGCGCTGACCGTGGTCTCGGCGGTGCCGCCGTGGTGGGAGACCGGGGTGGTGCCGTCCGACGGGGTCAGCGTCATCGTCGCCGGCATGACCGGACCGGCGCTGCCGTCGGCGTACTTGGTCTCCACCGTGAGCCGCATCGTGCTCAGCGTCGGCAGTGGCCCGAGCGCGGCCCGCAGGTCGGCGGACTGTCCGGGTGCGATCGTCGTGCCGTTCACCCCGATCCAGGTGATCGCGCTCGCTGCCTCGGTCACCGGGGTACCACCGTGGATGGTGTTCAGCGGGACCTGCAGTTTCTGATAGGTGATCTTCGGGGCCCAGTCGTCGATGGACAACGGGTACACCTCGGCCACCGGAGTGTCCGCGGGGATCCGCAGTGTCACCTCGGTGATCGGGGCGGTGCCCTCGTTGGTCACATGGAAGTCCAAGCTCGCTCCACTGCCCTGCGGCGCGCTCGCCGGACTCACCGTCACGTCAGCCATGGCCGGAGCGGCGGCTGACAGCACACCGACAGCGGTCACAGCGGTCATCACGCCCGCACGGCGGGCCATCCTCAGATGCCTCACGACATGTAGTTCGGATCACCGGCCCGGATGGTTCAACGTAGCCCCAGAAGATTTCCTGGAGATCTCGTGACCGATGATGAACGTATGCGTGACGTGCCCATCGACAGTGACATGATCCGGCTCGGCCAGTTCCTCAAACTGGCGGATCTCATCGAGACCGGCGGCGAGGGCAAGATCCTCATCGGCTCCGGGGACGTGACAGTCAACGGCGAGGTCGACACCCGCCGCGGACGTCAACTTCATCCGGGTGACGTCGTCGAGGTGCTCGGCCGCCAGGCTCGGGTGGTTTCCTGAGATTCGGCGGAACCCGGACGGGGTCCGTTTCGTCGTACCTCACATGACCATCAACCGCGGTCTGCTGACCGCCGCCGCTGTCCCCCTGCTGTTCCTGCTGGGCGCCTGCGCCCGGCCCGGCGCCGCCGACGAGGCGGGCTCCTCCACGCCCGTCACCGAGAGCACCACCGCCGACCCGGACTCGATCGCCCTGCGCGTCGAGTACCGCGGCGGCTTCGTCCCGGCCGAGACCATCCCCGGCCGGATCCCCAGATTCAGCGTCTACGCCGACGGGCGGGCCCTGAGCGAGGGACCGGTCACGGCCATCTATCCCGGTCCGGCGCTGCCGAACCTCCAGGAGATCAAGCTCAGCGCCGCGCAGGTCAAGGAGCTGACCGACGGGGCGCTCGCGGCCGGGGTCAAGTCCGGCGGTGACTTCGGGACGCCCAACGTCGCCGACACCCCGAGCACCCGGATCGTCGTCGCCACCGCCGGCGGCGAGCAGACCGTCGAGGTGATGGCCCTCAACGAGGCGAACCCCGACGACAAGTCGCTGACCGCGGCGCAGCACGCCGCCCGGAAGAAGCTGACCGAGTTCCTGGCCTCGGTGGACCGGCTGTTCGCCGAGACGGCCAGCCCGGCGTCGAAGCCGTACCAGCCGACCCGCCTGGCCGTGCTGGCCCAGCCCTATCAGGACACCGGTGACGGCGCCGGTGGCGCGACGGTCGCCTGGCCCGCCGCGGCGCTGCCGGGCGCGGCCCTGAACGAGCAGCTCAAGATCAACTGCGTGACCGTCGAGGGTACGGAGCTGGAAGCCGTCTGGAAGCTGGCCGGTACGGCCAACGCGCGCACCCCGTGGGAGTCGGCCGGCAAGAAGTGGCAGATCATCTTCCGCCCGCTGCTGCCCGAGGAGACCGGCTGCGACTCCCTGAAGAGGCAGGCGTGACCCCGATCGGTGAGCCACTGCCACCGGACATCACGGTCCCGCCGGTAGCCGAGCGGACCGGCCGCGTCATCCCGCTCCGGGACCGGCCGGATCAGCCGGTCAAACGGCCGCAAGCCTGAATGCCGTGTGGGGCGGCCCCGGGGCCGCCCCACACGCATCACCTCAGTGGACCTGAAGCAGGTCGACCACGAAGACGAGAGTCTCGTTCGGCTTGATCGCACCGGCCGCGCCCCGCGCGCCGTAACCCAGGTGCGGCGGGATGATCAGCTTGCGACGGCCGCCCACCTTCATACCGGCGACACCCTGGTCCCAGCCGGCGATGACCTGCTGGCCGGCCACCCGGAAACCGAACGGCTCGCCCCGGTTGTAGGAGGCGTCGAACTCCTTGCCCGTGGACTGGGCGACACCCACGTAGTGGACGCTGACGAAATCGCCGGCCTTCGCCTCCTGGCCCTGACCCTCGGCGATGTCCTCGATCACCAGTTCGGTGGCCGGAGCCTCGGGAATGGTGCCGACATCGGGCTTGCTCATGAATCCTCCAGATTTCTTACCGGACCCGGCCATGCAATCACAGGCCGGTGGCCGATGAACGAGCGGTGCCTGAACTCCGTACCTCCGGGTGGCTCTTCCCACCGCCGCCCACCTGGAGATCCTCATGCACGTCCGCCGTCTCGCCGCCGCCGGTCTGCTGGCCGCGGCCGCCGTTCCCGCCGTGCCCGCGCCCGCTCTCGCCCACGGCTCGCCGACCACCCCGATCAGCCGCAACTCCGCCTGCGCCGGCAACGGGACCCGGCGGGACACCGCGGCGTGCAAGGCCGCACTCAAAGCCACTGACGGATTCCTCGGCGCGTACGACAACCTGCGGCTCGCGAGCGTCGCCGACGACCGTGAGCGGGTGCCGGACGGCAAGCTCTGCTCCGGGGGCCTGGACAACTACCGCGGGCTCGACCTGGCCCGGGACGACTTCCCGGCCACGAAGGTGAAGTCCGGCCGGAACCTGAAGATCGCGTACCGGGGGACCATCCCGCATCAGGGGTCGTTCCGGCTGTTCCTCACCGAGAGCGGTTACGACCCGGCGGAGAAGCTCGCCTGGGGTGACCTGACGAAGCTGGACGAGATCAAGGATCCGCCGCTGACCGGTGGGTCGTACCGGATGACCGTGGATCTGCCCAAGCGGACCGGACGGCACATCCTCTACGTGGTGTGGGAGACGTCCAGCACCCCGGACACCTACTACTCCTGCTCGGATCTGGTCTTCCCCGACCCGGTCCCGGTGGCGACCAAGGCGGCTCCGTCCCCGTCGCCTTCAAAAGTGCCCAGCACGACACCCAGCGCGCCGCCGACCGTGACACCGAGTGCACAGCCGGTTCTCGCCGCCACCCGGAAGGAGGACACCGGGATGATCGATCTCGGACATTGGCTCATCGGGGGTGCGATCGGCATCGCCGCCCTGGTAGCGGCCGGTGCGGGCCTCTCCAGACTGCGCCGCCGCGAAACCCGTTGAGGGACTTCGGAAATTTCTTTTGAACCGTCCGCAACTGGATCTCGTATTGCCGGTCGTCGACGATGCATCGCCTGTCAGACCCCCCACAATATCGACGAAGGGCCAAGCATGAGTCGTGTTCGATACCGCGCCCAGGGCCGCAGCAACTCGTGGCTGTCCCGCCGTAAAGTGCTGGCGCTCGCCGCCACCGGAGTAGGCGTCTCCGCCGTCTCGGTGGCCGGTCTGAGCCTCGCCGGCACCTCGTCCGAGGAGAGCAAGGACGACGGCGCCCCCCTGGTGATCTCTCTGCGCGACGTCAAAAAGGGCACGATCGAAGTCTTCTCCGGTGAGAAGAGCAAAGTCGTCACCGACAAGGACCTGGTGAACAGGCTCCTCAAAGCCGCCGGACGCTGACCTTTCCTCGACAGGAGAATCCCCGAGCATGTCCTCCCACCGCGAAGCGCCGGAAATCAGCAAGGACCCGGTAGCCGACAGTTCCGACCTGTACGCGTTCGTCAGCCCCGACGACCCGGACACCGTCACGATCATCGCCAACTATGTGCCGCTCCAGCTCCCGTCGAGCGGCCCGAACTTCTTCGAGTTCGGCGACGACGTGCTGTACGAGATCCACATCGACGCGAACGGTGACGCCCGCCCGGACATCACCTACCAGTTCCGGTTCCGTACCGAGCTGCGCAACGACAAGACGTTCCTGTACAACACCGGTCAGATCAAGTCGCTCGACGACGAGAACTGGAACCGCCGGCAGTTCTTCTCGGTGACCAAGGTCGACAGCCACGGCAAGAGCACGGTGCTGGCCAGCAAGCTCCCGTGCCCGCCCTGCAACGTCGGCACCGTCTCCATCCCGGACTACGCGAAACTCGCCGAGGACGCCGTCCACAAGCTCAAGAGCAAGGAGAAGGTCTTCGCCGGCCAGCGCGCCGACGCCTTCTTCGTGGACCTCGGCTCGATCTTCGACCTGGCGGTGCTGCGCCCCTTCCGGGACAAGCACCTGGTCGGCCAGGCGCTGTTCGACAAGGCCAGCAAGGCCGTCAACGCCACCGACAAGACCAACGTGCACAGCATCGCGATCCAGATCCCGCTGGACATGGTGCGCCGCGACGGCAAGAAGCGGGTCCGGGCCAAGGACGCCGGCGCCGTCATCGGCGTGTGGACCTCCGCCAGCCGCCGCCGGGTCGAGGTGCGCGGTGAGAAGGGCGGCAACGACGTCGTCGTCGGCCCGCAGGTGCAGGTCTCCCGGCTCGGTAACCCGCTGTTCAACGAGGTCATCGTCCCGATGGCGGAGAAGGACAAGTTCAACAGCCTCCCGCCGAGCGAGGACAAGAAGTTCGCCGAGTTCGTCGCCACGCCCGAACTGGGAGCGCTCCTTCCGGTGCTCTACCCGGGGCTCTTCGACAACCTGGCCGCGCTGAACAAGAAGAAACAACCGCGCGCCGACCTGCTCGCGATCCTGCTCACCGGAATCCCGGACGGCATCATCGACGGGTTCCAGAACAACACCGGCAAGGTCCAGGCGGACATGCTGCGGCTCAACACGGCCATCGCACCGGCCGCCAAGGAGAACAAGTTCGGTGTGGTCGGCGGTGACCTGGCCGGTTTCCCCAACGGCCGCCGGATCGCCGACGACGTGGTCTCGATCTCGCTGCGGGCCGTCGCCGGTGCCACCGTGCCGCTGGTCGACAAGGAGTTCAAGGCGGACGCCGCGGCCGGGCTCGTCGAGCAGGGCCTGAGCATCAACGACGTCAGTGCGAAACTGCTCAAGAAGTTCCCCTTCCTGCCCACCCCGTTCGACGGTTTCAACAACCCGTCCTGAGCCAGATCCACACCCGGAGGAACTTTCAGATGAGCATCGGCCACGGCGACCACCACCATCACCACCACACGCTCGCCCCCTCCGGGCAGGGCACGGTGATGCTGAACATCGGTGACGGGATCGGCGCGCTGATCATCCAGACGCCCAGCTGGCTGCACGGGCACGAGATCGAGGTGTCCCCGGTGGGTGACACGTCGGCGCGCACCCACGCCGCGGTCCGTGCCCGGTACGTCCGGTCGGGTGTCACCTACTGTGTGGTCATCGACAGTCTCGCCGAGGGCCGCTACGTGGTCTGGCAGGACGAGGACACCCCGCTCACCCAGGTCGACGTGCGTGGCGGCGCCGTCGCCGAGGTCACCTGGCCGGCCAATCTGGTCCCCGGTAGGACGCCGCTCACCGTCTAGTCTGGACGGCATGGCAGGCGGTCGGCTCCCGGGCCCGGCGTCACCGGGCGCGGGAGCCCCGGCACATGTGGGTCTGCGCACCAGTGACATGGCGGAGGCCCGGGAGTTCTGCCGTGAGCTCTACTACGGCACGTTGCAGATCGAGCCGGTCGGGGACCCCGGCCGGCTGGAGTTCAGCGCCGACGTGGCCTCACTGGGGCCGATCACGCTCGGCGACATCCGGTACGGGACCGACGTCCACGTCTCGATCGGTTCCCTGGAGACGTCGTATCACGTCCTCATCCCCCTCACCGGGTGGCTGCGATCCCGGCACCGGGGCGCGGTGGTCCTCGCGGACCCGACCCGCGCCGTGGTCTACCGCCCCACCGGCGACATCGAACTGGACTGGCCCGGCACCTGCCGCCTGCTGAGCGTCAAGGTCGAACGCGCCGCCCTGGAACGCGAACTGGACGCCGCCCTGGACCAGCGGGTCGTCTCCCCGATGCCGCTGGGCGCCAGCTTCGACCTGGTCGACGGCCCCGGCCGCACCTGGTCCGCCCTGGTCCGCCTGCTGCTCACCGAGCTGAGCGCCCCCGACACCCTGGCCATCCGCCCCCGGATGGCCGCCCGCTGGCGCGACATGGTGGTGCGGGGCCTGGCCTTGACGGTCGAACACCCCTACGGCGAGGAACCGGCCGGCCTGCAGGGCCCGCACCGTCCCCGCACGGTGAAACGGGCCCTGGACGCGATCCACGCCGAACCCCGCCGAGGCTGGACCGCCCGCGACCTGTCCACGGTCGCCGGCGTCGGCGTCCGGGTCCTGCAGGACTCCTTCCGCCGCCACGTGGGCATGTCCCCGCTGACCTACCTGCGCCGCCTGCGCCTGGACGAGGTCCACGCCGAACTCTCCCGCTCCGACCCGGGCCAGACAAACGTCAGCGAGGTCGCCTACAGCTGGGGTTTCACCCATTTGGGCCGGTTCGCCGGCGCCTACCGCTCCCGCTTCGGCGCCACCCCGTCCCAAACCCTCAGAGACAGAACCTGAACCCCCTTCTCCGGTACGCCCCACACCCCCACAATCGCACCACCCCGCCCGCCCCGTCCCCGCAAGGCAGGCGCCTCTCCAGGCCACCCCGCGGCCGCCGGGCCGAATGCGGTGGTCCAGGCCAACCCCGTTGCGGTGGTCCAGGCCAACCCTGTTCCCAACGGGCCAACCCTGTTCCCAACGGGCCAACCCTGTTCCCTCCAGGACAGCCCCATCGCCCAGCGGGCCACCCCCGTTCCCTCCAGGCCGTCCTCGTTCTCCGTCGGCCCGTTCCTGTTTTCCTGTGGTCCGTCCTCGTTGCCCTCCGGGCCGCTCCTGTTCTGCTCCAGGCCGTCCCCGTTTCGCGCCGGGCCGATGCTGCGTCTCTTCCGTGCCAGATCCAGAGCCTCTCCGAACCAGCTCGGTGCCTACCAGCCGAACACGGTGTTCCAGCCCGGTCCCCGTATGCGTCGGCTATTTCCACAACCTGGCCTGTACCCGGGAATGCCACCAACCCGGCCCTTGCTGGCATCGCCCGACTGGCATCACGCTAGCGGTACGGGCGCTCCTAGAATGGCGGTCCAGTAGTTTGGCATGATCGACTTCTTACAGTTTTCCGTGACGGTGCGGGAGAATTATTGTATGAGTCAGCCAGCGTTGTTCAGCGTTTCCGGAATGCGTGACCGAACCAAGGCAAGAAACTATTCCCCAAGTCGCGACGAGTTCCGCCGCGACCACGAGATACGTCGCGCGTGGGGCCTTCAGCGCCGCCACACCGAGAAGCTCCGCCGTATCCGTGAACGCGATTCCATGCCCCTCTCCCGCGAGGACCGTGAGTGGCTGGCTTCTCTCACACCACGGTCTTCACCACCACCACTGCCGCCCACGCTCGCGCCGCCCGCGCCCGCGCCGCCCGCGCCCGCGCCGCTCACACCGCAGGCTCCGATCACGCCGCAGGCTCCGCCGATGCCCATGCCCATGCCCATGCCTAGGTCTGTGCCGCCGGCGTCGAGGTCAGAGGTTTCGGCCTCGTATGCGGTGGGTTCGGAGTCTGAGTCGCCGTTGATCTTGGTGCCGTGGTTCGAGGGGTCTGCTCTGCGGTTGGCGGCGGCGGATCGGCGGGTGCTGTTGGGTTCCGCGCTGATCGGGCTTCAGTCGGGAATACTGTTGCTTCGACCGGGCCAGGGTGGGTTTTTATTGAATCATTGTGGTGTCGGCCGGATGGTGGTCGCGGTGACACTCGGCGCATTTTCGGGCGGCGCTGTTTGTGGTGGTCGCCGTGCTATGGCTGGGGAGAAGTCACTCAGGTTTGCGTCTGGAGTTCTGTTGTCTGAGTGGGGGTCTTCGAGAAAGCTCTGGTTGAAAAATATTGAACGTCGCGTGCGGCGAAAAGACGATTTAATTGTCGGGAGAATCGGCTTTTTCGTAATTCTGGAACGGGGTTCCGGAATTCATGGTTCGGCGCCGGTGAGGCAGTCTTGGTCACCGCGCGCGAATCCGGCTGATTTTGCCGTGGTGGTCCGTCTCGGGAAAGTCCGGTGGCACTACGGCATTGTGCCACCGGGGATCGGTGCCATTGTCGTTTTCGGACAGCCCGGAGGTTGGCGGCCGGCCGGGACTCTCTGCGACCACGGCAGTGGTTCTGGGCTGGTTTGCGGGGGCCTCAGCATTTGCCGCTGCCGAAGGCGGGGCCTTCTCGTCGACGTTCACGCCTCGCATGCCTCGCACACTTCACGCCTCGCATGCCTCGCACGACCTACTTGCTGGCTATCGGGCGCCCGGGCTGGTGTTGGCGTCGGGGTGAAGACACCTGACTGCGGCGGGGAAGGGGCCGGGCCGTAAATGGCCGCCTGGTGGGGTGGGTGGGCTGGGGGCAAGCGTCTGATGCCGTTGACGGCTGACCGGGCCAGATCCGGCGTGGTTGGCCCTGAGGGGCGCATTCGGCCCGGCGGGCGCGGGGGGACCGGGAGGGACGCCCCGCCTCGCGAGGACGAGGCGGGGCGGGGTGGTGCGGTTGTGAGGCTGTCTGGCGTACCGGAGAAGGGTTAGAGTTCGATTCTTTGGCCCTTGCCGATTACCACCACGCCGTTGTCGCTGACCGTGTAGAGCTTGCGGTCCTTTTCCAGGTCCACGCCGATCTGGGCGCCCTCGGGGATGATCACGTTCTTGTCGATGATCGCGTTGCGGATGACCGCGCGGCGGCCGACGGAGACGCCCTCCATGATGACCGCGCCGTCGACGTGGGCCCACGAGTTCACCCGGACGTTGGGGGAGATCACCGAGCGTTCGACCAGGGCGCCGGAGACGACCACGCCGGGGGAGATCATCGAGTCTATGGCGCGGCCCTGGCGATCGTCGTAGCCGTGGACGAACTTCGCGGGGGGCCAGGAACCGTAGTTGGTGAAGATCGGCCAGTCGTGGTTGTACAGGTTGAAGATCGGCAGGGTGGCGATCAGGTCCCGGTGGGCCTCGTAGAACGAGTCCAGGGTGCCCACGTCGCGCCAGTAGCCGCGGTCGCGGTCGGTGGAGCCGGGGACGTCGTTGTCGCGGAAGTCGTAGACGTTCGCCTCGCCCTTCTCCACCAGCATCGGGATGATGTTGCCGCCCATGTCGTGCTTGCTGTCCGGGTTCTGGGCGTCGGCGGTGACCGCCTCGCACAGCGCCCGGGTGGTGAAGACGTAGTTGCCCATCGACGCGTAGACCTCGTCGGGGGAGTCGGGCAGGCCCACCGCGTCCTTCGGCTTCTCCCGGAACGCCTTGATCCGCTTGCCGTCGGGGCCGACGTCGATGACCCCGAACTGGTCGGCGAGCGACAGCGGCTGGCGGATGCCGGCGACGGTGACCGCGGCGCCCGAGGCGATGTGGTCGTTGACCATCTGCTTCGGGTCCATGCGGTAGATGTGGTCGGCACCGAAGACGATGACGTAGTCGGGCGACTCGTCGTTGATCAGGTTGAGACTCTGGTAGATCGCGTCGGCGGAACCGGCGAACCAGCGCGGGCCCAGGCGCTGCTGCGCGGGGACCGGGGTGACGTAGTTGCCGAGCAGAGTCGACATCCGCCACGTCTTGGAGATGTGCCGGTCGAGAGAGTGCGATTTGTACTGCGTCAGAACGACGATCTTCAGATAACCCGCGTTCGCCAGGTTCGACAGCACGAAATCGATCATGCGATAGATACCGCCGAAGGGCACGCCGGGTTTGGCCCGGTCAGCCGTCAACGGCATCAGGCGCTTGCCTTCCCCACCAGCCAGAACGATCGCAAGCACCTTGACAGCCATGGGGAGGACGCTAATATTCCGGCCGCCTGTGCGCCACCCGAAAGGGCGGTTCGAAATATCTTGCTGGCGCTGCAAACTTCTTGCGAGTCCCCGGGGGAGTCAGGCCGCCGGTCTCACCGCCGCCTCCCGCAATAGTACGTCGATCGCCTCCGGGGCCGCCGGGCGGCCGAAGTGATACCCCTGAACGAGCGGGCAGTCCAGCTCCCGCAGCAGGTTCGCCTGGGCCGCCGTCTCCACTCCCTCAGCGACCGCGAGCAGGTCCTGACTGCGGGCCAATTCCAGGATCGCCCTGGTCAAGCTCACGTCCTGGGGTCGCGGCGGGTCCTGATGGCGGCGGATGAAGGACTGGTCGATCTTGAGAATGTCGACCGGCAGAGTGTGCAGATAGGCCAGCGACGAGTACCCGGTGCCGAAGTCGTCGATGGCGATCCGGATGCCGTAGGCCCGCAGGATCCCCAGCACATTGGTGTCCGCGGCGTCGACGAGTACCGATTCGGTGATCTCCAGCACCAGAGCCGCCGCCGGCAACCCGGTGTCCGCCAGGATCCGCAGCACCGAGTCGGCGAACCCGGGATCGCGCAGCTGATGGGTGGAGACGTTGACGGTCAGGTAGAGACCGTGCTCGTGGTGCCAGACGGCGGCCTGCGCGCACGCCAGCCGCAGTGCCCGCGCGCCGATCGTCCCGATCAGGCCGGTCTGTTCGGCCACCGGGATGAACACCCCCGGCGGGATCAGCTCGCCGTCCTGGCGCCAGCGCATCAGCGCCTCCACCCCGGTGATCCGCCCGGTGGCGGTGTCCACCACCGGCTGATAGTGCATGAACAGGCTGCCGTCGAGGATCGCCTGCCGCAGTCCGGCCGCGATCCGGGCCCGGTCGGACTGCTCGGCCCGCAGCGACTCGTCGAACCGGGCGATTCCGCCGCCGGCCTGTTTCGCGGCCCGCAGCGCCAGGTCGGCGTCGCTGAGCACGGCGTCGTTGCCGGTCACCCCACCGGCGATCCCGGCCCGCGCGGTGAGCGGGATCCGCCGGTCGTCCACCAGGAACGGCGCCGAACCCACCGCCTCGACCACCCGCGCGGCCAGCCCGGAGGCGTCGGCCCCGGGACCGAGCAGGAAACCGAACTCGTCGCCGCCGATCCGGGCCACCATCTCCACCTCCGCCGCGAACAGCAGCAGCCGCCCGGCGACCTGCCGCAGCACCGCGTCACCGACCGAGTGCCCGTAGGTGTCGTTGACCTCCTTGAACCCGTCCAGCGCGCAGAGGATCAGCCCGTACGGCCGGTCCCCGGCGACGGCCCGGCCCAGGCGCTCGGTGAGCAGATCCCGGTTGGCGAGACCGGTCAGCGCGTCGTGCTCGGCCCGGTACGTCAACTGATCCTGCAGCAGCCGCTGTTCGTCCAGGGCCCCCCGGGCCTCGCGGGCCCGCCGCCCGGCGAGCCGGGCCAGCCCGACGATCCGCAGCAGCAGCAACCCGCTGAGCCCGGACGTGAGCAGGGCCGGCACGATCACGACGGCGCTCGGGTTCGCGATCGCGGGCAACAGCGGGGCGGCGACCGCGGCGGTGTACATCGCGATCAGCGCGGTCCGGCCGTTCCCAGCGGCCCCGGCCCGGAACTTCCCGGCGTCGGGGTGCACCGCGGCCGCGGCCAGCAGCACCCAGGCGCACTGGATGAGCAGGTGACAGATGCCGCCGGGCTGGAACGGCCCGGTGCCGACCGACCCGGTCGCGGCGTAGACCATGTGCGGGGCGATCATCGTCACCGCACCGGCGGCGAGCAGCCGGGCCGGGCCACGGCGCGGGTCGGTCAGATTGCGCAGCGCGGTCCCCAGCAACGTCAGGTCGATCACCGCGTAGAGCGCGGCCAGCGCCCGGTCGACCTGCTGGTAGCCGGGGTCCCCGAGATACGGCAGCACGATGAACGACCACGCCAGCATCGCCACCGCGAGCACCACCGCGCCGGCCTCGGCCGCCGAACCGGGCCGCCGGCGCCGGCCGAACTGGAAGGCCCCGGCGGCGAAGAGGGCGTACGGCAACGCCAGCGACAGCCCCATCGGGGTGTTCGTCGGCGGGGCGTCGTGCAGCCCCCACCCGGCCGATACGACCAGCCCGGCGGCGACCGCCGAGAGCATCAGCCACCAGGCGCACCGGTGCCGGGTGGCGGTCCGCCAGAGGACCATCACCCAGGCGGTCTGGAGCAGCAGCCATACGGCGGTGCTGTCCAGCGCACGGGCGGCGAACACGGCCACGAAGCCACCCGCGAGGGTGTACTGCCAGGCCGGGATGCGGGGGATCTGCACGTCCGTCATGGGACCGCGCCCCGGTTGCGGAACGGTAGCGGCGGCGGTCGGGTTGGGGAGTGTGGGGAACACCGCCGGGGCGGGCCGGTGGCATCTGCGGCTAAGCTTCGCTCGTGTTGCGTGCAGATCTCATCTCCCGCGAGTACCCGCCCGAGGTCTACGGCGGCGGCGGCGTCCACCTCGAATACCTGGCCCGGGACCTGCGCGCGCTAGCTGACGTGCGGGTGCACTGTTTCGGTGCGCCACGGGACGAACCCGGTGTCATCGCGTACCCGGAGCCCGCCGAACTGGCCGGGGCCAACGCCGCGCTGCGCACCATGGGGGTGAATCTGGCGATGGCCCAGGGGTGCGCGGGGGCCGACGTGGTGCACAGTCACACCTGGTACGCGAACTTCGCCGGCCACACCGCGAAACTGCTGCACGGCGTCCCGCACGTGCTGACCACGCACAGCCTGGAGCCGTTGCGGCCGTGGAAGGCCGAGCAGCTCGGCGGCGGTTACGCGCTCTCGTCGTTCTGTGAGCGGACCGCGATCGAGGGCGCCGACGCGATCATCGCGGTCTCCGGCGGGATGCGGCGGGACGTGCTCAAGGCGTACCCGTCGGTGGATCCGGACCGGGTGCACGTGATCTACAACGGCATCGACACCGAGCTGTACCAGCCGGATCGCGGCACCGACGTCGTCGACCGTCTCGGCATCGACCGCAACCGGCCCAGTGTCGTCTTCGTCGGGCGCATCACCCGCCAGAAGGGCCTTCCCTATCTGGTCCGGGCGTGCAAGGAGCTGCCGGCCGACGCGCAGATCATCCTGCTCGCCGGCGCCCCGGACACCCCGGAGATCCTCACCGAGGTGGCGTCCCTGGTCGCGGATCTGCAGAAGACGCGGGACGGTGTCATCTGGGTGCAGGAGATGCTGCCCAAGCAGGACGTCATCCAGGTCCTCACGCACGCCACCGTCTTCGTCTGCCCGTCGATCTACGAGCCGATGGGCATCGTGAACCTGGAGGCGATGGCCTGCGAGACCGCCGTGGTCGCCACCGCGACCGGCGGCATCCCCGAGGTGGTCGCCGACGGTGAGACCGGCGTGCTGGTTCCGATCCAGCAGCTGGAGGACGGCACGGGTACGCCCGTCGACCCCGCTCGGTTCGTCGCCGACCTGGCCACCGCTCTGACCCGGCTGTTGAACGACCCGCAGCTGGCCGAGCGGATGGGTAAGGCCGGCCGGCGTCGCGCCGTGGAGAAGTTCAGCTGGTCACGGATCGCCGAGGACACCCTCGAGATCTACCGGACGGTGCTGTGACTCTGCTGCGCAGGCCGCCGGTGTGGGCGGCGCTGCTGCTGGCGGCCGGGCTGTTCACGGTCGCCGTGCTGGGGCTGGGCTTGGCGCGGGCGGCGTTCTTCGCCCCGCCGGAGACGTCGGCCGCCGCCGACCGGATCGTGGTCGCCGAGACGCCCGGCCCGGTCGAGGCCGGCGTCTGCGGCACGGTGCCGGTGAAGGCCGCCCGCGAACTGCGGGGCATGTGGCTGACCACGGTCTACAACATCGACTGGCCGAGCAAGCCGGGGCTGCCCGAGGCGAAGGTCAAGTCGGAGTACCTGAAGTGGCTCGATCTGGCGGTCGCGCAGCGGCACAACGCCATCTTCGTCCACGTCCGGCCCAGCGGGGACGCGTTCTGGAAGTCCGACTACGCGCCGTGGTCTAACTGGCTGACCGGGAAGTTCGACGACACTGATCCGGGCTGGGATCCGATGCAGTTCATGGTCGACGAGGCGCACGCGCGGAACCTGGAGTTCCACGCCTGGTTCAACCCGTACCGGGGCACCCAGCCGGCGCCGTCCGGCACCGGGACCGACCTGACCAAGCTGGTGAAGAACCACCCGCTGCTGGTGCATCCGGAATGGCGGATCGCGTACCCGACGGGCAAGGCCGGCCGGCTCTACTTCGATCCGGGTGTGCCGGAGGCCCGCAAGTTCGTCGAGGACGCGATGCTGGAGGCGGTGGAGAAGTACGACGTGGACGGTGTCCACTTCGACGACTTCTTCTATCCGTACCCGGAGGAGGGTGAGGACTTCCCCGACGACGCGTCGTTCAAGAAGTACGGCAAGGGCAAGAGCCGGGCCGACTGGCGCCGGGAGAACGTGAACACCCTGGTCCGTGAGATGCAGCAGCGGATCGCCGAGCTGAAGCCGTGGGTGAAGTACGGGATCAGCCCGTTCGGCATCTGGCGCAACGGCGGTGAGGGCTCGGACACCGCCGGGCTGGAGAGTTACAGCGCCATCTACGCCGACACCCGCAAGTGGGTACGGGAGGGCTGGCTCGACTACATCGTCCCGCAGCTGTACTGGACGATCGGGTTCGGCAAGGCCGACTACGCCAAGACGCTGCCCTGGTGGACCGAGACGGTGAAGGGCACCGGGGTGCAGTTGTGGATCGGGATGGCCGACTACCGGGTCGGGGAGAAGGGCGACTGGAGCGATCCGGGGCAGCTCGACCGGCAGATGGTCCTCAACGACAAGTTCGGGGTGCAGGGGCAGGTGCACTTCAGCGCCAAGCAGCTCCGGCAGGACCGCCTCGGTTCGGTGACCCGGTACGTGGCGAAGCACTACGCCGCTCCCGCTCTGCCTCCCCGGATGGCCCGCCTGCCGGCGACTCCTCCGGCGGCGCCGCAGATCACCGGGGCACAGCGCGCGGCGTCGGGTGCGGTCACCCTGACCACTGCGGCTCCGGGTGGTGGTGCCAGCTGGGCCCTCTACCGTTCGGGTGATGGCGCGGCGGCTCTCGTGGCCACCGGCCGGGCGGGTACCCCGGTGGTCGATCCGTCGGCTCCGGCCGGTCCGGCGACCTATTGCCTCAGTGGCCTGGACCGGTCCGGTAACGAGGGGTCGTTGAGCAGCCCGTTCACCAGCGCCGGTTAACAAACGCCGGTTCGGCCCGAAACGTACTTGTTGTGGCGTTAGCGTGAGCCGTGACCAGATTCCTGGCCCTCACGGCCTCGCTGACGCTCTCCACCGTCCTCGCTCTACCGGCCGCCGGGTACGCGACGGTGCACCCCGGCCCGGCCGCTGCCCGGACCGTCGCCCCGGACCCGGCGGACAAGCTGACCGCGGCCCTGCTCACCGGGCCGGAACTGCCCACCGGTTACGCGCCGCAGTTGGACGCCATCGACGACCTGTTCGCGCGGATCCCCGGCGAGATCGCCTCCTGCGGCAAGACCGCGGCCCTGCCGGCCGGCACGGTCTTCCGCGAGTTCGTGCGCGGGGCCAAGGACGAGGAACTGCTGGTGGAGACGCTGTCCGAGCCGGGGGGTGCCGGCACGCGGGCGGCGGTGACCGCGCTGCGGGAGGCACAGCGCAACTGCGCGTCGTTCACCCGCAAGCCCGGCGAACTGCCGATGGAGCTGCGGTTCGCCGTGTCCAAGTCCGCCGCCGGCCCGAAGATCGGCGAGGCCAGCGCGGTCGTCGGTTTCGTGATGACCGTGCCCAGCATGGAACTCACCGTCAACGGGCGCCTGATCTCGGTCGCGGCCGGCGGCACCCAGGTCACCATGCTGCTGATGACCGAGAAGAAGCCGAAGGCCGCCGACCTGACCGCCGCCGCCCGAGCGGCGGTCACGAAGGTCCTCAGCCGGTGACCCGGCCGTCGGCCACCTCCAGCCGGCGGTTCACGGTCACCGCCTCCAACATCCGGCGATCATGCGTGACCAGCAGCAACGTGCCGGTGTAGGAGGACAGGGCCGACTCCAGCTGCTCGATCGCCGGCAGGTCCAGATGGTTGGTCGGCTCGTCGAGGACCAGCAGGTTCACCCCGCGCGCCTGCAACAGGGCCAGGGCCGCGCGGGTGCGCTCGCCGGGGGAGAGCGTCGCGGCCGGGCGCATCACGTGACCGGACTTCAAGCCGAACTTCGCCAGCAGGGTACGCACGTCGGGATCGTTCCATTCCGGCACCGCCGCCCCGAACGCCCGGGACAACGGCTCGCCGCCGAGGAACAGCCCGCGCGCCTGATCGACCTCGCCGACCACCACACCGGGACCGAGATGCTGGGCGCCGTCGTCCAGCGGGAGCCGCCCGAGCAGCGCCGCGAGCAGGGTGGACTTGCCGGAGCCGTTGGCCCCGGTGATCGCGATCCGGTCGGCCCAGTCGATCTGCAGGGTCACCGGGCCGAGCGCGAACGACCCGCGCCGCACGACCGCGTCCCGTAGGGTCGCCACCACCGCACCGGCCCGGGGCGCGGCGGCGATCTCCATCCGCAGCTCCCACTCCTTGCGCGGTTCCTCGACCACTTCCAGGCGTTCGATCATCCGCTCGGTCTGCCGCGCCTTGGCCGCCTGTTTCTCACTGCTCTCGCCCCGCTGCGACTTGGCGATCTTGTCGTTGTCCGGGGCCTTGCGGCGGGCGTTGCGCACTCCCTTGTCCATCCAGGCGCGCTGCATCCGGCCGCGTTCGAGCAGGTCCTCCTTCTTGTCGGAGTACTCCTCGAACTGCTCGCGGGCGTGCCGCCGGGCCCGGTCCCGCTCTTCCAGGTAGGCACCGTAACCGCCGCCGAACAGCTTGACCTGCTGCTGGGCCAGGTCGAGTTCGAGCACCTCGGTCACCGTGCGGGTGAGGAACTCCCGGTCGTGGCTGACCAGCACGACACCCGCGCGCAGCCCGGCCACGAACGCCTCCAGACGGCCCAGCCCGTCCAGGTCCAGGTCGTTGGTGGGCTCGTCGAGCAGGTAGATGTCGTAGCGGCTGAGCAGCAGCGACGCCATCCCGGCGCGGGCCGCCTGACCGCCGGAGAGCGCGGTCATCGGCAGGTCCAGATCGAACCCGAGCCCGACTTCGTCGATGCGTTCGTCCAGGTCGGCGCCGCCCAGGTCGAGCCAGCGGTCCAGGGCGGCGGCGTACCGGTCGTCGGCGCCCGGTTCGCTCTCGGCCAGAGCGAGAGCGGCGTCGTCCATCGCGGTCTGCGCGGCGCTCACCCCGGTGCGGCGGCCGAGGAAGTCGCGTACCGTCTCGTCCGCGCGCCGCTCGCGTTCCTGCGGCAGATAACCGACGTTGGCGGTGGGCGGGCTCAGCGAGACGCTGCCGCCCTCGGTCGGGATCAACCCGGCGAGGGTACGTAACAGCGTGGTCTTGCCCGCGCCGTTGACCCCGACCAGCCCGATCACGGCGCCGGGCGCGACGACCAGGTCGAGTTCGCTGAAGAGGGTGCGGTCCCCGTGTCCGGCCGCGAGTTCCCGGGCGATCAGTGTTGCGCTCATCGCGTCTGATTTTAGGCGTACCCCACCGCATCGATGTTTGGCGATACGGTGTGCCGATGCGAGTGCTGGCCAGGAGCCTTACCGTTCTCCTCGTTCTCGCCGGGTCCGCGATGATCACCGCCGCCCCGGCCGCCGCCGCGACCGGAACCCAGCCGGTCCACGACTACGCCACCGCCGTCCGCGAACAGGTCTGGGTGCAGACCCCCGTCGACAGCGACTCCGACGGGCGGCCCGACCGGGTCGCGGTGCGGATCATCCGGCCGTCCACCACACGGAAGGTGCCGGTCATCTTCCAGGCCAGCCCCTACTACGCGGGCATCAAGGACATCCCCAACCACGACGACGTCGACCGGGACGGGAGTCTCGCCGCCTCGGCCGCCCCGGCTGTCGACAGGGCCGCGGACATCACCTTCGCCGGATACCTGGACAACTACTTCGTACCGCGCGGTTATGCCGTGGTCTTCGCCGACAGCCTCGGCTCCGGTGGCTCGGACGGCTGCCCCACCTCGGGCGGGCGCAACGAGACCCTCGGCATGAAAGCCGTGATCGACTGGCTCAACGGGCGCGCCCCCGGCTTCGACGCCGCCGGAGCCCCGGTCAGCGCCGGCTGGTCGACCGGGCGGACCGGGATGATCGGCGTCTCCTACAACGGAACCCTCCCGAACGCGGTCGCCGCCACCGGTGTCCGCGGCCTGGAGACGATCGTGCCGATCGCCGGGATCAGCAGCTGGTACGACTACTACCGCGCCAACGGTGGGGTCGTCGCGCCCGGCGGTTACCAGGGTGAGGACACCGACATCCTCGCCAAGGCGGTGCTGACCCGGGCCGCGCCCGAGGCGTGCGCCGAGGTGATGACCCGCCTGGAACAGCAGCAGGACCGGGAGACCGGCGACTACAGCGCGTTCTGGGCCGAACGCGACTATCTGCGCGACGCCCGCAAGGTCCGGGCCAGTGTGCTGCTGGTGCACGGACTGCACGACTTCAACGTGCGCACCGGGCAGGCCGGGCAGTGGTGGGACGCCCTGGCCCGTAACGGGGTGCCCCGCAAGATCTGGCTGCACCAGGCCGGGCACACCGACCCGTTCAACATCCGCCGGGCCGAGTGGCTGTCGACCCTGCACCGGTGGTTCGACAAGTGGCTCCACCGGATCGACACCAGCATCACCCGGGAACCGGTCGCCGACGTGGAGGTGGCCCCGAACCAGTGGGTGACCTCGGCGAACTGGCCGCTTCCCGATTCCCGCAAGACCAGGATCAAACTCGGCGGCGGTACGTTCACCGACGACACCGCCCGGACCGCGGAGAACCTGGCCGCCCTGCCGGACAGCACCGACCCGAACCGGCTCGCGCACCTGACCGCGCCGTTGACCCGCGACACCCGGCTGTCCGGCACCCCCGTGGTGACGGTCCGCGCCGGGCTGACCGGGAAGTCGCCGTACCTGACCGCCCTGCTCGTCGACTACGGCACCGCCGAACGGTTCGTGCGCACCCGCACCCTCACCGCACAGGACTGCGTCGGCCCCGGCATCGAGGGCGACCCCGGATGCTTCGCCCAGCGGGAGTACGTGACGGCGAGCTCGGACTACGAGATCGTCACCCGCGGCTGGATCGACGTCCGCAACCGGTTCTCACCCTCGGTCACCACGCCGATCAAGCCGGGCCGGACGTACACGTTCCGTTGGGACCTGCAGAGCACCGACCACGTGTTCGCGGCCGGCCACCGGATCGGCGTCGTGCTGATCTCCACCGACCGCGACCACACCCTGCGCTACCCCGCGGGCACCGTGGTGACGGTCCGGCCCGGCTCGTCGCTGCAGGTGCGGCTCAGCTGATCGGGACGGCCGGGCCGCTGACCTGGACGCCGGAGACCGTCGGGTCCAGGCGGACGGTGATGCGGCTCGGCCGGCCCTGGTCGTCGCCTTGTCGCAGCGCGAGGGTGGCGTCCGCCGGGACCAGCTTCAGGTCCCGCAGGTAGCCGCCGAACGCCGCGGCCGCCGCACCGGTCGCCGGGTCCTCGTAGACCCCGCCGACCGGGAACGGGTTGCGCACGTCGAAGCTCTCCGGCCCGGCCCGGAAGACCAGCTGGATCGTGGTCCACTCACGCTCGGTCATCAGGGCTTTCAGCGCCGGCACGTCGTAGTCCAAGTCGGCGAGGCGCGCGCGGCTGGTCACCGCGATGATCGGGTGGTACGCCCCGGCGAAGGCGACCCGGGGCGGCAGCTCCGGGTCCAGATCGCCGGCCGGCCAGCGCAGGGCCGCCAGCAGCGCCGCCAGATCCGCCGCCGGCAGCTCGCCGACGTGCGGATCCACGCTGGTCAGGGTGGCCGTCCCGGAGTCGTCCACCCGCACCGGGACCGCACCGGCGTTCGTCGTGAACACATGCTCGCCCGGACCCAGCGCCACTGCGGTCGCCACCGTCGCGTGCCCGCAGAACGGCACCTCCGCGAGAGGGCTGAAGTAACGCACCCGGAACCGGTCGCCGTCACGCCCTGTCACGAACGCGGTCTCCGAGTAGCCCACCTCGGCGGCGATCTCCTGCATCCGCGCGTCATCCAGACCGGCCGCGTCCAGCACGACACCCGCCGGGTTGCCGCCGGCCGGGTCGAGCGTGAAGGCCGCGTACCGCGAAATCTCCGTCATGCCGACGAGCCTGCCGCGCCCCGCCCACCGGCGGCCAGAGCCAATCACGCGCCGCTGGCCCGGACGCCTGGGCCGGCAGCGCCCGGACGGTCCGGCGGGCCGCGCCCGGACGGCCCGGATGTGTCGGTCCGCACAGTCGTTGAATGTCATCTCGGCGGAGTAGCGTTCCAGCGGTGACAGAGGCGCCGAACGCGATCGACCTGCCCCGCACCGTGGGCGAACTGCGAGCCAGCGGCCACGAGTTCCGCACCGTCAAGGAAGAGCTGCGTGTCAATCTCCTCGCCCGGATGCGTTCCGGCGAGCCCCGTTTCCCCGGCATCGTCGGTTATGACGACACCGTGCTGCCCGAGGTCGAGCGGGCCCTGCTCGCCGGCCACGACATGGTGCTGCTCGGTGAGCGCGGCCAGGGCAAGACCCGCCTGATCCGGGCCCTGGCCGGGCTGCTCGACGAGTGGACGCCCTACATCGCCGGGTCCGAGCTGCACGAACATCCTTACCATCCGCTCACCCCCGCCACCCGCCGCCAGGCCGCCGAGTCCGGTGATCTGCTGCCGGTCGCGTGGCTGCACCGCTCCGAGCGGTACGGCGAGAAACTCGCCACCCCCGACACCAGCGTCGGTGACCTGATCGGCGACGTCGACCCGATCAAGGTGGCCGAGGGCCGTGCCCTGGGCGACCCGGAGACCATCCACTTCGGCCTGGTGCCCCGCACCAACCGGGGCATCTTCGCCGTCAACGAGCTGCCCGACCTGGCCGAGCGCATCCAGGTGTCGCTGCTCAACGTCCTGGAGGAACGCGACATCCAGGTCCGCGGCTACCAGTTGCGGCTGCCGCTCGACATCCTGCTGGTGGCGTCGGCCAACCCGGAGGACTACACCAACCGCGGGCGGATCATCACCCCGCTCAAGGACCGGTTCGGTGCCGAGATCCGCACCCACTACCCGGTCGACCTGGAGCTGGAGACCGCCCTGATCCGGCAGGAGGCGTCGCTCGTCGCGTCGCTGCCGGAGCACCTGGTGGAGGTGCTGGCCCGCTACACCCGCGGGGTCCGCGAATCGCCGTCGGTCGACGCCCGGTCCGGTGTGTCGGCCCGGTTCGCGATCGCCGCCGCCGAGACCGTCGCGGCGTCCGCACTGCGCCGGTTCGGGCTGCGCGGCGAGAAGGAGGCCGTCGCCCGGATCTGCGACACCGTCTCGGTCACCTCCACGCTGCGCGGCAAGGTCGAGTTCGAGAGCGGTGAGGAGGGCCGGGAGACCGAGATCCTCGGTCACCTGCTGCGGGTCGCCACCGCCGAGACGTTCCGGGCCCACCTGACCGGTCTCGACCTGTCCGGGTTCACCGGCCTGGTCGCCGAGGGCACCCTGATCGAGACGGGTGACCTGGTCAGCGCCGAGGAGTTGCTCAGCCAGATCGGCACGGTGCCCGGCCTGGCGAAGGTGCTCGACCGGCTCGGCCTCGGCGACGCGCCGAGTCCCGGCCAGGCCGCCGCCGGCATCGAGTTCGTCCTGGAGGGCCTGCACCTGACCCGCCGCCTGGCCAAGGAGCTGACCGACGACGGCCGCACCATCTACGGAAGCTGACCGATGAGCGAGCTCGCGAGCGGGAGCCAAGCGGCGGTGACGGCATGAGTGGGAACGTCTTCCGGTACGGGGCCTGGCGGGACGGGCCGGATCCGCTGGCGCCGCCGTATGACGTGCGGGGCGCCGTCGACGACATGGGGGAGCGGGTGCTCGCCGGGGACAGCCTGCGCGACGCACTGCGGGACCTGATCCGGCGTGGCCCCCGCGACGGGCTGGGGCTGGACGCGCTGCGGGAACGGGCCCGGCGCCTGCGCCGGGACGCGCTGCGCCGGGGCAACCTGGACGGGGCGGTCACCCGGGCCCGGCAGATGCTGGACCAGGCGCTCGCCGCCGAGCGGGACGCGCTGACCGCCCGCGACGACGACGCGGCCCGGTTCAGCGAGACCGTGCTGGACAGCCTGCCCCGGTCGGTCTCCCAGGCCGTCGGGGAACTCGCCGGTTACCGATGGGCCTCCGACGAGGCCCGGCAGATCTACCAGCAGATCCTCGACGGGCTCCGGCAGGAGGTGGTGGAGCAGCGGTTCGCCGGCATGAAACAGGCGCTGCAGCAGGGTGACATGGCCGACGTGTCGGCGATGCTGACCGACCTGAACGACCTGCTCGGCAAGCATGCCCGCGGGGAGGACACCGGCGACGCCTTCCGCGCGTTCATGGACGAGCACGGCCGGTTCTTCCCGGACGGCCCGAGCAACGTGGACGAGCTGATCGACTCGCTGGCCCGGCAGGCCGCCGCCGCCGAGCGGCTGATGCGGTCGCTGAGCCCGCAGCAGCGCGAGGAGCTGCAGGGGCTGATGGATCAGGCTCTCGGTGACGGGCCGCTGCGCGGGCAGCTCGGTGACCTGAGCGACAACCTGCGGTCGCTGCGCCCGAACCTCAACTGGGGACGCGGCGAGCGGATGCGCGGGCCCGCCGACCTGGGTTACGGCGACGCCGCGTCAGCCCTCGGCGAGATCGCCGACCTGGACGAACTGATCGACCAGTTGGGCCAGGACCATCCGGGCGCCACCCTCGACGACGTCGACGTGGAAGCGGTCGAACGGCAGCTCGGCCGGGGTGCCGCCGACGACCTGCGCCGGCTGCGTGAACTCGAACGGGAACTGCGCCGCCAGGGCTGGGTGCAGCGGGACGCGGACGGGCTGACCCTGTCCCCGAAAGCGCTGCGCCGGCTGGGGCAGAGTGCCCTGTCGTCGATCTTCTCCGACGTCGCCGGGAAACGGGGCGGGCACGACACCCGCGACGCCGGTGCCGCCGGTGACCTGATCGGTTCGTCCCGGCGCTGGGAGTTCGGCGACGACCAGCCGCTCGACGTGGTGCGCACGATCGGGAACGCGGTGCGCCGCAGTGCCGCGGGCCGGACCGTGGTGTCACCCGTACGGCTGGCTCCGGAGGATTTCGAGATCGCCGAGACGGAGCGCCGGTCGTCCGCGGCGGTGGCCCTGTGTGTGGACCTCTCCTATTCGATGTACGCGGACGGCCGCTGGGGCCCGATGAAACAGACCGCGCTCGCGCTGTCGCATCTGGTCGCCACGAAATACCCGCAGGACGCCCTGCAGATCATCGGCTTCGGCCTGCACGCCCAGAACCTGAGTCAGGGTGAGCTGGCGGCGATCGAGCCGACGATGGAGAAGGGCACCAACCTGCAGCACGCCCTGAAACTCGCCGCCCGCCATCTGCGCCGGCATCCGGGTGCCGAGCCGGTGATCCTGGTGGTCACCGACGGTGAACCGACCGCGCATCTGGAGGACGGTGGTGAGGCGGTCTTCTGGTGGCCGCCGATGGCCGAGACGGTCGCCGCCACCGTGCACGAGGTCGACCTGCTGACCAGGTACGGGGCCACCCTCAACGTGTTCATGCTGGGCGAGGATCCGGGCTTGCAACGGTTCGTCGGCGGGGTGGCCAAACGCAACGGTGGCCGGGTGTTCAGCCCGGACGCGGCGGAGCTGGGCCGGTACGTGATCGACGACTACGTGCGGGCCAGACGGGGCCGCCGCTGACCGGCTCCGAGCCGAAGGCTAGCCTCCTAGGATGAACTAGGGAGTGTGGCCGGTGTGACTGCGCGTCGGGTGAGAGGACGCGGCTGGTTATAGTTGCTCGGCGAGCGACCGGGACATGAGTGCATCGAGGTCCTGACTGCACAGCGGTCATCACTGCACAACCGCCCCGGTCCACGCGCGAGCCGGGCGGGGGCCTCGGCCGAGGGGGAGAGGAAGTCGCGATGTCGCAGCAACCTGCGCCGTCCATCGAGTCCTCCAACCGGATCTGGACCCTGCCCAACGCGATCAGCTTCGGCCGCCTGCTCGGTGTCCCGCTCTTCCTCTGGCTGCTGCTCGGTGTCGAGCAGGACGTGGCGGCGGTGATCGTCCTGGCGATCGGCGGTTCGACCGACTGGGTGGACGGCTACATCGCCCGCCGGATGAACTCGGTGAGCCGCCTCGGTGAGCTGCTGGACCCGTTCGCGGACCGGCTCTACATCCTGGCGACCCTGATCGGGTTCACCGTGCGTGAGGTGGTGCCGCTGTGGCTCACCGGGGCACTGCTGGCCCGGGAGGCGGTGCTCGGCGTGGTGCTGCTGGTGCTGCGGCGCCGGGGTTACGGCCCGCCGCCGGTGCACTACGTCGGTAAGACCGGCACGTTCCTGCTGCTCGCCGCGTTCCCGATCATCCTGCTGTCGCAGGCGGTGCCGTCGGTCGGCGGGTGGGCGGTGCCGCTCGGCTGGGGGCTGGCCTGGTGGGCGCTCGGGCTCTACTGGTGCGCCTGCTTCCTCTACATCGTCCAGGCCTACCGGGTGATCCGGGCCGACCGCGAGGAATCGTCGTGACCGACCCGCTGCGGCCCGTCGTGGACGGGCTCGCCGCGGTCGGGATGGCCCCCGAAGGGCCGCCGGACCCGGACGGCAAGACCAGCGGTAAACGGACCTACGGGCCGGACTTCCTGACCGCGCTGTTCCAGAACCCGCTCGACCCCGGTTACGCCGACGCCGCGGCCCGGCGGGCGGTCGATGGCCCGCGGACCGGGACCCGCCGCCGGCTGGCCGCCTCCGCTGCCGCGGTGACTCTGCTGGTGATCGGCTTTCTGTTGGTGGTGGCGTACAGAAAGACGGTGGACGAGGCTCCGGCCCGCACCCAGGCCCGGGACACGCTGATCGGCCAGATCCAGAACCGGCGGGCCGAGACCGAGCGCCTGCAGAGCAAGGCCGACAACCTGGCCGGTGAGGTCGCGGCGCTGCGGGAGAGCGAGCTGGGTGGCGCGGCGGTGGCTCAGTTGCGGGACCTGGAGGCGATCACCGGGATGGCGAAGGTCCGTGGCTCCGGCGCTCTGGTGACGCTGATGGACGGGCCGACGTCGGTGAACGCGGTGACCGGCGAACGGCGGACCGAGGCGCAGGTCAAGGACACCGATCTGCAGCTGGCGGCGAACGCGCTGTGGGAGGCGGGTGCCGAGGCCATCACGATCAACGGTCAGCGGCTGACGGCGACGTCGCGGATCCGGCAGGCGGGTGAGGCGATCCTGGTGGACGTGCGGCCGGTGGCGTCGCCGTACCAGATCCTCGCGATCGGCCCGTCCGGTCTGGCGGACGATTTTCGTAAGGGCTACGCGGGACAGTTCTTCGATCTGCTGACGTCCCGGTTCGGGATCTCGTTCGAGGCGGCGAAGGCCAAGGACGTGACCTTGGAGGCGGCGACGGACCTCAAACTGCGGTCCGCGCAGCCGAATGTGGGGCCTTCGGCCGCCGTTTCGGGTGGGCCGGTTCCTGATACCTCTGTGACGGAAGGCGGCCGATGATCGCCGTACTCGCCCTGCTCGCGGGCGTTCTGCTGGGCATCGTGTTCGAACCGGCCGTGCCACCGGAACTGGTGCCGTACCTGCCGATCGCGGTGGTGGCGGCGCTGGACGCGGTGTTCGGTGGGGTACGGGCCAAACTGGACGGGATCTTCGACGACAAGCAGTTCGTGGTGTCGTTCATCTCGAACGTGCTGGTCTCCGCCCTGATCGTGTATGTGGGCGACCAGCTCGGGGTGGGCGGTCAGCTGTCGACGGGTGTCGTGGTGGTACTCGGTGTGCGGATCTTCGGTAATGTCGCGGCAATTCGACGCCATCTGTTCAGGGCATAGGTAAGGCGATGACTGACGACACCGGACGGCGCGCGGACGACGACGAGGAGCCGACGGCTGCTCTGCGTGGTGTCACGGGTGGACACCGGACGGTCCCGGAACGTGAGTTCACGGGTGAGCACCGGACGGTCCCGGAACGTGAGTTCACGGGTGAGCACCGGACGGTCCCGGAACGTGAGTTCACGGGTGAGCACCCGGTGGTCGCTGAGGACGGCGAGCCGACGGTGCCCGTACTCCCCGATGATCTTGAGCCGCCGAAGGCGGAGGAGACGAACAGCACGTCACCCGATCCGTCGATTTCCGGCGACCCCGACACAAGTGATCTTGCTCGCCCGGCACGTCGGCGGCCGGCTCCGGCGGGGACCCTGATCTGGGTGTTGCTGGCGTTGCTGGGGTTCACGCTGGTGGTGCAGTTGCGCAGCAACGACGCTGACGACGGGCTGTCCGCGGCGCGGCAGGAGGACCTGGTCCGGATCCTGAGTGATCTGGAGGCGCAGGACAGCCGTCTGCTGGCCGAGATCCAGGCCCTGGAGCAGAGTAAACAGCAGCTCACGTCGGGTGTGGCGGGCCGTGAGGCGGCGCGGGCCGAAGCCGAGCAGCGCAGCCGTGAGCTGGGCCTGTTGGCGGGTACGGTTCCGGGGCGGGGTCCCGGTCTGGACATCGCCTTGCGGGAGGTGCGGGCTTCGGACGTGCTGAACGCGGTGCAGGAACTGCGCGGTGCCGGTGGCGAGGTGATGCAGTTGAACGGGGCGAACGGGGCCGCGGTGCGGGTGGTCGCGTCGAGTTTCTTCGTGGATGCTTCCGGCGGTGGCATCATCGCCGACGGTGAACGACTGACGGGCCCGTTCCACCTTCTGGTGATCGGCCCGCCGGAAACGATGAGTACGGCGCTGCAGATCCCGGGCGGGGTGGTGGCGTCGGTGAAGACAGACGGCGGTAGCGTGACCATGGACTCGCGTTCCACGGTCGAGGTGACGGTGGTTCGCAAGGCAGCGGCCTTGCGATACGCGCGTCCGGTTTCGTGATTAACGGAGGAAGACGTTGATTCCTGAGGATCTGCGGTATACCGCGGAGCACGAGTGGATCGCCGGTGACGGCAGTGGGCCCGTGCGGGTGGGCATCACCCATTTCGCGCAGGACGCCCTGGGTGACATCGTCTACGTGCAGTTGCCCGACGAGGGCACGGTGGTGCAGGCGGGTGACTCGCTCGGCGAGATCGAGTCGACCAAGAGCGTCTCGGAGATCTACGCGCCGATCGCCGGCACGGTGGTGGCGAAGAACGCCACACTCACCGACGAGCCGGAGATCATCAACGGCGAGCCGTACGCGGCCGGCTGGCTGGTCGAGATCGCGCCGGAGGATCCGGCTTCGGTGTCGGCACTGCTTGACGCCGCGGCGTATCGTGCGCTGACCGAAAGCTGACGCCGAGGGGCATTTTTATGCCCGTCCATTCGTTCCCCCGCGAGTCTGGTTGCTCAGCGATATTCGCGCTGACTAGGCTCGCGGAGCACACGAAGAACTGTTATTCCTTTGAAACCGATAGTCGTGCGTCGGGCCGAATGGCTCCGGCCGGGCTGCACCGTCGCCGCCCATGCCGGGAGGCGACGACCAACTGTGATCCGTGAGGTGGTCCATGACGCGCCCAGACGACGAGTTCCCCCCGCTCGACGTCACGTCCACGCTGAACCTTGGCGCCCTCGACGAGGTGCTGGAGGGACCCGATACGGACGTGGTTCCGAGCCGGATGGCCGGTTCGCTCCCCCCGGGGATGGCTCTGCTCGTGGTGCGCCGCGGCCCCAACGCGGGTGCCCGGTTCCTCCTCGATCACGACGTGACGACCAGCGGACGGCACCCGGACAGTGACATCTTCCTCGACGACGTGACGGTGTCGCGCCGCCACGCCGAGTTCCACCGGGACAGTGGTGTCTTCACCGTCCGCGACGTCGGCTCCCTCAACGGTACGTATGTGAACCGCGAAAGGGTTGAAGCCGCGACCCTCAGCAATGGCGACGAGGTCCAGATCGGCAAGTTCCGTCTGGTGTTCATCGCCGGTCCGCGACCGGAGGGCGAGGGCCGGGCGTGACGGCGTCGGGGGCGGCAGCGCGTGACCCGGGGGCTTCGCGTCCTCAGGACGGGCGTGACGTTGCGCTGATGAGCATCGGGGAGGTGCTGGCACATCTGCGCACCGAGTTCCCCGACACCACGATCTCCAAGTTGCGGTTCCTGGAGGCGGAGGGTCTGGTCGACCCGCAACGCACCGCCTCCGGGTACCGGAAGTACTCGTGGAACGACGTGGCCCGGCTGCGGTTCGTGCTGACCGCGCAGCGGGATCAGTACCTGCCGTTGCGGGTGATCCGGGAGCAGTTGGACCGGATGGAGCTGGAGCCGCCGGCTCCGCAGCGGCCCACGCTGGTGGCGGTGGGCGCGCAGCAGGCCAGGGATCCGGCGGACGCCCGGATCCCGAAGGCGGATCTGCTGGAGCGGACCGGTGTCGACGAGGCCATCCTGGCCGAGCTGGAGCAGACCGGCCTGGTCGTCGCCCGCCCTCCGGGGTGGTACGACGCCGACCAGGTGATCATCGTGGAGGCTGTGGTCGGTCTCCACCGGTTCGGTCTGGAGGTTCGGCACCTGCGGGCGTTCCGCAATGCCGCGGACCGTGAGGTGGGGCTGTTCACACAGTTGCTGGCGCCGATGGCGCGTCAGCACGACCCGGCGGCCCGGGCGCGGGCCGCTGATACCGCACGTGAGCTGCAGGCGCTCTCGCAGCGTTTGCACGCGGCTCTGGTGCGCTCCGGTCTCCGGGGCGAGCTGGGTCGCTGAACCCGTCGCCGCACGGATCAGGCACCGGTGGTGTGCGTGTAACGTGCAGGTACGGGCGGCAATGTCAAAACGGTCGTACCGAACGAAACTGACGACACGAAACGGACGACACGGAGGCGGCGGTGCGCGAGCTGAGCGTGGTCGGGGTCCGGGTGGAGCTGCCCAGTAACCAGCCGATCGTGTTGCTGCGGGAGGTCGACGGAGACCGCTACCTGCCTATCTGGATCGGGGCGGTCGAGGCGACCGCCATCGCTTACGAGCAGCAGGGGGTCAAGCCGGCTCGGCCGTTGACCCATGATCTGCTGCGGGACATCCTGGCGGCGCTGAAGGCGCCGTTGAAAGCGGTGGAGATCACCGAGCTGAAGGACAACGTCTTCTACGCCGACCTGCTGATCGGTGACAACCTCCGGGTGTCGGCCCGGCCGAGTGACTCGATCGCCCTGGCGCTGCGGGTGGGTGCGCCGATCCGTTGTGCCGACCAGGTGCTCACCGAGGCCGGTATCGTGATCCCCGATGAGCAGGAGGACGAGGTGGAGAAATTCCGCGAGTTCCTCGACCAGGTCAGGCCTGAGGACTTCGCGGGCTGACATCGACGGCAACGCTTAGCCCGTAAGCGGCGTGTCGAGCGGTTACCTCCATGTTTCGGCCACGGTTGAGATATACGCTCGTGAAGTCCAGGTGAACCGGCACACCGCCTAGATTTTGATCATGGGCGCGGGGAGGTAGTCGCGTGCACGAGCAACCTCTTGAAGGCCCACTCGTCGGCGAGGACGGGGAAGTCGGATATCGGGGAGTGACCGCGTGTCAGGCGGTCGGGATCAGTTACCGTCAGCTCGATTACTGGGCTCGGACCACGCTGGTGGTGCCGAGTGTCCGGGACGCGTCGGGTTCGGGGACGCAACGTCTCTACTCCTTCCGTGATCTGGTCGTCCTCAAGGTCGTGAAACGACTGCTGGACGCCGGGGTGTCGTTGCAGAACATCCGCCGGGCGATCGACACGTTGCGCTCGCGCGGGGTGGACGATCTGGCGGAGATCACGCTGATATCCGACGGGACGACGGTGTATGAGTGCCGGTCTCCCGAGGAGGTCGTCGACCTGCTCCAGGGCGGTCAGGGCGTGTTCGGGATCGCGATCGGCGGTGCGTTCAAGGAGATCCAGGGTTCGCTGTCGCACCTGCCGTCGGAGCCGGCCATGGGCCCGCAGCCGGTCGGGGTCGACGTGCCGCAGCGGTCGGCGGAGGGTGACGAGCTGGCGGCTCGCCGGGCTCGGCGCCGCGCGGGCTAACGGTCAGTTTCCGGCCGTAATCGCTACTAGTGTCGCTGCGTGACCCATGGTTTGAACAAGCACAGTGCAGACAGCCACGATGTCATTCAGGTCCGCGGGGCCCGGGAGAACAATCTCCGCAACGTCTCGCTCGACATTCCGAAGCGGCGCCTGACGGTTTTCACCGGCGTCTCCGGTTCCGGCAAGTCGTCGCTGGTGTTCGGCACCATCGCGGCCGAGTCCCAGCGGATGATCAATGAGACGTACTCCGCGTTCCTCCAGTCGTTCATGGGCAGCCCGGCCCGGCCGGACGTGGACGCGCTGCACAATCTGAGCGCCGCGATCGTGGTCGATCAGGAGCGGATGGGTGCCAACGCCCGTTCCACGCTCGGGACCGCGACCGACGCGTACACGCTGCTCCGGATCATTTTCAGTCGTCTCGGTGTGCCGGGTGCGGGCAGTGCGCTTGCCTACTCGTTCAACGCCGAGGGCATGTGCCCGGGGTGTGAGGGGCTCGGCCGGGTGTCGACGCTGGACCTCGATCAGCTCGTCGACCGGTCGAAGTCGATCAACGAGGGTGCGATCACCGTCCCGAACTTCGCGGTGGACGGCTGGTATGTGCGCGGCTTCGCCGAGTCCGGGCTGTTCGACCCGGACAAGCCGATCAGCGGGTTCAGTGAGCAGGAGCTGCACGATTTCCTGCACCGGGCGGCGACCAAGGTCAAGGTCAACGGCATCAACACGACGTACGAGGGACTCGTGGTCAAGGTGCAGCGCATGTACCTGGCCAAGGACCGTGAGTCGGCACAGCCCCACATCCGGGCCTTCATCGACCGGGCCGCCACCTTCGCGCCGTGTCCCGACTGCGGCGGCGCCCGGCTGAAACCGGCGGTGCTGGCCTCGCGTATCGACGGCCGCAACATCGCCGAGTGTTCGGCCATGCAGGTCAGCGATCTCGCGTCGTTCCTGTCCGGGATCACCGCGCCGGCCGTCGGCCCGGTGGTGGCGACGCTGCGGCAGACCCTGGATTCGCTGGTCGAGATCGGTCTCGGTTACCTGTCGCTGGACCGGGAGTCGGGGACCCTGTCCGGTGGGGAGGCGCAGCGGGTCAAGATGGTCCGGCACCTGGGGTCCAGTCTGACCGACATCACCTACGTCTTCGACGAGCCGACGGTGGGCCTGCACCCGCACGACATCCAGCGGATGAACGGCCTGCTGCTGCGGTTGCGGGACAAGGGGAACACGGTCCTGGTGGTGGAGCACAAGCCGGAGACGATCGCGATCGCCGATCATGTCGTCGACATCGGCCCGGGGGCGGGGCCGGCGGGTGGTCAGGTCCAGTTCGAGGGCACCGTCTCTGATCTGCGGGCCTCTTCCACGTTGACCGGTCGTTATCTGGGGCATCGGGTCGAGATCAAAAAGGTGGCCAGAGAAAAGACCGGACAAATCTCCATTCGCGCCGCCAAGAAGCACAACCTGCGGGATGTCGACGTGGACATCCCCACCGGCGTGCTGACCGTGGTCACCGGCGTCGCCGGATCGGGCAAGAGCTCGCTGATCTACGGCTCGCTGCCACGGCAGGAGAACGTGATCGTCGTCGACCAGTCGGCGATCCGTGGTTCCCGGCGCAGCAACCCGGCCACCTACACCGGCCTGCTCGACGCCGTCCGGGCCGCCTTCGCCAAGGCCAACAAGGTCAAACCCGCCCTGTTCAGCGCCAACTCCGAAGGGGCCTGCCCGCACTGCAAGGGCATCGGCCTGGTCTACATGGACCTGGCGATGATGGCCGGGGTGGCCGCCGTCTGTGAGGAGTGCGAGGGCCGCCGGTTCACCGCCCGGGTCCTGGAATACAAGCTGCGGGACCGGGACATCAGCCAGGTCCTGGCCATGCCGGTCAGCGAGGCGGTGGAGTTCTTCACCGAGAAGGCGGCCCGCACCATCCTGGAACGGCTGTCCGCGGTCGGGCTCGGCTACATCACCCTCGGGCAGCCGCTCAACACCCTGTCCGGCGGCGAGCGGCAGCGTCTCAAACTCGCCGTCCACATGGGCAGCGGCGCCGCCACCTACCTGCTCGACGAACCCACCAGCGGCCTGCACCTGGCCGATGTCGACCAGCTCCTGGCCCTGCTGGACCGGCTCGTCGACAGCGGCAACACCGTCGTGGTCATCGAACATCACCTGGCGGTGATGGCGCACGCCGACTGGATCATCGACCTGGGGCCGGGTGCCGGGCACGACGGCGGCCGGGTCGTGTTCACCGGCACTCCTACCCGGCTGGTAGAGCAAGCCGATACGGTGACGGCTCAGCATCTCCGCGAATACGTTTCCTAGGGGGACCGTTGCGCAACGAACGCCTGGCCGAGTTCGGGACGACCATCTTCGCCGAGATGTCGGCGCTCGCGGTCGCCACCGGATCGATCAATCTCGGTCAGGGGTTCCCCGACACCGACGGGCCGGCGAGCCTGCTGCGGGCGGCCGCCGACGCGATCCTGACCGGGAAGGGCAACCAGTACCCGCCCGGCCCCGGCATTCCCGAGTTGCGTCAGGCGGTCGCCGGGCACCGGCAACGGCACTACGGCCTTTCGTACGACCCGGACACCGAGGTCCTGATCACCGCGGGCGCCACCGAGGCCATCGCGGCGGCCCTGCTCGGGCTGCTCAACCCCGGTGACGAGGTGATCGCCCTGGAGCCGTACTACGACTCGTACGCCGCCTGCATCGCGATGGCCGGCGCCCGGCGGGTGCCGGTGACCCTGCACCCGCCCGCGTTCGCCCTGGACGTGGACACGCTGCGCGCCGCGGTCACCCCGCGCACCCGGATCCTGCTGATCAACAGCCCGCACAACCCGACCGGCGCCGTCCTGACCCGCGCCGAACTGACCGCCGTCGCCACGGTCGCGATCGAACACGACCTGGTGGTGATCACCGACGAGGTGTACGAGCACCTGGTCTACGACGTCGCCGAACACATCCCGCTGGCCACCCTGCCCGGCATGCGCGACCGCACGGTGTCGATCAGCTCGGCCGGCAAGACGTTCTCGGTGACCGGCTGGAAGATCGGCTGGGCGCTGGCCGCTCCGCCGCTGCTGGCCGCCGTCCGCTCCGCGAAACAGTTCCTGACCTACGTCAACGGCGGGCCCTTCCAGTACGCGGTAGCCGACGCCCTGGACACCCTCGGCCCCGACTTCTACACCGGCTTGCGCGCCTCCCACCAGGCCCGCCGCGACCTGCTGGCCACCGGCCTGACCGAAGCCGGCTTCCGGGTGTACGTCCCGCGCGGCACCTATTTCATCACCGCCGACGTGAGCCACCTGGGCGTCGACGGCCTGACGTTCTGCCGCGACCTGCCGTCCCGCTGCGGCGTCGTCGCCATCCCGTCCGCGGTCTTCTACGACAACAAGGCGGCCGGCGAGTCCCTGGTCCGCTTCGCCTTCTGTAAGCAGACCCCCGTCCTACGGGACGCCACCGCCCGCCTCGCGTCGCTCCGCGATCAGTCGGCCTGATCGAGGAAGGACAGTGCCACCGGGGCGAACAGTGGGGAGTCCAGCAGGTCGTAGTGGGTGGTGCCGGGGATGATGGCCAGCGCGTGACCGCCCTTGGGACGGCCGCCGCGGTCCCAGCCGCCGTCGCGCAGTCCGCCGTCCAGCAGGTTGAAGATCTCCACGAAGTGGCTGGTGGGCACCATGTCCGCGTCGGCGCCGACGATCAGCGTGGGGACCTGGAGGCCGCGGACCTCCTCGGTCAGGTCGTAGTCGCGCTGCATCGACTCACCGATCTTGTCGAGCAGGCGTGGGAAGTCCCCCGGGCGGGGCGCGACCCGCTGGTACAGCTCGTACATCGGGGTGTCCTTCATGAACTCAGCGGACGCGGCGTTGACCTGCTTCTGCTGCTCCAGGATGTCCGGGAAGCCGGCGCTCCGCCGGATCCCGGCCGCCGCCGACACCAGGCGGCCGATCTTCTCCGGCGCGAGGATCGCCAGGCGCAGGCCGACACCACCGCCGAGGGAGAAGCCGACGACGTCCGGCTTCACCAGGCCCAGGTGGTCGATCAGCGCGGCCACGTCCCGCGCCATGTCCTGCAGGTCGATCGGCCGGTCGATGTCGGCGGTCCGGCCGTGCCCCTGCAGATCCACCAGGATCACCTGATGACGCGCGGTGAAGTCGGACAGCATCGGCGTGAACATCTCACCCGAGCCCAGACCACCGTGCAAGAGGATCACCGGCTCACCCGTACCGTGAATCTCGTAGTAGAGATCGATGCCGTTGACCTCGGCGTAGCTCATGTGCGTTCTCCCTCATCGAGTGCTCTGACGGGTAGACCATCACGCGCGCCGGAACTCATCGGTGGCATCACGGCGAATCCGTACTAGATTCCGTCGGGTGAGCGAAGCCATCGAGACGCAACTGGAGCGGTTCCGGCCCGAGCTGACCGGCTACTGCTACCGGATGATGGGTTCGGCGTTCGAAGCCGAGGACGCCGTCCAGGAGACCCTGATCCGGGCCTGGCGTGGCCACGACAGCTTCGAGGGGCGCTCGTCGTTGCGGTCGTGGCTCTACCGGATCGCCACCAACGTGTGCCTGACCATGGCCGACGCCGCTCAGCGCCGGGTCCGCCCGATGGACCTGGGACCGGCCGGCTCCGGCCACGCCACCGACCCCGGCGCGATCCACCCGGAGCAGATCTGGGTGGGCCCGATCCCGGACGAGAAGGTGCTTCCCGAAGGCTCCGACCCGGCGCGCCTGATCGCCGAACGGGAGTCGATCCGGCTGGCCTTCGTCGCCGCCCTGCAGCATCTGCCGGCCAGACAACGTGCCGTGCTGATCCTGCGGGAGGTGCTCGCGTGGTCGGCGCAGGAGACCGCCGACCTGCTCGGCACGTCGGTGGCCGGGATCAACAGCGCCCTGCAGCGGGCCCGCGCCACCCTGGCCGCGGCCACCCCGTCGGCCGGGGACGCCTACCAGCCCTTGGACGCCGGGCAGCGGGAGCTGCTGGGACGTTACGTCAAAGCCTTCGAGGCGTACGACCTCAGTGCCCTGACCACTCTCCTGCACGAGGACGCGACCCTGTCGATGCCGCCGCTGGCGCTGTGGCTGCGCGGTCCCGAGCACATCACCGCGTGGATGGCCGGCACCGGCATCGGCTGCCGTGGGTCGCGGTTGTTCCCGACGATCGCCAACGGGCTGCCGGCCTTCGGCCAGTACCGCCCCGACCCGGACGGCGGGCACGCCTCGTGGGCGCTGATCGTCCTGGAGATCGCGGACGGCCGGATCGCGTCAGTCAACAGCTTCCTCGACACCGCCCGCCTGTTCCCCCTGTTCGGCCTCCCCGAACGGCTGACCTGAGAGCGCCTGCGCCTCCCCGAACGGCTGACCGGAGAGCAGGGTCCCGTCCAGCCCGAGCAGGATGATCAGCTCGCGCAGGGCGGGACCGGCGTGGTGGATCGACATCCGGTGGCCGTGCCGGCGGGCGGTCAGCCGGAGCCGGGCCAGGGCCTCGACCGTCACCACGGCCGCCGGGGCCCGGCTGACGTCACACGTCACCTCGCCGTCGCCGGGACACTCGCGCAGCAGAGCGGCGAGGGCCGCGCACAGTGCGGGAATGTCCGTCCGCCGGATGGTCGCCCCGACCACGAAGACCGCCATGGTGGGCAGACCGGCGGCATCGCCGGAAATCATCGGCGCTGTCATTTGATTACATGATTACCGGGTTTCAGGGTCTATGTTGGACGCATGACGGTCGAGTACATCCGATACCGGATCCCCGATGACACCGGCGCCTTCGAGCAGGCCTACACTCGAGCCGCGGAACTGCTCGCACGGGCGCCGCAGTGTGTCGACTACGAGCTGAGCCGCTGCGCCGACGAGCCCGGCGCCTACATTCTGCGCATCACCTGGACCTCGCCCGAGGACCACCTGACGGGTTTCCGCGGGGGAGACCTGTTCCCGGCGTTCCTCGCCGAGATCCGCCCGTACATCGCGGCGATCGAGGAGATGCGCCACTACGAGCCGACCCCGGTCCGGGGCGCCGGAGGCGCGATCCCGACGTTGTACGAGTGGGCCGGCGGCACCGCGGCGTTCGAGCAGCTGACCGGCCTGTTCTACGCCAAGGTCGCCGCCGACGACGTGATCGGCCCGCTCTTCGCGCACATGGACCAGGGTCATCCCCGGTTCGTCGCGATGTGGCTGGCCGAGGTGTTCGGCGGCCCGGCCCGCTACACCGGCGAGCGCGGCGGATACCCGCACATGCTCGGCCACCACCGGGGCCTGGCCATCACCGAACCGCAGCGCCGCCGCTGGGTGAACCTGCTGCTGGACGCCGCCGACGAGGCCGGCCTGCCGGACGACCCGGAGTTCCGGGCGGCCTTCACCGGCTACCTGGAGTGGGGCACCCGGCTCGCCCTGGCCAACTCGCAGCCCGGCGCCACCCCACCGGCCGACGCCCCGGTGCCGCACTGGGGCTGGGGCGTGGCCCCGCCCTACCGCGGCTAACGGGCCCGCCCCGCGGCTAACGGGTCAGGGCGGACGGGATGTCGAACGGGGTGCCGCACGCGGGGCAGTCGAGGTGGCCGAACAGCAGGCCGACCGCGGACGCCACCTCGGGGAAACCGGCGGTCAGGGACTCGGCGTGCAGCCGGGTGGCGAGCGGGGCGGTCAGCGCGGGCGTGACGGCGGAGTCGCCCGGATCCAGGGAGATCAGCTGTTCGCCGTCGCAGCACGGGCAGGCCACGTCGGCTTCGCCGTCGCTGAGCTGGTCCAGGCTGCGGCCCCAGGTCTCGTCGCCGTCCAGCCCGAGGACGGCCTGCTGCAGGTAGACGAACATCCGGGCGTCCGAGGCCCCGAACTCCAGGTTCTGCCGGGTCAGCAGCCGCAGCGCGGTGATCTCGTCGGTGAACCGGCCGCGGTCGTCGGCGTCCAGGGCCAGGAAACCGGCCAGCACCAGCGGCCGTTCCCGGTCGGTGGGGGTGAAATCGGTGCAGACCCGGGCCAGCCACGGCAGTAGCCGCTCGCTGCCGGCGAACGCGAACCCCTGGTCGCAGCTGTCGTTCCAGACGACGTCCCAGGCGGGCGACCGTGCGTCGGCGGCCGCCGCGTCCAGGGTGCGCTGCTGACCGGTCACCCGCCGATCATGACGGAACCGGGGCGGGGCGCGGGCAGTTCCGGCGGTGCCACGACGATCGACTTCTCGACCGCGATCGCGTGCCAGAGGCAGAACATCGCCACCGTCCAGACCTTGCGGGACCGGTCGTGGTCGCCGGCCCGGTGCTCGGCGAGCAGTCCCCGCGCGTACTCCAGGTCGAGCAGGTGCCCGGTCTGCGAGGTGGCCAGCAGGTGGTCCACCCAGTCGCCGATCGGGCCGCGCAGCCACAACCGGGTCGGGGTGGGGAAACCCAGCTTGCGGGCCGAGCGTACCGACTCGGGGACGATGCCCTTCATCGCCTCCCGCAGCGCGTGTTTGGTGACCTGGGAGCCGTGCGGCAGCTTCAGCTCGGTCGGCAGGCCGGCGGCGGCCGCGTAGACCTGCTGGTCCAGGAACGGCACCCGCAGTTCCAGGCTGTGCGCCATCGACATCCGGTCGGCCTTGGCCAGGATGTCGCCGGGCAGCCAGGTGTGCAGGTCGACGTACTGCATCGAGGCCACGTCGTCCACGTCGGCGGTCTCGGCGTACAACGGGCCGGTGATCGTGGTGTGGGGTTGTGCGGTGAACCGCATCAGCCGGGCCTTCTCCTCGGGGGTGAAGTTCCGCGCGTTGCCGTAGTAGCGCTGTTCGATCGGGGTGGTGCCGCGCTCCAGGAACGACCGGCCCCGCACCCCCTCGGGCAGCACCTCGGCCAGGTGTTTCAAGCCGCGCTTCATTCCGGCCGGCAGCTTCTCGACACCGCCCAGCGACAGTGGTTCCCGGTAGATCGTGTAGCCGCCGAACAGTTCGTCGGAGCCCTCACCGGAGAGCACCACTGTCACGTACCGGGACGCGGTCCGGGCCAGGAAGTACAGCGGGATCAGCGACGGGTCGGCCACCGGGTCGTCCAGAAGCTGGATGATCCGGGGCAGGTGGGCGAGGACGTCCTCGTCGGTGACGACCGTCGGCGTGAGCCGGATGCCGAGCTGGTCGGCGGTGTCCTGGGCGATCTCGATCTCCGAGTAGCCCTGGGCGGCGAACCCGGCGGTGAACGCGTGCAGATCCGGCTTCTGCCGGGCCGCCAGGGCGGCGATCGCGGACGAGTCGATGCCGCTGGACAGGAACGTGCCGACCGGCACCTCGGCGTGCATGTGTTTGCGGACGCTGTTGGTCAGGGCGTCCTGGATCGCCTGGTACGCCACCTCGGGCTGCACCCGCAACGGCCGCAGCGACGGCTTGAACCAGCGGTGCAGCCGCACCCCGCCACCCGGGGTCCAGACCAGCCGGTGGCCCGGCGGCAGCCGCCGGATGTGCCGGTGCAGGCTGATCGGGTCGGGCACGAACTGGAACGTCAGGTAGTGCGCGACCGCCTCGGTGTCCAGCGCCGCACCGGCCGGGGCCGCGAACGGATCCAGGGCCTTGCGTTCGCTGGCCAGGTGCAGCCCGTCGGCGGTCTCCAGGACGTAGAGCGGTTTGATGCCGAACGCGTCCCGGGCCGCGTGCAGGGTGCCGGTGCGGTGGTCGTAGGCCACGAACGCGAACATGCCCCGCAGCCGCGGCAGGGCCGCCTCGCCCCAGTAGTGGAACGCCGCCGCCAGCACCTCGCTGTCCCCGTCGGTCGCGAACGTGGCACCGTGCTGACGGATCAGATCCGACCGCAGCTCCTGGTAGTTGTAGATCTCGCCGTTGAACACCACGGTCCAGCGGTCCGCGTACTGCAGCGGCTGCACCGAGTGTTCCCGGTCGATGATCGCGAGCCGCTTGAAACCGAACGCGTAACCGTCACCGGTGACTATCTGCGTGTCGTCCGGACCGCGGTGGTGCAAGGTCGCCAGGGCGTCGGAGAAAGCCGACATGAACAGGGTGTCCAGCGGGCCGGCGTCGGGCCGGCTGCTGACGAAAGCGCTCAGGCCACACATCGCAACACCTCTTTCGGATTCGAGGAGGCGACCGTAGACATCGACCTGTGAAGAACTTGTGCGGAAGCTGAGGAGAATCGGCCCGGCACGATTCCGGGACCTGATCTTCATCGGTTCCTCGCATTTCTTGGCCCCCTGGACAGGCTCGGTCAGAATACGAACCGTGACCGCCCGCATCCTGGTAGCCGACGACGATCCCAAGCACGCCCAGCTGATCCGCCTGTACCTGGAACGCGAGGGCCATCAGGTGCTGACCGTGGGTAACGGCCGCGCGGCTCTGGAGCAGACCCGGGCCCGGCGTCCGGACCTGCTGGTGCTGGACTGGATGATGCCCGAGGTCGACGGTCTCGACGTGTGCCGGATCCTGCGCGCCGACTCCGACCGGGGCCTCGCGAACGTGGCGATCCTGCTGGTCACCGCCCGCTCCGGGGAGAGCGACATGCTGCTCGGACTCGACATCGGCGCTGACGACTACCTGGCCAAACCGGTCAGCCCCCGGGAGTTGACCGCCCGGATCCGGGCCCTGCTGCGCCGCACCCGCGGCAACGAGGCCTCCGAGGTGCTGCGGGTCGGCGACATCGAGGTCGACGCACCCCGGTTCGAGGTCCGGGTGGGCGGATCCCCGGTCCGGCTCACCGCCAAGGAGTTCGGCATCCTGGAACTGCTCGCCCGCGAACCAGGCCGGGTCTTCACCCGCGGGCAGATCCTGGACAAGACGTTCGGTTTCGAGAACGAGGTGTCCGAGCGGACCGTCGACGCGCACGTGGTCAACCTGCGCCGCAAGATCGAGATCAACCCCGCCGAGCCGCGGTACGTGCAGACCGTCTACGGCCGTGGCTACCGGATGGCCGAACAGTGAGTTTCCGGCTGCGGATCTTCCTGCTCGTGCTGGTCGTGACCGGCACCGCGATCGGGGCGACCGCCTGGCTCACCCTCAGCCTCACCCGGCACGAACTGACCCGCGCCGAACAGGCTCGCGACCGCCACCAGGCCGACATCGTCGCAGCGGTCCAGACCTTCGGGCTACTCAACGGCCGGTGGAACGGCATCGACTCGGTGACCGCCGTGCAGGCCGAGAAGACCGGCCTGCACATCCGGATCGTCACCCGCGAATCCGACGAGGTACTGGCCGACTCCGACACCATCGACGGCCGTGCCGCCGGGCCGGTCCAGCTGCTGCCCGCCGACATCGACGCCAAACCCGTCCTGGACCAGGAGACCGTCTTCGCGGCGCACCAGCGCGGCACCGTCCTCGCCCGGCGCAACCCCGATGCCACGCCGCAGGCCGAGGCCTTCCGCAAGACCGGACTGCAAGGCCGGTTCCCTGTGCGCAGCCGGCCCGACCTGCCGGCCGGCCTGTTCGACGTCACCCCGACCGGCGACGACCCGGCCTACCGGGCACTGCTGCAACTCACCCAGTACCGGGCCGCACTCGCCTCGGTGCGGTGCATGGCCGACAAGAGCACCGTCGCACCGTCGCTGATACTGAGCCGGTCGCCGTATCTGGACAGCGAACGCCGCGCCGCGCAACCCGGCTGCGTGCAGTCCACCGTCGAACGGATTCTGTCCGACGACTCCTGGCTCGACGAGGTCTGGTACGAGATCGCCGGATGCGACCAGGCCTACGAGGCGTACGGCGAGTGTCTCGACAGCGGGTTCAGCCGGGCGGCGGTGACCACGTCCGCGATCCCGGTGCGGGTCTTCTTCGGGGCCCGCCAGGACACCGAACTCGCCCCGTTGCAACGGCCCGCCCTGTTCGGGGCCGCCGGCCTGCTGCTCGTCGCCGCCATCGGCACCGCCTGGATCGCCCGCCGGGTCAGCCGCCCGGTCCGGCTGCTCACCGGCGCCAGCCTGCAACTGGCCGCCGGCCGTCTCGACGTGCGGGTGCCCACCAGGGGCGAGGACGAACTGGCCCGCCTCTCCGGCGCGTTCAACGCGATGGCCGAGGCACTGCAGCGCAGCGAGGAACGCCAGCGGCGACTGGTCGCCGACGTCGCCCACGAACTGCGCACCCCGCTGTCCAACCTGCGCGGATACCTGGAGGGCCTGGCCGACGGGGTGATCGAACCGACCCCCGAACTGTTCGCCTCCCTGCACGAGGAGACCCTGCTGCAGCGGCGGATCCTGGAGGACCTGCAGGTCCTGGCCCAGGCCGAAGCCGGCGAACTGGGATACGACCCGGTACCGCTCGACCTGTCCGAACTCGCCGCCACCACCGCCACCGCGCACCGCGCCGTCGCCGCGGCCGCCGGGATCGACGTGGTGGTCGACGCGCCCGCGCCCGTCGAGGTGTACGCCGACCCGGACCGGATACGGCAGGTCCTCGGCAACCTGATGAGCAACGCCATCCGCTACACCGACGCCGGCGGCCGCGTCGAACTGCGCGTCACCCGCGACGGCCCGGACGCGGTCCTCACCGTCCGGGACACCGGCGTCGGCATGAATGCCGAGGAGGTGTCCCGGGTCTTCGACCGGTTCTGGCGCGCCGACCTGTCCCGGCAGCGGGCCACCGGCGGCTCCGGGCTGGGCCTGACGATCGCCCGCCGGATCATCGCCGACCAGGGCGGCAGCCTGGACGCGGAGAGCACCGCGGGGGTGGGGACGACCTTCACCGCCCGGCTACCGATGATCACCAGACCGCCGGGACAGCCATTCCAGTAGCCTTCCGTGCGTCCCGCGAGAGAAGGAAGATCGCGAATGTTCCGAAACAGGCTGCTTGTCCCGTTAGCTGCCGTCCTGGTGGTCCTGGCCGTGGCCGGTGGCCTCGTCCTGACCGGTGTCCTGCCCCCGCTGACCGCCGAGGCCCGCAAGGCCTGGCGGCTGGAGAACGCCCTCGACGACATCGCCGAGACCGCCCCGGACTTCTCGGTGGCGATCCTCGACAAGGCGAACCTCAAGGATTTCGCCTACCGCGGCTCGGACCGGTTCGAGACCGCCAGCGCCGTCAAACTGTCGGTCCTGGCCTGCGTCCTGCTGCACGCCCAGGACCAGAACCGAGCCCTGACCGAGCAGGAACGAACCCGCGCCGACCGGATGATCCGGGCCAGCGACAACGACGCCACCACGGCACTGTTCGGCAGCATCGGCTCGGCCGCCGGGCTGACCGCGTGCGATCAGCGCCTCGGGATGACGGAGACCACCGTCGACAGCGAGTGGGGCCGGACCACGACCACCGCCGACGACCAGATCCGGCTGCTCGGCAACCTGGTCAGCGACACCAGCGAACTCACCGTCGCCCGCCGTCAGTACGCCTTCGACCTGATGGCGAACGTGAACGCCGACCAGGTCTGGGGTGTTCCGTCCGCCGCCCGCGACGGCGAGGACGCCCCGGTCAAGAACGGCTGGGACAGCCGCAGCGACGACGGCGGCCGCTGGATCGTCAACACCCTCGGCCGCCTCGTCTCCGACGACCGGTCCACCAACGTCTCGGTCGTCGTGCTCTCGCACGGCAACACCAGCAAACAGGCCGGGATCGCCCTGGTCGAGAAGGTCGTCGCCGCTACCCGCGAAAACCTCACGTACTGAGCAGGGCGGCGATCTCCAGCGCCGCCCGCCGCGGGTCGCCACCCCACTGGGAACCGAACGCGTCCACCAGCCGCCAGCCGGCCCGGTGCAGGGCGGACTGCCGGGCCAGATGGGCGTCCGGGCCGTCCGGGTGGACCCCGCACAGCACACCGGCCGCCGACTCCGGCGGGCCCACACACAGGTCGAGCCGCCACGAACCGACCGGGTAACCCGGCCGGACCGGCACCTCCAGGCGGTTCAGTTCGGTGGCCAGCCGGGCCGCCCAGCCGGTCGGGGCCGCCTGCGTCGGCAGCGCCCGGTCCGGCGGCTCGGTGGCGTATCCCAGGAAATCGGCGAGCAACCCGGCCGGGGCGGTTCCCAGAGCACTGAGCACCACCAGCCGCTGCCGGGCCCGGGTGATCATCACGTTGAACAGTTGCGGGTCGGTGACGAAACGCCGGCGGCCGGCCGGGTCACCGTCGGTGAGGGCCAGCGACACCACCACCGCGTCGGCCTCGCTGCCCTGGAACGCGTGCACCGTGCCGACCCGCAGCCCCAGCTCCTCGATCCGTTCCACCCGGAACGCCGCGACCAGGGCCTTCTCCAGGGCGTCGGCCTGTGCCCGGAACGGCGTCAGCACACCGATGCTGCGGAACCCGGCCGCGGCCAGTTTCTCCACCGCCGCGACCGCCGCCGGAACCTCGTCCCCGGTCACCGGCACCACGTCGATCGCGTCCGCCGCGTCGGCCGCCGGAGTCCGCGTCATGATCGAGATCCGGCCGTCGTAGAACCGCCGGGCCGAGAACCCGATCAGATGCGGCACGCTGCGGAAATGCTCGTTCAGCCAGGTCACCGGGGCGGCCGAGGCGGCCAGGTCGAAGGTGCTGACCCGCCGGACGTCGAGGCGGTCGTCGGCGCCGTGCCGGCCCAGGATCTCGCTGACCCCGGCGTCACTGACGAACGATACGAACCGCAGTTGCCGCGGATCCCCGACGATCAGCGCCCGTTTCGCCCGGGCCAGCACCGGAGCCGCCCGTACCTGATCGACGTGCGACGCCTCGTCGATCACCACCAGATCGAACAGACCCGGCGCTGCGGGCAGCAGATCCTCCACGTCGGCGACCGTGCCGATCCACAGCGGCAGCGCCCGCACCAGCGGCGGCGCATCCAGCCGCGCCAGCAGTTCCCGCCGCCGATTCCGCCCGGCCCGTAACGCCGTGGCCAGGGCGGACGCGGCTCGCCGTCCGTCACCGTCCCACCGTTTCGCACTGCGCGCCGCATGCCGCACCGCGGTCCCGGCCGCCTCCCGCAGCGCCGCCTCCGCCGCGTGCAGGCGCTCCCACCGGGCCGTGAGGTCTCCACCGCTGTCCGGCCCGGACGCGAGATCCCGGCCGGTCACCGCTAGCCGCGCGGCCGCCCGCTGAGCGCGGGCCGCGGCCAGAGCCATCGACACCCGTTCCGCTGGTACGCCAGGAGAGACGCGCAGAATCCGCAACGCCCGCTTCCGGGCGGATTCGGCCCGTCGCCGCCCCCACCAGCCGGTGCCGGCCGGCGTCTCCAGCAGACGTGACATCCCGGCCGGGTCCACGTCGTCGTCGAAGGCGCCCGGCACATCGGCGGCGAGCGCGGCCAGCAGCGGTGCGAACTCCGCCAGCCCGGCTGCCGACTGTTCGGTGCGGAGAACCTCGGTGCAGGCGGCACGCTCCCCACGTACCAGCGCAAGGGTGTGATCGACCGCCTGCCGGTCGGCGCGCAACTGCCGTGACCCGATGCCCTCCTCGGCGCCCGACGCCAGCGCGGTGGCCAGGTCGTCGCGGCTACCGGTGTCGCCGAACAGCACCGGCCGCGGACCCGGATAGCGGGCCAGCAACCCGGCCAGCACCTCGGCGGCGTGCGGCGACTGGGTCGCCACCAGCACCGAACCGCCCCGCGCCACCACCTCCAGGGCGGCCGCGACCACGGTGTGGCTCTTGCCGTTGCCGGGCGGCCCGGACACCACCGTGACCGGTGCGGTCCGCACCCGCGCCACCACCCGCTCCTGCGCCGCGCTCAACGGCAACGGCGACACCACCGGCGCGTCCCGGGCCGGGTCCCGCGCCGGCTCGGACCCGGGCTGCTCGCCGGGGCCGTAGACCGCGGCCAGAGCCGTTCCGGACAGATCCCGGCCCGCCCAGGTCAGCAGCGAGTCCCGCAATCCGCCGCCGAAGACGTCCCGGACCACGAACAGGCCGGCCTTCGCGACCAGGACCAGACGGTCCTTCGGCAGGCGCGCGGTCGTCTCGGTGACCGCGTCGAACGGCAACCCGGTCGCCTCGGCCACCGACGTCAGCCAGGCCCGGCTGCCGATCGCCGCCAGCCAGCCGGCGGTGGCCAGACCCGGCGCGGACTCCAGAGCGGCGGCCAACTCCCGGTCACCGACCAGCGGGGTGATCTCCACGTCCCCGGCCGGCACCACCCGGTAGCCGGTCAGGGCCCGTTCCAGCCGCACCGGCTGACTCAGCAACGGCGCCCGGACCTTGCGCGAGGTCCCGTCGACGTCCGTCTGCCCGGCCAGGAAACCCCAGCTCCGGTGCAGGATCCGTTCCTCGCGGTGCAGCGTGTCCAAGGCTGCCAGCCGGTCCGACTCGGCCCGGCGCGGAACCTTCTCCGCGTCGGTGAGCCAGACCAGCGGCTGCCCGCCCCGGGTCACGTCCAGGCCACGGTCGCCGGTGCCGGCCGGGGCCAGATCGGCGAGGACCGCGAGGACGTCCGACGGATGCACCGGTCAGTGCGGGCCGACGGCCGTCACGGTGATGGCGGCGGCACCCAGCTCGTCGGAGGCGGCCAGGTCGACGGTCGCCTCGATACCCCAGTCGTGGTCGCCGTTCGGGTCCTCGAACACCTGCCGGACCGTCCACATCGTGGCGCCCTGGTCGATGTGCAGGAACGCCGGACCGCGCGCGGACGGGCCGGTGCCCAGCGTGACGTACTCCGCGAAGTACTCCTGGATCGCCTTCTGCCAGCGCTCCGACGTCCAGCCGGCCTCCGCATCCAACTCGCCGAGCAGGTCCCAGCGGCGCAGCGCGGCCAGCTCCGCCCGGCGGAACATCGCGTTGCGGACCAGCACCCGGAATGCCCGCGCGTTGCGGGTGACCGCCGGCGGCTTGTCGTCGATCCGGACCTCGGGGGCCTCGTCACCGGTCGGGTTCTGCAGGCGCGCCCACTCGTCGAGCAGACTGGAGTCGACCTGCCGGACCAGCTCACCGAGCCACTCGATCAGGTCGGTCAGCTCCTCGGTGCGGGCGTCCTCCGGCACCGTCTGGCGCAACGCCCGGTAAGCGTCGGCCAGGTAGCGCAGCACCAGCCCCTCGGACCGGGACAGGCCGTAGAACGACACGTACTCGGTGAACGTCATGGCCCGCTCGTACATGTCGCGGACCACCGACTTCGGCTTCAGCTCGTAGTCGGCCACCCACGGCTGCCCGCGACGGTACGTCTCGTACGCCGCGTCCAGCATCTCCTTCAACGGCTGCGGCCAGGTCACGTCCTCCAGCAGGCGCATCCGGTCCTCGTACTCGACGCCCTCGGACTTCATCGCGTTGACCGCCTCGCCGCGCGCCTTCTTGCGCTGCTCGGAGACGATCTGGCGGGGGTCCTCCAAGGTCGACTCGATCACCGAGACGACGTCCAGGGGGTACTCCGGTGCCTCTTTGTCGAGCAGTTCCAGGCAGGCCAGGGCGAACGGTGACAGCGCCTGGTTCAAGGCGAAGTCCAACTGCAGATCTTCGACCAGCTTGTACGGGCCGGCCTCGCTCTTCACGATGACCCCACCGGCGATCAGGGCCCGTGCGATCCCGACCGCCCGCCGGATGTGCCGGCGCTGCGCCGGGCGTTCCTCGTGGTTCTCGGTGAGCAGATGCTTCATCGCCGTGAACGGGTCACCGCCACGGTTCATCACGTTCAGCAGCATCGCGTGGCTGACCTGGAACGACGAGGTCAACGGCTCCGGATCGGCGTCCACCAGCCGGTCGTAGGTGGGCTTGCCCCAGCCGACCTGGCCCTCCGGCGGCTTCTTGCGCACCACCTTGCGCCGCTTCTTCGGATCGTCGCCGGCCTTCGCCATCGCCCGCTCGTTGTCGATCACGTGCTCCGGAGCCTGCACGATCACCGTGCCGATGGTGTCGTACCCGGCCCGCCCGGCCCGGCCCGCGATCTGATGGAACTCGCGGGCCTTCAACAGGCGCGTCTTCACACCGTCGTACTTCGACAGGCCGGTGAACAGCACCGTGCGGATCGGCACGTTGATGCCGACGCCGAGGGTGTCGGTGCCGCAGATGACCTTCAGCAGACCGGCCTGCGCGAGAGTCTCCACCAGCCGGCGGTACTTCGGCAGCATGCCCGCGTGGTGCACCCCGATCCCGTGCCGGACCAGCCGCGACAGGGTGCGCCCGAAACCGGCGGTGAACCGGAAGTTGCCGATCGCGGCGCCGATCGCGTCCTTCTCGGCCCGCGTGCACATGTTGATGCTCATCAGCGACTGGGCCCGCTCCAGCGCCGCGATCTGGGTGAAGTGCACGATGTAGACCGGCGACTGCCGGGTCTCCAGCAGATCCTCGATCGTCTCGTGCAGGGGTGTCACCGCGTACTCGAAGATCAGCGGGACCGGGCGCTCGGCGTTCGCCACCACCGCGGTCGGCCGGCCGGTCCGGGCCGTCAGGTCGTCCTTGAACCGGGACGTCTCGCCGAGGGTCGCCGACATCAGGATGAACTGCGCCTGTGGCAACTCGATCAGCGGCACCTGCCAGGCCCAGCCCCGGTCCGGTTCGGCGTAGAAGTGGAACTCGTCCATCACCACCTGGCCGACGTCGGCGTCCGAGCCCTCCCGCAACGCCAGGTTCGCCAGGATCTCCGCGGTGCAGCAGATGATCGGGGCGTCCGCGTTCACGTTCGCGTCACCGGTCAGCATGCCCACGTTCTGGGCGCCGAACACCGCGCACAGGGCGAAGAACTTCTCGCTCACCAGCGCCTTGATCGGCGCGGTGTAGAAGGTGGTGCGGTCACTGGCCAGCGCTGCGAAGTGCGCGCCGGTGGCCACCAGACTCTTACCCGAACCGGTCGGGGTGTTCAGGATGACGTTCGCGCCGGTCGCGATCTCGATCAGCGCCTCCTCCTGATGCGGGTACAGGGTCAGGCCCTGCTCCTCGACCCACGATTGAAAGGCGTCGAAGACGGCGTCAGGTTCGGCGGAGCCCGGGAGGCGATCGGTCAGCGTCATGATCTGACAAGTGTGTCAGCTCGCCCGGAACGCGGCGTACAGGGGACCGGCGATCCCACCGGCCAGAGTCACCAGAGCGGCCAGCACGGCGACACCCGCGACGATACGTGCTCTCATGGCCGTCACTCTGGCCCCGCTCGGTTGCGGTACCGGTTGCGATCGGGTTGTAGCGCGCGGTGGTTAGGGTCACTGCGTGGGATCACCTGTGCCGGCGCCGATCTCCGACGGCGACCGCGAGCGAGTGTCCGAGCTGTTGCAGCAGGCGTGCGGCGACGGGCGGATCACCCTGGAGGAATTCAGCGTACGAGTCGGCGCCGTCTGGTCCGCCTCGACCGACCTCGAACTGGCCCGGGCCACCGACGGGCTCGCCCCGACCCCCGTCGTCGGCGCCGCCCGCACCGTCGAGAAGGTCGTCACCGTCCTCAGCCAGCGTAAACGGCGCGGCCGATGGCGGTTGCAGTCCGGCCGGCTCGGCGTCTTCACCCTGCTCGGCTCCACCCACCTCGACCTGCGGGACGTGATCACCGGCGAGGACGTCATCGAGATCGAGGGCGACTGCTGGTTCGGTGAGTTCACCGTCATCGTCCCCGAGGGTGTCGAGGTCGAACTGACCGGAACCAGCGCCCTCAGCTCCGAGGAGCTGCGGCTCGCCGCCGTCCCGCGACTTCCCGGCACCCCGGTCGTCCGGGTCCGCGTCAACGCCTGGTTCAGCAGTGTCGAAGTCCGCTCCAAAGGCCCCGGCAACAACACCGTCCGGGACTGGCTCTCCGACAACCTGGGCCTGTGAACCGGCCTACCCGGTGGTGAAGCGGCGGTGGCGGATCCGGTCGACGGCGGCCTTGGTGCCCAGTTCCGGTCGATCGCCGGGGTTGTCGAGGTAGTGCCGCAGCGTCTCGTGGACCAGCGTCGGGTCGGTGAGCAGCCAGGTGTCGGTGACCACGAACCCCGGTAGCAGCGGGTGCACCGACCGCAAGCCCTTCGGAAGGTAGTGCCGGATCCGGTCCTCGTCGCCGGGTTCCACGTCGACGAGGATGGCGCGTTCGTGACCGGATTCGATCGCGTCGACGGTGACGATCGAGGTCCAGGGGGAGTACTGCACGAACGTCAGGCCCCGATGGTGCAGACCGTCCGGTGTCAGCGTGAGACGGCCCGGCGCCAGATAGACCATGAACGCGACCGAGACCGTCACCACCAGGCAGAAGACCAGGATCACCGCGGCGAACACGGCCCGGCCGATGCCGTTGTCGAAGGACATCAGCGCGAACGAGGCCAAGCCCAGAACGGCCAGGGCGATCGGGGCCACATACCAGTAGTAGCCCCACTTGGCGTAACCGAAGCCCGTACCGGAACTGTCGGTCTCCGGCATCGCCGGGCCGCGCCGCAGCGGGACCCAGCGCAGATAGACGGCGTAGCCGATCAGATGGCCGAAGAGTGCCGCGAACAGCAGGCACATGCCGGTCTCCGCCGCCGGCGCCCGTCCGAAACCCTGCACGGCGAAGACCGCACTGGCCACGGTGAGCAGGGTCATCACGGCGATGAACGGCAGGATCCAGCGCGGTGGGTAACGCGGGCCCCAGAGCGGCCCGGCGGTCACACCATGAGCGATCTGGGAAGACTGACTCGACATCTCCGGCTCCGTCCGCCGATCGACTGCGGCTGCTGAGGGGTACGCACGTCGATGAACGGCGGTTCGAAAGGGGAGGTGCCAGGTTAGCACCGCACCGCCCCGTTCCCGTTGCGGGCACGAGCCCGGCCGGGGGAACCGGCCGGGCTCGTGGTGTCCTGTCTCGGGGCTGCGGGTCAGATCAGCCAGCGGTTCTTCTGAACGATCGGGAGTGAGGCCCACCAGCGGCCCAGACCCCAGGTGTGACCGGCGTAGGTGAGGGCCAGGACGGTGGCGCCGATGCCGTAGACGACGTGGTAGTCGACGAGCGGGTTGCTCGACCGGGTCGCCTCGCCACCGGCGGTCTGCTGGGCGGGCGGCCACTCGGCCAGCCACATGAAAGCCATCATCAGGGCGGCGGCACCGGCGGCGATCCGCAGGCCGATACCCAGGATCAGCGCGACACCGACACCGAGCAGGCCCAGCATGAACATCCAGTCGGCCCAGGGCGCGCCGGCGATGCCGCGGAAGACATCCTGGAACGGCCCGACCTCGACTCCCGACAGGAAGCCCTTGGTCGGCGAACCGCCGTTGATCCAGGAGCGCTCGGCCGCGGTCGAGTAGCCGAGACCCAACAGCTTGTCCAGGAAGGCCCAGAGGAAGACGAACCCGGTGGCGATCCGGAGCACCGCCAGCAGCCGGGCGGCGGGGTGGGTGAGGATCGATCCGGGTGTTGCGGCCTTCTCGGTTTCCTCGAGCTGCACGACGTTGTGGCGAGTGGTGGTGGCCATCTGGTCCTCCTCGGACGATGTCTTCACCCATGACTCTCCGCCGGTCCGGCCGGGACCACCCGTGCCGTACAGCCTCCGAAGGTCCCGTCCGGGGCCCGCCCGTTTCGGGACCTTCGGCGGTCAGTACACCTCGGCGGGCTCGCGGACCGGTGCCGGGATGACCACGACCGGGCAGGTGGCCCGGCGGATGCAGGACTCGCTGACCGAGCCGAGCACGGTGTGGAGGACCCGGCTGCGGCCGTGACTGCCGAGAACCAGCATGTCCGCGCCGGCGGCCACCGTGGTCAGTGCCTCGGCCGGGTTGCCCTCGATCACCTCGGCCGAGACCGGCAGGCCCGGGGTGCGGTCCGCCAGTACGGCCCGGACCTGTTCCAGGACCACCCGCTCGGCCTGTTCCTCCTCCTCGCCGGGGGTCTCCGCGGCGATCGGGCCGTACTCCATGCCGTCCCACGACCAGGCGATCACCGCGCGGACGGAACCGCCCCGGGCCGCGGCCTCGTCGGCCGCCCATTCCAGGGCGCGGCGGCCCTCCTCCGAGCCGTCGACGCCCACCACGATCACGTGTCCGGTGCTCAAGACCGCCTCCTCGGGGTTCGTACTGCCTGAACCGGGGTTGCCCAGCCTGCACCGTTCTACGCGGTTTCGGCGTGCCGGTCTTCTTGATACCTCGATCGGGTGCGTTCGGTGGGGATAGGTGGGACACAGGTGACGCATGTGGTGATCACAGGGGTGATCGGTAGTCATTCCGAAGGTCGATGAGAAGTGCGATCCGCCGGTGTGTCGAAACGAATCTTTCGGGCATCACCTGTTGATCATTGCGGTGAGTGACGAAGATGTCACACAGGGGGGTGGTGCTGATGGTGGTCCTGCTGGTGGCGACCTTGGGACTGATCGTCGCCGCGGCGCTGGCCTTCTGGCCGGTCCGGGACGCCGGTCGCGACCGGACCGTGGGCGAGGCGGAGCTACCGCACGTCGAGCCGTGGGTGCCGGGCAGCCTGGAAGGCGTCCTCGCCACCCAGTTGATCGCCGGGACGATCACCCGGGTGCAGTACCTGCGCGCCCTCGAGCAGATCGCCGCCCGGGACGAGCAGCGCGCGCCCTTCTCCCTGCCACGAGACGACGCGCCCGGTAGCCGGCCCTGAACCCGCCTCGCTCCGCCTCGGCGCCGGGAGTACGGCACGTCACTTTGCCGGAGTGCGCCACTCCGCCGTCGCGCCGGGTACAAAGGCGGGAGACGACGGGGAGGGTTGATGGCGGAGATCGTTCTGATCCGGCACGGGCAGACCGAGTGGAGTGCCAACGGGCGGCATACCTCGTACACCGACCTGCCCTTGACCTCGGAGGGGGAACGCCAGGCGCGGGCCGTCGGTGAGCGGATCGCCGGCCGGGAGTTCGCCGCCGTCCTCGCCAGCCCCCGGCAGCGGGCCCGGCACACCGCCGATCTCGCCGGGCTGACCGTGACCGAGGTGACCGAAGACCTCGCCGAATGGAACTACGGCGACTACGAGGGCGTCACCACCCGGGAGATCCGCGACGGGCGGCCCGGCTGGTCGCTCTGGACCGACGGCTGCCCCGGCGGAGAGAGCCCCGAGCAGGCCGGTGCCCGCCTCGACCGCGTGCTGGCCCGGGCCCGCACCCTGCTGAACGGCGGCGACGTCGCCCTGGTCGCGCACGGGCACTGCCTGCGGGTGGCCGGTGCCCGATGGATCGGACTGCCACCGTCCGCCGGGGGTTCGCTGCGACTCGACACGGCGACACTCTCGGTGCTGGGCTTCGAACACGACGTCGACCCGGTGCTCGCCACCTGGAACGCGGGCGGCTGACCGCCCTGGTCAGAGCTGGTTTCGTCCATGCCGGGGTCTGACAACGAACACACAGGATGCGCGCATGGTGACGCACAGGCGCGGGGCGAATCGTGGGGTTCACACGAGGAAGCCAGCGAGGGGACGAACACCATGCTCACCCAGATCGATCACGACACCCGCACCTCGGCCGACCGGCAGCCGGTCGTCGCCGTCATCGGTCAGCGCAGCCGGGTCGCGGGACTGCCACCGTACCTGCCGGACGGCTGGCACATGCGGCTCGCCACCGGCCTCGACGACATCGAGCACGGTGATCTGGTGGTGCTCAGCGGCGCGACCGTGCACGACGTGCGCGTGGCCCGGTCGGTCCTGCCGTTCGACACTCGGATCGTCGCGCTGATCGACGACTGGGCACAGACCGAACTGGTCGCCGGTGTGCTGACCGTGGGCGCCGACGTGTGCGTGCGCGGCGGCCACCCCGGCATCCTCGCCGGCCACCTGGTCGCCTGCCGCCGCCGTCAGATGGCGGAGCGCTGGTCCTGACCGCTCAGCCGGAGTGCCAGCCGGTCAGCCGGGGTGCCGGTTTTCACGAGCCGGTCAGCAGGGGTGCGAGCCGGCCGGCCGGCCGGGGTGCCGGTCGTTCACGAGCCGGTCAGCAGGCGGGCCATCTCGGTGCGGGAGCGGACGCCCAGGCGGGTGAAGACGTTGCGGAGGTGATGGTCGACCGTTCGGGGGCTGAGGTGCAGTTCCTGGGCCACTTCCCGGTTGGTGGCGCCACCGGCCACCAGCGCGGCGATCCGCTCCTGCTGGGCGGTCAACGCCGGGCCCGCCGGGACGGCCGGTTCGACACGTGCTCCGGCGGCTCGTAACTCGCGGACGCTCTGGGCCGCCCACGGTCCCGCGTCCAGAGCCTGGAACGTCTCCGCGGCCCGCCGCAGATGGGTCCGCGCCTCCACATGCCGCCGCCTGCGCCGCAGCATCCGCCCGAAGAGCAGTTCGGTGTGCGCCCGCGGAAAACCGGCCTCCCCGCCATGACCGAGAGCCGCTTCGAAATACCCGGTCGCGTCCTCGCCGTCCCCGGCCCGCAAGGCCCGGCACCGATCCCGCAACGCCAGCCATCCCGGCTGCCCGGTCCGCCCGGCCCACTCGTCGAACGCCGCCGCGACCGGACCCAACACCGCCGCCACCCCCGCCGAGCCCGCCGCCGGCCCTTCCCGGTATGAGGTCGCCGCCGGCCCCTCGCGGTACGGGCCCGCCGCCGGACCTCCCTGGAATGAGCCGGCCACCGGCCCTTCCTGGAACCGGGCCGCTGTCTGCCGCTCCCGGGACGAGCCCGCCGTCTGCGCCTCCCGGAACGAAGCGGTGGTCTGCCGTTCCCGGAGCTGTGGTGTCGTCCGTCCCTGCCCGAACTGGTCCGCGGTCCGGCCCGCCGGAAACGGGCCCGCTGCCTCGGCCGTCTGCCAGGAGGCCGCGGCTTCCAGCAGGTGGGGGACCACCGCGACCCGCAGCAGTGCCGACCCCGGTCCGGGTGGGCCGGTGATCACGGCCAGCAGCCGTTCCGCCGCCGCCCCGCTGCGGCCGTCGACCAGGTCCAGCAGGGCGAGCGCCCACTCGCACAGTGGGCGGGACGGGCCGTCACCGACGTCGGCGATCCGGCTCAGCGTGGTCGCCCGGTCACCGACCAGGGCGGCGAGCACGGACAGTACGCCGAGATGGGCACCGGCCAGCCCCGGCTGCCCGGTGCCACGGACGACCGCGGCACCGTCGAGGGCGGCTTCCCCGGCCGCCGCGTAGTCGCCGGCCGCCATCCCGGCGAGGGCGGCCAGTTCCAGGGCTTGCGGTACCAGCACCGCAGCGCCCTGTTCCCGGGCCAGCACGGCGGCCCGTCCGGCGAGTGCCGCGGCCCGGCGGGCGTCGCCGATCAGGATGCCGGCGACGCCCGCCCGGAGCAGCGGCCCCGGTTCGGCGACCCGGTCGGCCAGCGCCACCGCCTGCCGCAGCGGGACGAACGAGCCGGCTTCGTCACCGTCGGCGATGCGAGCCAGACCCGCGACATGGTGGAAGACCAGGGTCACGGCCGGTGGTTCGGCACCGGACCGCCCGGCGGCCACCCGGCGGGCCAGTTCGGCGTAACGGCTGCGTTCCCCGGACCGGCAGGCGGCCTCCCCGGCGAGAGCGAGAGCCTCCAGCGCGGTCCGCGGATCGGTTTCGGCGAGTTCGGCGGCCACGTCCAGCAACACGTCGCGGGCTCCCGGAACCCCGTCGGGCAGGCGCATCTCGGCGGTCAGCCCCCGAGCCCGGACCCGCGCGCCGCCCGCAGCGGCCGGAATCCGCCGGATCAGCAGCCCCGCCTCGTGCGGCCGCCCCGCCAGCCACGAGTCCCGGGCCGCGGCCAGCAACAGTTCCGCCTGCTCACCGGCGTCAGCCGTCAACGCGGCCGCATACCGCCGGGCCGCCGCCGCGACCAGCGGATCGGCTCCGTCCGCGGCGTCCGCGAGTTCCCGGGCCAGCCCGGCGTCCGGCCCGGTGGCGGCCGCGCCCCGCTGCAACAGGGCCGCCAGCCGCTGCCCGCGAGCCTCCAGAACCTCCGCGAGCGAGACGTGCGCGACCCACCGCCGGGCGACATCCATTTCCTGGTACGCCACCCCACGCCACAATTCCCCCGCGAACCGGACTCCCGCCGCCGTGACCCGGACGATCCCCGCCCGCTCCGCCGCCGCGAAGTCCCCCAGTCCCCACCCCTCCCCGGCGGCTGCCAGAAGGACATCGGGGGAGGCGGCCGGTGCGGCGGCTGCGAAATGGAGCAGTTGCCGGGTGCGGGTGGGAAGGGCGTCGAGTTCGGCCGTGTACCGGCGGTGCAGCGGGCTGTCCGGTGGGAGCGTGGCGGGTGGGGGTGCGTACCCGCGGCGTTGTTCCGGTGTCAGAGCGCTGACCAGGTCGATCAGGGCGGCCGGGCAGCCGCCGGCCAGTTCGGTCAGCGTTCCGGCGACGTCGGCGGCCAGGTCGGGCGCGTGGGCGGTGAGCACGGTCCGGGCGGCTTCCGGGGTCAGCGGTGCCAGCCGGTGGACCGGCATTCCGCCGGGCTCGCGACCGCCGGGGAACGATGCGCCGGCCGGGAAGGATGCCACGATCGCGACTTGGTCACCGCCGATGCGGCGGGTGGCGAAGGTGAGGGCCTGCCACGATTCCGGGTCCAGCAGATGGGCGTCGTCGATCAGGCACAGGACGGGGCCGTGCTGGGTAAACGTACGCAGCCGGGCTATCAGAGCGAGGCCGGCCGTGCGCGAATCGCCGGGCCGATCACCGGCAAAGATCTCCGCCGGTGTCGCGCACGGTGAGGCAGGCGAGACGGGTGAATCGGGTGATTGCGGCAAGTCCGGCGCAGGCGGCGGGAAGTCCGCGAGCAGGGTTCGCAGGCCGTTGTACGGCAGGTCGCGCTCATCCGCATATCCGCAGACCGCAGCGATCGTCCACCCCGGCCGGGCGTCCCGCCCGCGGTGGTGGGGGTCGGAGGGCGTGCCGAGGTCGGGGAGGTTGTCGGGTACGGCGTGCAGGAGGGTGGTCCGGCCGGCGCCGGGAGTGCCGGTGATCGCGAGTGCGCCGCCACGCCCGCTCGCCGCCGCCGTGGTCAGGGTGCTGATGGCGGCCAGGGCGAGTTCCCGGCCGACCGGCCGAACTTTCTGCACTGCCGGTGCATCAAACATGCGGCGAGTGTTCCCTGCTCGGGGCCGTCAGGGAAGCCCGTTTCGGTGGATGAAATTTCCGGGATGTTTCTGGCCGATGACATGATGCAGGCGATTTCGCCGATGCGGGCCGGTCCGCGGGCCGTTGAAACTGACGTTTGTCGATGCGATTCCCCCTGTTAGGAGATTCGACGTGACATCAGTACTCCATCGGGCCGGTCGCCTGCTGTTCGCCGCGGCTGCCGCTCTGGCACTGCTCGCCGGGCCGGGCGCGGTCGCCGCGCAAGCCGCCAACCCCTACGAGCGTGGCCCGGCGCCGACGCTCTCCGCGTTGCAGGCCTCCCGAGGCCCGTACGCGGTCAGTCAGACCTCCGTCTCCCGTCTCGCGGTGACTGGGTTCGGCGGCGGTGAGATCTACTATCCGACAACGACCGCCGACGGCACCTTCGGCGCGATCGCGGTCTCACCGGGCTTCACCGCCTACTGGTCCAGCATCTCCTGGCTGGGCCCGCGCCTGGCCTCACACGGCTTCGTGGTGATCGGCATCGAGACCAACACCACCGCCGACCAGCCGGGTTCCCGCGGCGATCAACTGCTGGCCGCCCTGGACTACCTGACCCAGCGCAGCTCGGTCCGGTCCCGGGTGGACAGCAGCCGCCTCGCCGTGGGCGGGCACTCGATGGGTGGCGGTGGCAGCCTGGAAGCGGCCAGCGACCGGCCGTCGTTGCAGGCCGCGCTGCCCCTCGCACCGTGGAACACCGACAAGTCCTGGTCCGAACTGCGGGTGCCGACCCTGATCGTGGGCGGCGAGTCGGACGCGGTGGCGCCGGTGGCGAGCCACTCGATCCCGTTCTACACGAGCATCCCGGCGTCGGCGGAGAAGGCCTACCTGGAACTCAACAACGCCAGCCACTTCTTCCCGCAGACAGTCAACACCGAGACCGCGGTGCAGGCGGTGTCCTGGCTGAAACGGTTCGTCGACGACGACACCCGTTACGACCAGTTCATCTGCCCGGGCCCGAGCGGCCTGGCGATCTCGGACTACCGCAGCACCTGCCCGATCGGATAGCACCGATCGGATGACTGCAGCCGGGCCGGTGGTTCACCCACCGGCCCGGATCATTTCAATTTGAGCGTTGCCGTACGGCTCCGTAAGGTCTCTCCTCGCGCACCGACTTCGAGGAGGACGAGCTGTCCGGCGACATCACCCGTGAGCGGGTGTGCGGTCTGGCCCGCAACCCCGCTCTGCCGGCCGGGACGCTGCTGCGGCTGGCCACCGCCGGTGTGCTGGACCGGTGGGAGCTGACCGCCCGCGACGTGTGGGACGACGAGGCGTTCGACGCGCTCGCCACCCACCCGGACCCGGCGTTGCGGGAGGCGCTCGCGCAGAGTCCCGGTGCCACCGGCGAGCAGCGGGCCCGGCTCGTCGGCGACCTGAGCATCCGGGTGCTGCACGCGGTTCTGGAGGGCCCGCCGGCACGGTGGTCCGACCGGTTGCCGGACTGGGCGTACCGCCGACTCGCCACGCATCCCGAACCAGGGGTGCGAGACATGCTGACCTTTCTGCCGGGCGTACCCCGCGCAGTGATCACCCTGCTCACCGGCGACCCGCAGCCCGGCATCGCGGCCGCGGCCCGCGCCCTCCTGGACCGCAGGAAGCCCGGATCGGAGACGCTGGGCCGGGCTCGGGCCGCCGAGTTCGCCGCCGGTGCGACGCCGTGGGACCGGGCGCGCGCCGCCGCCGACCCGGACCTGCCCGCCGAGTGGGTGACCGCCCTCGCCGCCGACCCGTCACCGCAGGTCCGGCTGGCGGTGTCGATGCGGCCGGGACTGACCGAGCCACAGCGGGCCGCGATCGACCACCCGATGCCCGAGCAGACGCCGATCCTCGACTGGGTGCTCGCGGCCGGGCACACTGAGCTGCGCGAATGCGCCCTCTCCGGGCACGCCGGGTTGCGCCGCAGCGCCGCGTGCCACCCGGATCTGCCCGACGATCTGGTCGTGGTGCTCGCCGATGACGACGATGCCACGGTGCGGCTGCTGCTCTGCGAGCATCAAGCCGATCTTCCGGGTGAGCTGCTGGTCCGGGTCCATCTGTCGGCCGGCGATGACGATCTGTTGCGGCACCCCGCATTTCCTCGTACGGATCTCGCCGGTCTCGCCGCGTCCCCCGACCCTCGGGCGCGTGCTCTGACCCGGCTCGACCCGGCCGTCCCGGCGTCGCTGATCGAACGGCTCAGTCACGATCCGGACGAGTCGGTGCGCGTGGCGGTCGCGGGCGACGGACGGCTGCCGGTGCCCCGGTTGCTCCAGCTCTTCGACGATCCGCCGACCACCGGGGCGGCGTCGGCAAACCCCCGGCTGCCCCGCCGGGTGATCGACCGGATCCTGGCGGACATCGGGCTTGATTGATCGATACCGTATCGAGTAGACACTGTCTATGGGACTGCGGGATCGGCTGGTGCGCGTCGGCGGGGAACTGCTCGACCGGGACGGGCCGTCCGCTGTCACGCTGCGGGAGATCGCCCGCCGGGCGGGTGTGTCGCACGGCGCGCCCCGGCGCTACTTCCCCACTCACATGGAGCTGCTGTCGGCCATCGCCCGCGACGGCTTCGGGGAACTCGCCGGCCGGGCCGCCGCCGCCCTCGACGGGGCGCCCGACGACCCGTACCAGCGCATCGCTCTGCTGTCCCGGACCTACCTGGACTTCGCCGCCGACCGTCCCGGCCGCTACGACCTGCTGTTCCGGCACGACCTCCTGCAAAGCGGTCACCTCGGCCTGCGTGACACCAGCCTGCCGCTGTTCCGGCAGCTCAGCGAGCTGGTCGACCAGGCCCGTCCGGGTTCCACCACTCCGCCCGACATCGTTGCCGGGGCGATCTGGGCCAGCCTGCACGGCATCGCCCACCTGTGGCAGCGGCAGAGCCTCCCGCTGGCCACCGGCACCACCGATCCGCAACCCCTCCTCGACGCCGTCCTCACCGCCCACCTCGGAAGGCCCACATGAAACCTCGGCTGTACGCCTTCGCCCACGCCGCCCTGGGCGGCTACCTACGCCGCTTCTGGCGTCCCGAAGTCACCGGCCTCGAAAACCTGCCGGCCGGCGGCGCCCTCCTCGCCGCCAACCACCTGTCCATCGGTGACCAGTTGTTCCTCGGGACGGTCACGCCACGGCACATCGCGTTCTGGGCCAAGTCCGAGTATTTCCACGGCGGCGGGCTCACCCAGCGGGTCGTCACCGGGCTGGGCGCCATCCCGGTCGAACGCGGCGGCGGGCCGGCCGCGCTCGCCGCCTTCGACGCGGCCATCCCGGTGCTGCGCGCCGGCGGCCTGGTCGCGGTCTTCCCGGAGGGCACCCGGTCGCCCGACGGGCGTCTCTACCGCGGGCGCACCGGTGTGGTCCGGCTCGCCCACCAGGCCGGGGTGCCGATCGTGCCGGTGGGCATCCGCGGCACCGACCGGCTGCGGCCACCCGGAGCCCGTTTCCCCCGGCGTCACCCGGTGAGTGTCGCGTTCGGCCCGGCCATCACGGTGACCGTCACCGCACCGGAGGACGTCCGTGCCCAGACCGACGACCTGATGGCGCGGATCCAGAGCCTGAGCACCCAGGAGTACGTCCCGCACTATGCCGTCAAATAGCCCGGATCAGACGGTGGCCGGTTCGGGTTGCGGTGCCGTGACCTGGCGTCGGCTGTCCAGGCGGAAACTGAGCAGGGACAGCAGGAATCCGGTGATGGTCAGGCCTACGCCCAGCCACACCGAGGACAGGTAACCCCAGCCGGCGGCGATCACCGCGCCGCCCAGGGCCGCGCCGATCGCGTTGGCGATGTTCAGAGACGACTGGTTGACCGCGGCGCCCATCAGCTGGGCGCCGGGAGCCACCGAGATCAGACGGGCCTGCAGCGCGGGGACGATGAACAGGGCGGCGGCGCCCACCAGGAACGCCCCGACGAACAGGCCGGCCGGGTGGGCGGCGGACAGGCCGAAGAAGACCGCCGATGCCAGCAGGCCACCGAAACCGATCAGGATGGCGCGCCGCAGATCGCGGTCGGCGGCCACGCCACCAGCGGCGATACCCACGGTCATGCCCAGGCCCATCACGGCCAGGACCCAGGGGACGGTGCTCTCGGACAGGCCGGCGACGTGCGTGGTGATCGGCGCGACGTAGGTGTTCATCGCGAAGAAACCGGCGGTACCGACGGCGACGGCCGCGGCCACCAGCCAGACCTGCGGCGAACGGAAGGCCTGCAGTTCGGCGCGGGGTGAGCCGCCGGGCGAGGCTTCACTCGGCGGTACGGTCACCAGCACCGCGATCAGGCTCAGCGCGAAGACGGCCGCCACCGCGAGGTAGGCCGCCCGCCAGCCCTCGGCCTGCCCGAGCACCGTGATCAGCGGGACGCCGATCAGGTTCGCGGCGGTCAGCCCGCCGATCACGATCGACACCCCCTTGCCGTGGTTGCCGGGGCCGAGGATGTTGGCGGCCAGGATTCCGGCCGCGCCGAAGTAGGCGCCGTGGGCCAGCGCGGCGACGAACCGGGCGGTCAGGACCAGTTCGAACGTGGGCGCCAGTGCGGACGCGGTGGTGCCGATGACAAAAAGACCGAGCAGCGTCAGTACGAGCCGGCGGCGTGGCACCCGGGCACTGAGCACCGCGATCGTCGGGGCGCCGGCGACGACACCGAGGGCGTAGATCGTGATCATCCAGCCGGTGCGGGCGAGGGCGTCCGGGATCGAGGCGGCGTACGACTCGGGCATCAGGTCGCGGGCCATCTCCGGCAGCAGCCCCATGGCCACGAACTCGGTCAGGCCCAGCGCGAACCCGCCCATCGACAGGGCAATCAGTGCCGCCCAACGGCGGCCGGCGGTCAGTGTCTCCACATCCCAGGACTCTAGAACGTTCTAGTCCGCGATGTGAATAGAACGTTCTAGCAATCACAGCCCACCCCGAACCCCGGCTCACCACACAGCCGAGGCCCGGTTCCCGTGTGCCGAGTCGGGGTGTATTCGTCGGGAAGCAGGGTCCGGGCCATCTCCGGAAGCAGGCCCATGGTGGCGAACTCGGTCAGGCCCAGTCCGAAACCGCCGAGGGCGAGCGCTGTCAGCGCAGCCCAGCGGCGTCCGGGGGTCAAGGTGTTCACTGTCAGGGACCCTAGAACGTTCAAGATCAGGAGGGGATAGAACGTTCTAGCTTTCCCGCATCGTACGATCGGGGGATGCGGTCAGGGGATAAGCGGACGACGCTCGCCGACGTGGCGGCTGAAGCGGGCGTGTCGGTGGCCCTGGTTTCGATCGTGATGCGCGGAGCGCCGGGCGCCGGGGCGGCCACCCGGGAGCGGGTCCAGGAGGTCGCGCACCGGCTCGGTTATCAGCCGGACAGCCGGGCCCGTCTGCTGCGCAGCGGCCGTAGCCGCCTGCTCGGGGTGGTCTTCGACGTGCGCCACCCGTTCCACCACGATCTGCTGACCGGGCTCTACGACGCGGCCGAGCGGGCCGGATATCAGCTCACGCTCAGCGCTGTCACGGCCCGGCGCGGCGAGCGTACGGCGGTCGGCGACCTGCTCCAGGACCGTTGCGAGGCGATCGTGCTCTTCGGCGGGGAACTGCGCAGTTCGGAGCTGGCATCGATCGCGGCGCGGCTGCCGGTGGTCGCGATGATGCGCGGGGTCCGCCGCAAGGATGTCGACGTGGTGCACAACGACGACGCGCTCGGTTCACACCAGGCCGTCGACCATCTGGTGTCACTGGGCCACCGGCGGATCACTCACATCGACGGCGACAGCGTGCACGGTTCCGTCGAGCGCCGGACCGGTTACCAGGAGGCGATGCGGCGGCACGGCCTGGACCAGCACATCCGGGTGATCCCAGGCGGTGCCGGGGAGGACGACGGGGCCCGGGCCGCGGAGAAACTGCTGGCCGACCCGCCGACCGCGGTGACCGTCTTCAACGACCTGGGCGCCACCGGGCTCCTCGACGTGCTGCATCGCAACGGGCTGCGGGTGCCGGGTGACGTGAGTGTGGTCGGTTACGACGACACCAGCCTGAGCCGGCTCGCGCACATCGACCTGACGACGATCGCCCAGGACGTGGACGCCATGGCGACCCGGGCGGTGCAGCGGGCCGTCGAGCGGATCGAGGGCACCCCCACCGGGCTGCGTTCGGTGATCATCGCGCCGCGACTGGTGGTGCGGGGAACCACGGGACCGCCGGCCGGGTGAACGGGACCGTCCGGCCCGGTGGCCACGGGACCGGCGGGCCGGTGGCCACGGGACCGGCGGGCCGGTGGCCACGGGACCGGCGGGCCGGTGGCCACCGCATTCGGCCCGGCGGTCGCGGGTCGGCCCGGTGTTCCGCCTACCTTGCGGGGCCGGGGCGGTGCCGTTTGGTGGAACGTACCGAAAACTGATGTTGATCTTCGGGAGGAACGACCGTGCCGGCGCCGCATCGACGGGGGGACGGCGGCGCCGGCACGGTGGATCAGGACGTGGCCGTGGCGGTGGGCTTGAGGACCGAGCAGGTCTCGGTGGCCTTCTTGACGGTCGCGTCGGTGGTGTCGAGGTTCGCGGTGTCGGTGACGCCGTTCTCCTTCAGGCAGTTCTCGTAGGCGGCGTTGGCTCCGCCGCCGCCCTGGTTGCCGTTGCCGCCGCCGCGCTGACCGCCGCCGGCACCCATGCTCGGGCGGACCGAGGCGCACGCCTCCTGGGCCTTCGTCCAGGTCGCCTCGTCGACGCCGTCCGGCTTGCTGAAGCCACCGCCGCCGGGGAAGCCGCCGCCACCGCGCTGGCCTGCACTGCCGGAGGGGCGCGGCTGGCCGGACGGGCGGGCGCCGTTCCCGTCGGGGGCGCCGGACGGGCGGGCGCCGCCGCCGTCGGGAGCGCCGGACGGCCGGGTGCCGCCGTTGCCCATGCCGCCGCCGGGACCACCGGACGGCATCGTGATGGTGACGCCGTTCTCGTTGAGACAACTGATGTATGCCGCGAACGCGGTGTTGCCGCCACCGTTCTGACCGGTGGTGCCGTTGCTGTCCGTGCTCGTCTCGTCCGTGCCGCTGCACGCCGCCGTGAACAGCAGGGCGACGGAGACCGCGAAGACGGCTGCGACGCTGCGATGCGCCTTCGAACTGACCACCGGCACTGTTGGGCTCCTTGTCGAGTAGATAACGCGGGGACTTGTGAAGGAAATAGCCCAGACCTGTGCGGAAGATCGGACGTTGCTAGGAGTTACCTAAGAACCGTCACCGGAGCTCCGAGGGAACTCCCAGGCGGGACCGAGCCGACGGCGAGGACCGATCAGCACACTCGGTGACCATGGGTGTTGCACTGGCCGGTCGCCGGCGTTTGATCTGGCTCGCCGTGACGGTCGTCGTGCTCGCGTTGGTCGCCTTCGGCGTGGTTCGCGCGCTGACGGCCGGCGCGGCGGAGGACGAGACGAAGGCGGCCACGGTCGTCAAGGTCGACAAGGGGAAGGTCACCACCGAGGTCGCCACCACCGGCACGTTGCAGGCGGCGCAGACGCGGAGCCTGTCGTTCGCGGTGTCGGCCGAGGTCCAGACGGTGAAGGTGCGGGCCGGGAACACGGTGACCGCGGGGCAGGTCCTCGCCACCGTCGACGACGCGGACGCGGCGGAGAAGGTGGACGACGCCACCGATGCGCTGGACGAGGCCTACGACAAGCTGGACGACGCCGAGTCGTCGTCGACCACCTCGACCTCCACAGGGTGCAACGTTGCCGCGGCGTACATCGAGGAGAGCGTGTCGCCGAGCCCGAGCCCTTCGGTGACCGCGACGCCCTCACCCAGCGCGACGACCGTGAAACCGAGTCCGACTCCGTCGAAGACCACCACCACGACCACTCGGCCGACGCAGCCCCGGGGCGGCGCTTCCTCGTCCTCGACGTGCGCGACGAGCGGTGGCGGCAGCCGGGGAAACAGCGGCGGCAGCAGCAGCACCGACGCCATCCTCAGCGCCCAGCAGCGGGTCAACGCCGCCAAGGTGACCCTGGAAGAGGCCGAGGAGGCTCTCGCCGGTACCCAGATCACCGCCCCGATCGCCGGGAAGATCCTCACGGTGAGCGGCAAGGTCGGTAGCAGCGCCAAATCCGGTTCGGCCTTCATCACCCTGGCCGACATTTACGACATGCAGATCAGCGCCGACTTCCCGGAAGCCGACGCCGATCACCTGGAGGTCACCCAGAAGGCGGTCGTCTCGCTCGCCGACCGGGCCGGTGAGACGTTCGACGCGACAGTGGTGCAGGTCGACCCGGTCGGGACCAGCGACGGCACGCTGACCCGGTTCGGGGTGGTGCTCTCCTTCGACGAGGCCCCGAAGGAACTGCTGGTCGGGCAGAGCGCCAACGTGCGGGTGACCACCGGCAGCAAGGAGAACGTGCTGCGTGTGCCCAGTACTGCGGTGCACGATGTCAGTGGCCAGGACGGCACCGTTCGCAAGGACGGCGCCGAGGTCAAGGTGAAGTTGGGGCTTCGCGGCGACCAGTACACCGAGATCACGTCCGGGCTCACCGAAGCGGACTCGGTATCGAAGTCCTGGTAGCCCGTTCATAGCTGATTCAAAGAAAACGCTGATAGTTCTGTACGGTGCATTCCGATACCCGTAGCTCTCTGACAGTGGCCGACTCCGCGGCACGGCCGTCCCGTGTCCTGGTCGTCGACGACGAGCCGAACATCTCCGCGCTGCTCAGCGCGACACTGCGGCTGGTCGCCTTCGATGTGCGGGTCGCCGAGTCGGGGCACGGAGCTCTTCTGGCGGTGCAGGAGTTCGAGCCGGATCTGATCGTCCTGGACGTGATGCTTCCGGACCTCGACGGGATCGAGGTGGCCCGGCGGTTGCGTGCCGCCGGACATCGGGTCCCGGTCCTGTTCCTCACGGCCAGAGACGCGGTGGAGGATCGCATCCTGGGACTGTCGGCCGGCGCGGATGACTACGTCACCAAGCCGTTCAGTCTCGAGGAGGTCGTGCTACGGATACGCGCGATCCTGCGCCGCAGCCAGCCGGAGGAGCAGGAGGACACCGGGGTCCTGCGGTACGCGGACCTGGAACTGGACGAGGACGCCCACGAGGTGCGGCGCTCGGGCCGGCTGATCGAGTTGTCGCCGACCGAGTTCAACCTGCTGCGCTACCTGATGATCAACGCGGGCCGGGTGGTCAGCAAGGCACAGATCCTGGACCGGGTGTGGAAGTACGACTTCGGGGGCGACGGCCGCATCGTGGAGTCCTACGTCTACTACCTGCGTCGCAAGATCGACCGGACCGATCCGCCGCTGATCCACACGGTGCGGGGAGTGGGGTACGCCCTGCGTCTGCCTCGAAACGGCGAGGAGTGATCCCCTGGCGTTTTTGGACCCTCAAGTCCCGACTCGTCCTTGTCGTCGCCGTTTTGTCTGGTGTGGCACTGATTGTGGCCAACATCGTCGGCGTGCTGCTGATCCGGAAATATCTGGAAGACCGCATCGACGACCAGCTTGTCGGGATAAGTCGGCCGTTATCGGATTCGTCGCCGGGAGGTGGTCTCGGCGGCCCCCGCCCCGGCCGCTTCCGTGGCCTCGGCCCCGATCAGATCATGTACTTCTTCACGGTCGACGGGGCGCTGGACACCACCCGAAGCTCGCCGACCGACGAGACCCGGCCCCCCGCCTCGGCCTCGGGGACGTCTGGTGTGCCTTACACGGTGTCGACGGTTGCCGGGTCGGACTGGCGGGTGCTGACGGTCGACGTCGGCGACACCGGGGAGCGAGCCCTGATCGGCTACTCCCTGGTCGAGGTCGAACAGACCACCGAGCAACTGATCCTGATCGATGTCGGCGTGATGATGCTGCTGCTCACGGCACTCGGCTTCGGCGCGGCTTTCGTGGTCCGGCTCGGCCTGCGCCCGCTCACCGAGATGGAGAAGGTGGCCGCCGACATCTCCGGCGGCAGCCTGTCCGGGCGGGTGCCGGACACCGATCCGCACACCGAACCGGGCCGTCTCGGGCTGGCCCTGAACGCGATGCTCACCCGGATCGAGGCCGAGGTCGACGCCCGGACCGCCTCCGAGCACCGATTGCGGCAGTTCGTCGCCGACGCCTCCCACGAACTGCGCACCCCGCTCACCTCGATCCGCGGCTGGGCCGAGCTGTACCGCCGTGGCGGCGCCCCGCCCGGCCCGCAACTGGACGAGACGATGGGCCGCATCGAATCCGAGTCGGCCCGGATGGCGGTGCTGGTCGAAGACCTGCTGCGACTGGCCCGGATGGATCAGCAGCGCACCCTGGACCTGCGCCGGGTGGACCTCCTCGAAATCGCCGCGGACACCATCCGGGACGCGCACGCCCGGATGCCGGGCCGTCAGGTGCTGCTCGCCGGGCTCCGCGACGACGAGGACACCTTCGAGCCGGCCACCGTGCTGGGCGACGATCACGGGTTGCGGCAGGTGGCCACCAACCTGGTCGCCAACGCGCTCAACCACACACCCTCCAACACCATTGTTACGGTACGGGTGGGTCTAGCCCTCTTCGACGCGGCGGATCAGGCGGCGATCCGTTCCGGTCCGGTCACGTGGCGTGACGGCGATCGGATGGCCGTCCTGGAAGTCTGCGACGATGGTCCCGGAGTCGCGCCCGAACACGCACCCCGTGTCTTCGAACGTCTCTACCGGGCCGATTCGAGCCGTTCCCGCTCCAAAGGCGGCGGTTCCGGGCTGGGCCTGGCGATCGTGACCGCGATCGTGCAGGTGCACGGCGGGTGGGTGGAGTTGCGGGAGACACCCGGCGGCGGGGCCACCTTCCGGGTGATCCTCCCCGCAGTCGGTGACTCGCCGTGAGTTTTTGAGCTGGCTCCCAGGTTGCGCCGAAGCTCCTCATAGCACTGCACTCCAGAGTGTGCAGCCATGAAGGTACGCCTGAGCCGCCACCCGTCAATGGTGGTCAACGCCGTCATCGGCGTAGTGCTCGTCGCCGGGGCCTATACGGTGTACGAGACATTTTCCGGATCCGAGGACGGGGGGACGGCCGCAGCGGCCTCCGAACGAACGGTCAACGTCCAGCAGGGCACGGTCACCAAGACCGCCACCGCGGACGGGACCCTGGAAAGCGCCAGCACCGCCAGTGCCACCTTCGCGACCAGCGGCACCGTGACCGCGATCAACGTGAAGGTCGGCGACAAGGTCAAGAAGGGCCAGACCCTGGCCAAGGTCGACCCGGCCGCCGCCCAGCGCAGCCTGGACGCCGCCGAGGCCGATCTCGACGCCGCCCAGGACGCCGTGGACCGCGCCGAAGCCGCCTCCTCCGACACCACCGAAGCCGAGAACCAGGTCACGGCAGCCGAACTGGCCGTCGACGAGGCCGAGGCCGGGGTGGCCGGCACCGTGCTGACCGCCCCGATGGCCGGCACCGTGACCGCGGTCAGCGGCACCCTCGGCGGTTCCGCCTCGGGGAGCAGCAGCTCCTCGTCCTCCTCCGGCGGCGGCTCCTCCACCGGCGGCGGGTCGACGTCCTCTTCGTCCTCGTCGTCGTCGAGCGGCTTCATCGAGATCGCCGACCTGACCAAGATGCAGGTGTCGGCCAGTTTCGCCGAGGCCGACGCGACCAGCCTCAAGGAGAAACAGGTCGCCACGGTCACCTGGAACGCGCTCAGCGGCGTCGAACAGAGCGCCAAGGTCGCCGCGATCGACCCGTCGGCCACCACCTCGAACAGCGTGGTCACCTACGGCGTCACGCTCACCCTTGACAAGGTGCCGACCGGTGCGAAGGTCGGCCAGACCGTCTCGGTGTCGGTCACCACCGGCTCGAAGGAGAACGTGGTCCTGGTCAACGCGGCCGCGCTCACCACGGTCGGCAACCGGCACACCGTCACGGTGGTGGCGAACAACGTGCAGGAGACCCGGTCGGTGGAGATCGGCCTGGAAGGCGACTCGGCCACCGAGATCACCTCCGGGCTGACCGCCGGCGAGCAGGTCGTCGTCAAGACCACCTCGACCAGCACCAGCGGCAGCCAGCAGGGCGGCTTCGGCGGTCTCTCCGGCGGCGGCGGATTCTCCGGTGGGGGCGGCGTGCCGGGTGGCGGCGGCGCTCCCGGCGGCGGGGGCGGACGATGAACCCCAAACCGGTCCTGCAGGTCACCGACCTGAAGAAGATCTACGGTACGGGTGAGGCGACCGTCCACGCGCTGCGCGGCGCGTCGATGACCGTGCACCGCGGCGACTACGTGGCCATCATGGGTTCGTCCGGCTCCGGCAAGTCGACGCTGATGAACATCCTGGGCGCGCTCGACATCCCCACCTCCGGGCAGTACCTGCTCGACGGCGTGGACGTCAGCCGCCTCTCCGACGGCCAGCTCGCCCTGGCCCGGAACCGGCTCATCGGCTTCATCTTCCAGTCGTTCAACCTGATCCCCCGGACCAGCGCGGTCGCCAACGTCGAACTTCCGCTGGCGTACGCCGGGGTGAAGCCGAAAGAACGGCGGCGACGCGCGATGGCCGCCCTGGACGTCGTCGGTCTGGCGGGCCGGGCCGACCACGAGCCCAATCAGCTCTCCGGCGGCCAGCAGCAGCGGGTCGCGGTGGCCCGGGCCCTGGTCACCGAACCGGCGCTGCTGCTCGCCGACGAACCCACCGGCAACCTGGACTCCAAGTCCACCGCCGACGTGCTGCAGGTCTTCGACGACCTGAGCACCGCCGGCCGGACCATCGTGATCATCACGCACGAGGACGAGGTCGGCGCCCGCGCCAAACGGCTGATCCGGCTGGTCGACGGCGCGATCGTCAGCGACGTCCGGCAGTCCCCGATCCACCTGCCCCCGGTCGGCCCGTCCGCGGCACACGCGAACGTGGCGGCCCGGGCTTCCGTCTATGCGGGCGGGCGGCACACACTGTGAGCTTCTTCGAGGTAGTCCGCTTCTCCCTGCGCGGTCTCAGCGCCAACAAGCTGCGGTCCGCGCTGACCATGCTCGGCATCCTGATCGGTGTCGCCGCGGTGATCCTGCTGGTCGCGGTCGGCAACGGCTCGGCCAAGGCGATCAGCGACCGGATCGAGGCGCTCGGCACCAACACGATCACCGTGATGAGCACCGGCCGGGGCGGCTCCAGCAGCACGTCGCTGACCAAGAACATGGCCGACGCCCTGATCGACCCGGAGATGGCACCGGACGTCAAGTCGGTGTCGCCGGTGGTCAGCTCGTCGTCGGCGACCATGACCTACGAGGGCACCGACCACTCGGTGGCCACCTTCGTCGGCACCACCCCGAGCTGGTTCGCCGCCTCCACCACCCCGGTCGGGGACGGCGCGGCCTTCACCGACGACGACGTGGCCCAGGGCCGCCGGGTCGTGGTGATCGGCCAGACCGTCGCCGAGGAACTCTTTCCCGGTGTCGACCCGATCGACAAGCAGGTCACCGTCGGCGGGGCGCTGTTCACCATCGTCGGCGTGCTGTCCGAGAAGAGCTCCACCGGCTTCAACGACGCCAACGACACCGCGGTCGCCCCGCTCACCGCGGTGCAGCAGGTTCTCACCGGGTACGGCGCACTCACCTCGATCATCGTCGAGGCCGCCGACCCGGACCAGGTCGACGCCGCGCAGTCACAGGTCTCCACGATCCTCAACCAGAAACTCGACGTGGACTCCTCGTCGGGCAGCACGCCGTACCGGATCCAGAACGCGTCGTCGCTGCTGGAGACGCAGACCGAGACCGCTGACACGTTCACCACGCTGCTCGGCGCGGTGGCCGCGATCAGTCTGCTGGTCGGCGGCATCGGCATCACCAACATCATGCTGGTCACGGTGACCGAACGGACCCGGGAGATCGGCATCCGTAAGGCCCTGGGCGCCCCGCGCCGGGTGATCCTCACCCAGTTCCTGATCGAGGCGACCTTGCTGAGTGTGCTGGGCGGTGGCCTGGGCGTGGCCGCCGCCCTGATCGGCAGCCAGTTCGAGATCGTCGGCGTCAAACCGGTGATCGTGCCCAGTTCCATCGGGCTCGCGGTCGGGGTCTCCGTCGCGATCGGCCTGTTCTTCGGCGGCCTGCCCGCCGCCCGCGCCGCCCGGCTGCGGCCCATCGACGCGCTGCGCTACGAGTGAGGACCCAGTTGTGACAACTCTGAACGACGAGACCGCGATCATTCCCGTGGTGCCCTCCCCGAGCGAGGGTCTCTCCGCCGAACTGGCCGCCGCGGCCCCGAAGAAGTGGTGGAACAAGGGCACCGTCGTGCTCGGCGTGGCCGCGCTGCTGATGGGCGGATTCGTCGGCGGCATCCAGGCCCAGAAACAGTGGGGGACGTCCACCACGGCCGCCAGCGGTTTCGCCGGTGGTGGTGGCGGTCGCGGCAGCGGCGGCTTCCCGAGCGGGATGAGCGCCAGCGGAGCGCCGGGAGGAGGCTTCGGAGGCCAGACGGCGGCGCAGGACGCGGACACCACCGGCAAGGTCAAACTCGTCAACGGCAAGACCATCTACGTCGAGACCGCGGACGGCACCGTCGTCACCGTCAAGACCGACGGCGACACCACGGTCAGCACCGCCGCCAAGGGCAAGCTCAGTGATGTCAAAACCGGACAGTCGATCACCGTCGAAGGCGAGACCGGCGACGACGGGACCGTCACGGCCAAGAGCGTCACCGCTACCAAATGACCACTATGTGACATAGCCAGGTACTTATTGATGAGGGTGCGTTCAGCTCCCTAGGCTGACCCCTTCAGAAACTTGGGGGTGAGGCCGCGTGCCCGCTCTACACGGCCGGGAGGCACTTCTCGCGGCTATCGAGACCCGGCTCGCCGCCGGTGGCGGGGTGGCCCTGTACGGGCCACCCGGCATCGGCCGGTCCGCACTCCTCGACACCGTCGCCGACCAGGCCACGGCCCGGGGCGAGCTGGTCCTGCGGCTGCGCCCGGCCCGCGGCGAGCGGGTCCTGGCGTACGCCGGGGTCGCCGATCTGGCTCGTCAGGTCCCGGCGACCGCGGTCGCCGCCCTGGCCCCCGCACCCCGGCACTCGCTCATCGCGCTCCGTCAGGGCCGATCGTCCCGTGCCGGGGTGCCGGCCCTGGCCCGGCGACTGGTCCTGCCCGAACTGCTCGCGCACTGCGCCCGCACCTCCCTGGTGCTGCTGGTCCTCGACGACGCCCAGTGGCTCGACCCGGAGTCGGCCGAACTGATCGGTTTCGCGATGCGCCGCCGCCCCGGCAACCGGATCCGGATGCTCGCCGCCGAACGACGCCCCGGTCGGTCCCGGGCCGTCCGGCTCTGCCCCGCCCCGGTCGTCGAACTGGCCGTCCCGCCGCTGTCCCCGGACGACCTGACCGCGCTCCTGGAAGCCCGTGGACTGCCCTGCCGGACCGCGAGCCGGCTGCACGAGGCGAGCGGCGGCAACCCGTTCCTCGCGCTCGCCCTCGGCGCGGCCGTTCCGCCCGGCCCGGCTTGGCTGCCCGCACCCCTGCCGGAGACCGTGCGCGGCCTGGCCCGGGAACGGCTGTCCGAACTGCCCGCCGAAGTGCGCGCCACCCTGCTCACCGCGGCGCTGGCCACCGAACCGACGGTCACCCTGCTGCAGCGCGCCGGGCACGACGACGCGGTCCGGGCGATGCGGACCGCCGCCGCGGCCGGAGTCATCGACCTGGCCGGCGAACTGATCCGGTTCACACCCCCACTGCTCGGGCAGGTGCTGGCCGACGAGACCCCGGCCGCCGACCGGGGCCGGGTGCACGCCGATCTGGCCGCGGCGGCGTACGACCCGGTCGAAGCCCTGCGCCAGCAGGCGATGCGCACCGCCCGCCCGGACGCCCAGGTGGCCGCCGATCTGGCCGCCGCGGCCAGCCGTTGCGCGCAGCGCGGCGCCGAACGCACCGCCGCCGAGCTGTACCTGCTGGCCGCCGACCGCTGCCCGCCCGAGCGCTGGGCCGACCGCCTCGACTGGCTGGTCACCGCCGCCCGCACCGCGCTCACCGGCGGCGCCCCCGCACTCGCCGGACGGGCCGCCGAAGCGGTGCTGGCCGCCGACGCCCCGGCCGGTCACCGGGTCCGGGCCCGAGTCGTGCTGATCGACCTCGCCGGGCAGGGGCTCGCCGAGATGGGGGAGACGTTCGCGGCCGCGCTCGCCGAAGCCGGTGACGACCCGGCGCTCGCCGCCCCGGTACGGTTGCGGCTGACCTGGGCGGCGTTCCTGTCCGGCGACCTGGAGACCGGGGCCGCCGACGCCCGGCACGCCGAGCAGGCCGCCCGGCTCGCCGGTGACCTGACCACCGAGGCGATGGCGGTCACCATGATCGCCCAGATCCAGCGGGTCCAGGGCGAGGCCTGCTGGCGCGACACCCTGGACCGGGCCCGGTCGCTGCCGGCCGCGCCCGCACCCGACTGGCTGCACTACGGCCCGCAATACATGGCCGCCCGGTTCGCGCTCTTCGACGACCGGCTCGACGAGGCCCGCGCGGAACTGCTGACGCTACTCGCGGTCGCCGAACACGACCGGCTCGGCGAAGCCCGGGTCGAGGTGCTGCGCAGCCTCTCCGAGGTGGCCACCCGGGCGGGCCGGTGCCAGGAGGCGCTGCGGTACGGGCACCGCGCGGCGGCCGCGGCCCAGCAGGCAGGACTCAGTCCCGGCCCCACCTGGTACACCGCCGCCGTCGCCGAACTGGCCGGTGGCAGCCTCGAAGCGGCCGCCGGATTCGCCCGCCGAGGCATCCGCTCGTCGCTGCAGGAGGGCGACGGCCTCTACCTGCGGCGGCACCTGCACGCACTGGGCCAGGCCGAGGTCCGCGCCGGTGACACCCGGGCCGGGGTCTCCACGCTGCGGCGGCTGCGCGACCTGGAGGCCGAGTCCGGCAGCTCCGACCCGATGATCGTCCGCTGGCGGGCAGACCTGGCCGCCGCGCTCGCCGGCCTGGGCGAGCACGCCGAGGCAGCCGCCGCCCTGGACCTGGCCCGGTCCGCCGCGGAGAGACTGGGCAGCACACCCGCGCTCACCGGCTACCTCGACCGGGCCGCCGCGATCGTCACCTCCGAGTCCGGGCACGCCGACACCGCCGCCGACCTGGCCACCGCCGCCGCCCGCCACTTCGAGCAGATGCGCCAGCCGGTCGAACAGGCACACGCCCTGCTGGTGGTCGCCGGGGCCGAGCGGCGCAGGCGCCGCTACGCGGCTGCCCGGCAGGCGATCGGCGAGGCACTGACCCTGTTCCGTACGGCCGAAGCCCGCCCCTGGACGCTCGAGGCCGAACGCGCGCTCGCCCGCACCGAAGGCACCCCGGAACAGGGGCTGACCTCGACCGAGCTGCGGATCGCCGGAATGGTCCGGGACGGGGCCAGCAACCGGGAGATCGCCAACCGGCTGTACCTGAGCGTGAAGACCGTGGAGGCGACCCTGACCCGGGTCTACCGCAAGCTCGGCGTCCGGTCGCGCACCCAACTGCTGTCGGTGCTGCAGGTTACCTCTATGGGCGAGATCACCAACCAGTTGTGACCTGCGATTTGGCGACGCAGAGTGACGTGGGTTACCGAAATCCAGTGGCGGCCATCACTTTCGTATCACGGGTTTTACCTGGTGGATTTGGGGATGAAGCCCGACCGGAGGATTGTTGTAGCCGGAAGCGACGAAACATTCTCCGTCACTATCTGTCGAGGAGTTTCGACATGCAGTTCATCCGTAACGCCCGGACCACCATCTCCCACCGCATCGCCGAGCGCCGCGCCCACCGCCGCCTCAGTGACGAGCTCGCGGAGTTCCGCACCGCCGCCGAGCGCACCGAACTCGACCTGATGCTGGGCCGGCACACCGCCGAGGAGACCCGCGAGGTGCACGCGATCCTCACCCGGCTGGACGCCGAGCGCCGGCACGCCGAGGTGCGGTAACGAGGCAAGACCCCCGGGCCGTGAGGCCGGCCCGGTGGATCCGTCCAGGAAGGCCCGGCCCGTCCCTGGGGCCACCTGGCACTGATCCGGACGGAAACCCCCGGTGTGCGATTCGTGCACCGGGGGTTTCCGCGTCACTGGCCCCGACGGGACACGCTTTCCGTGGCGATGATCGCATTTTTAACACCCCTATCTGTCTGCCCGCTGGACAAGACGTAGGCTCCTGACGTTCCAGCGGCAACCACCGCTCGACGACCGGCCGAGACCCGCGCAGCCCAGAAGGCCCGCGGCGTCCGACCGGCAGATCCGCCGGCCGCCCTGATCACCGAACCCTCGATCCGGGCCGCCGGCGGATCCGCGCGATCCCTGCCCAGCCCTGCTGTTCGGCCTTGTCGGCGCCCTTCCGTGCGCCCGATCCACCAGGCCGATTCAGCGCGGCTCCTCAGGTGCGATCCTCTGGCTGGCCTCACCAGATGGCAGCGAGATTCGTTTCCGCGCACGCCTCGCGCCTCCTCCGTGCGCCGCGCCCTCGGCTTGTGCCTCGCGCCCTCCGTGCGCCGCGCCCTCGGCTTGTGCCTCGCGCTCCTCACGCACGTCGCGTCGTATCGGCTCTACTCGCGGGATTTCTCGCTGGGCTCGGCTGGGAAGTCGGAGGGAACCCGGGGCGGGGAGCGGACAGTAACCGGCGTGACAGCAACCATGCGGGCCCGGATCAGGGCCGGGGACGCCGACGCGTTCGCGGAGGTGTTCGACGAGCACGCGCAAGCCGTCTATCGGCACGCGGTCTGGACGGACGGCGACCACACCAACGCCGATGACGTGGTGTCGCTGACGTTTCTGGAAGCGTGGCGGATCCGGGAGACGCTGCGGCCGGACGGGGACGGGTTGCGGCCCTGGCTCCTCGGCATCGCCACGAACGTACTGCGTAACCGGCGACGGGCGGCCCGGCGGCATCGGGCCGCGCTGGCCCGGGTTCCGGAGCGGGCCGGTGATCGTGCCACGGTGCCGGACTTCGCCGACGAGGTCGTCGGGCGGCTGTACGACAGTGCGCAACTGGCTGCCGCTGCCGCCGCGCTCGGGGCGCTTCGACGGGCCGATCGGGAGGTGTTCCTGCTCTGCGTGTGGCAGGAACTCGACTACGCGGCCGCGGCCGAGGCGCTGGGGATCCCGATCGGGACAGTCCGCTCGCGGGTGTCCCGGGCCAGGGTCCGGTTGCGGGCTCTGGCCGAGGCGGGGCTCGGCCGGAAACGCGAGACGACGGCGCCCGAGAGCACCCAGGAGCAATTGGCGCCCGAGGCCGGGAGTGTCCATGAGCAAGTGACGGCGGAGCCCGAGATCAGCCGTGGGCCCGTGCCCGTGCCCGGGGCTGCGGCTAGGGCTGGGGCTGGCCGGGAGTGGGCGGCTCGTGGATGGCTGGAGGGGGAGCGATGAATGACGTCGATGTTCGGGCGGACCTCGCTGTGCTGGTGCCCAAGCCGGGGGAGCCGCGGATGCCGGTGGAGCGGATGCTGGAGCGGCGGGCGGGTCTGCTGGAGGCGATCGAGCGGCCGGCGTGGTCACCCGTCCGGCGCAAGCGGCTCTTGATCTTGGGTCCGGCTTTTCTCGTGCTCGTCGTGGCTCTCGGTGTGGCTGTCGTGGCCCGGCCGTGGGATCGGGGTGCGCCGCCGCCGATCATCCAGGTGCTGCCTGGTGATCATGAGGGGGCGGTGGCCTATCTGAACGAGCTGGCGGCATCGGCCGGCACCGCGACGGGGAGCGACGACGGCGGCTCGCGGTACCTGTATGTGAAGAGCCGCATCGCCTTCGTGGCGTTCTCCGGTGGTGAGGAGGGTACGGGTGAGCCGGTTCGGGCTGTGATGGCCGAGTTGCACGACCGGGAGATCTGGAAACCGCTGTTCGCGGGCGGGCAGGGCCGCTTGACTGAGGCGGACCGGCCGTCCGATCTGGGGCCGGTCCCGATGGATCCGGACCTGCCGGAGGACCCGGATGTGCTGCTGCGCCAGATCTACGCCGGTGTGCAGCCGGGGCAGGGGAACAGCCGGGACGGGCAGGCTTTCACCGTCGTCGGGGACCTGCTCCGGGAGTCGATGCCGGCACCGGCCGAGGCTGCCGCGCTGTACCGGGCGGCCGCCCGGATCCCCGGTGTCGAGTTGGTTCGCGACGCGGTCGACGCGGTCGGCCGGAGCGGCGTCGCCGTGGCCCGCACCGAGGACGCCCGACGCCGGGAGTGGATCTTCGACCGGGCGACCGGCGACTACCTGGGTGAGCGGTCCTACCTGGTGAAGGACACCGATTACGGCAACGCCGGGATGCTTCTCGGTACCGCCGCCGAGATCGACCACGCCGTCGTCGGCAAGCTGGGCGAACGGCCCTGAGGTGCGCCCGGGCGGCAGCTCGGGCGCACCCTCGCTAAAGATGACGGTCAGCGTGGCCAGAGGTGCTCCTCGGCGTGCTCCTCCGCGTCGCGCAGAGCCCGCATGATGTTGCGGTTGGCGAGGCGGTCCAGGTCGGGTTCGGTCCAGCCGCGTTTCGTCAGCTCGGCGAAGAGCCGTGGGTAGGCGGACACGTCCTGCAGATCGGCCGGCACCTCCGGGGTCCCGTCGAAGTCGCCACCTATGCCGATGTGATCGATGCCGGCCACCTCGCGGGCGTGTTCGACGTGGTCGGCGACCTGGGCCACCGTCGCCGCCGGTTTCGGGTTGGCGGCCAGCCACGGCTGGAAAGCCGGTTCGGCGGCCTGATCCACTACTCGCAGCACCGGGACCTGGGATTCCGGCTCGCCGGGGCGCGGGGCTCGTGGCCAGCCGAACTCCAGCGGCGGCAGACCCAGCCGGGACCATTCGGCGTCCGCGGCGAGCTGCCAGTCCCGGGCCGCCGCGGACACGAAGAGCGACACGAACGTCAGCATCAGGACGCCGCCGTTCTCCGGAAGCCGTTCGAGGACGTCGTCGGGGACGTTGCGCGGATGGTCGGTGACCGCGCGGGCCCCGGAATGGCTGAAGATCACCGGGGCGGCGGCCTCGTCCAGGGCGTCGCGCATGGTGTCGGCGGAGACGTGCGAGAGGTCCACCAGGATGCCAACCCGCTGCATCTCCCGGACGATCGCCCGCCCCTCGGCCGTCAGGCCGCCGTGCACCGGGTCCTGCGTCGCCGAATCCGCCCACGACGTGTGGTGGTTGTGGGTCAGCGTCACGTACCGCACACCCAGCCGGGCCAGTGTGCGCAGCACCCCGGCGGAACCGGCCAGGCAGTGGCCGCCCTCGACCCCGAGCAGCGACGCGATCCGGCCGCGTTCCAGCGCCCACTCCACATCCGCCGACGTGTAGGCCATCGCCAGATCGTCCGGGTAGGCGGCCACCATCCGGTGCACCAGGTCGATCTGCTCCAGGGTGTGCGTGACCGCCACCGCCTCCGGAAGGTCCGACGGCACGTAGACGGACCAGAACTGGCCGCCCACCCCACCGGCGCGCAGTCTCGGCAGATCGGTGTGCAGCGGTGGCCGCTCCCGTTCGAGCCCGGCCACGCCCGAGCCGTGCCACTCGCGCAGTCGCATCGGCAGGTCGTTGTGGCCGTCGATGATCGAATTCATGACCTGTAACTACAGACCGTTGCCCTCAGACGCAAGCCGATCCCGTCCTTCGGTGTGGAAAACCCGCAACCGGCCGGCACCGGCACGGGCACTGGCCTCGCACCCCGCGCCCTGGAATCTCTTTCACATGCCCGGCCGACAACGCGCCGGACAAACGGGGGAGTTACTGAATGCGACTGGCCAAGCTGCCGAAGTTCCTGACAGCTCTGACCGCCGTACTCGCTGGTGCCGGTGCCGCTCTGGTTCCGTCCGCCGCGCAGGCCGCTCCGGCCGCCGGTAGCGACTGTGTCACCGACGCCAAGCTCGTCCCGTCCTGCAACGTCCTCTGGGGCGGTGCGGCCGGCGGCTTCACCAGCACCCCGCGCGACCAGGCCCTGAAGACCTGGGAGAAGGCCAGTGGCCGGACCGCGTCGCTGTTCCACCAGTACCACAAGGGTGACGAGATCTTCCCGACCAAGGCGGAGATCGCGATGACCGAGGACCCCGCGAACCCGCGCGTCCTGCTGCTCAACTGGAAGATCGCTTACGGCTCGAACTGGGCCAAGGTCGCCGACGGCGCCCAGGACCGTCGCATCGACGCGTTCGCCGCCCGTGCCAAGAAGTTCGGCAAGAAGTTCTTCCTCGTCCTCAACCACGAGCCGGAGAACGACGTCATCGCCAAGAAGGGTTCCGGCTGGGAGGCCAAGGACTTCGCGGCCATGTACCGGCACACCATCGAGCGTCTGCGCGCCCAGGGTGTCGACAACGCGATCAACGTCGTCGCCTACATGGGTAACGAGGACTGGATGGCGAAGAGCTGGTGGGGCGACCTGTACCCCGGCGACGACGTCGTCGACTGGATCGGCCTGGACTCGTACGTCTCCGTCGAGAAGCACTGCCCCAAGGCGAACGCCAAGCCCAGCGCCAAGAAGAAGACCTGCTACCACTACGGCGACTTCGCCGACCTGCTCGACCGTAAGCCCAAGGGCGGCGGCCTCGGCTTCTACGACTGGGCCGTCACCAAGCACGCCGGCAAGCCCTTCATGGTCGCCGAGTGGGGCGCCTACCACCGCGTCGGCAAGCTCACCGACAAGGACGCCGTCTACGACAACGTCGCCGCCGAGCTCGCGAAACGCCCCGCCATCAAGGCGATCGTGCACTTCGACACCAAGAAGGACGACCAGGGCGACCGCGACATCAGCATCGACAGCACCCCGGCGAGCCTGGCCGCGTTCCAGAAGCTGGCCGCCAACCCGATCTTCGACGTGAAGATCGGCTGACTTTCCCCACCCCCGGTAAAGAGAGCGCCGCCCGGCCCCCCGCCGTGCGGCGCTCTCTCGTTGCCACCACAAACCCCGAAATCCCCGATTCCCCGTACGCCACAACGGCCCCCACCCGCAGCAATCCCCGGCCGCGCCCACCGCGCGAGGCCCCCGGCCCCTTACGGCCGCCCCGCGACCGCCGGGCCGAAGCGTCCCCGCACCGGCCTCCCGGCCGTCACCCGCGGTGCCCCCACTGCCAGCCCGTACTCCGCGAGCGTGCAGACGCCGGTTCATCCGTGATCCTCGCCCAGGTTGTGGCCGGCCCATCGGGTCACCTGGCGCCGACCCCGGAGACGGACCACGACCACATCGTGGCCTCGCCGCTCCAACAGTGTCCGCACCCTCGCTCCAGGACCGCCGAACGTCCGCCACGCCCAGCGAATCACGTGATCACGATCGGTGAACACGGTTCGGAGTGGCGGCTCGATGTTGCCGTTCCACAGCGGCTCGCGCTGAACGCGCCGGGCGACGGTACGCCCGATGACCTGGCGCATCACCAGATGGCGGGGATGGTCCAGCCACAGCACGCAGTCCGCGCGGCTGTGCAGGACGTCGCCGAGTCTCGTGGTGAACTGCCACTCGGTGACCCAGCGCGGCTGCGCGGCGAACGCCTCGACCTCGGCGACGAACGTCTGGCGCGGCTGCCAGTCCGGCCCGTGAGGCAGGGCGTCGAGTTCGACCCGGGGCAACTGCCAGCTCCGGGCGACGAGAGCGGCCAGCGTCGTCTTCCCCGAGCCGGACACTCCGGCGACCAGTACGCGCCGGGGGCGGCCGGGCAGAGTGTCGTCCCAGTTCAACAGCGGCACGGTGACAGCCTGGTCGGCGGGATCGTGGCAGTGCGTGCTGTCGGGCCGGTCATGCCGGGCCGGCCAGGGTGGTGTGCAGGCGTTTCGACTCCTGGACCAGGCGGGAGGTGCCGGGGAGAGCGGCCACCTCGGCCAAGCCGGGGATCTCGGTGCTCCTGGCGTGTGGGCCCAGAGCGACCGCCACCTGGGTGGCCAGTTCCAGCAGATCGGGGACGGCCCGCAGCCTGGTCGCCAGCAGCGGTGGCAGGACTGTGGTCAACAGTTCCCAGACCGCTGTGGAGGCTCCGGCCCGGTGGGCGTCGGCCAGCGCTGGAGTCACCCGGGACAGTTTCACCGTGCTGTCGGCGCACAGGTCGGCCAGGGCCGCACCGACCGCCGCCGCGAACGGTTCGGGTGTGGCGGCCAGCGTCAGGAACGCGTCGACGGCGGCCACCCGGTCCTGTTCGTGTTTGGCGCCCAGGCCGTAGGCCAGTCCGTACGCCAGAGCGGGACCGACCGGGCCGGTGCACTCGGCCAGCAGCGGCAGCAGCGCGCCGTGCTCCTTCCGGCCCTGGTCGGCCAGGGAACCCAGGTCGCCCAGCGCCCACGCCGCCGCCACCTCGCGATGGTGTGGCAGCACCATGGTCAGCACACTGTGCACACCCATGAAGTCGTCCGGTGACCACTCCGGATGTCTTTTCGGCTGATGAGTGAGCAGCTGCCGTTCCAGGCGGAGGCCGCCGTCCCGGGCCGGGGTGAGCCGCGCGCCCATCCGGCGGGGGACCGGTGCGTCCCAGGTGAACGCGCCCGACTCGTTCTTCTCGCCGAGCTGCTCGAACGGCTCGCTGACCGGATCGGGCAGGCCGCCGGAGTCGAGCCACTGCGCGAACTGCCGCCCGGCCGGTGAGGTGAGCTGCCCGGCCGCGACCGGGATCCCGGCCGGGACGCCGGTGCGGGGCAGCCGCAGCAGAGCCTGTTCCAGGTCGAACTGCCACGGCTGCCAGCCCTCGGCCTCGGCCCGGGTCAGCCGCTCCAGCAGCACCGCCGGGTTGATGCTCCCGTTCGTGTGGGTCGGGGTGGCGACCAGCATCGGCATCATCGAACCGTTGATGTGCACGGCGATCTCGGCGGCCCGCAACGCCAGCACCCCGGTCGGCGACGCGGACAGTTTCGAGCTGCCGCCGCCCCGGCGTCCCTCCTGCCAGGCGATCCGCACCGAACTGTAGAGCTGCTGGTGACCGGTGTCGTGCCGGGGCGGGTCGGTGGACATCCGGATGGCGGTGCCGAGGCCGTGGAAGGGCGACCCGGAGTTCCACCGGTTCGTGTCGAACCAGCCGGAGTGCCGGTCGAGGATCGGGGCCAGCGCGCCGGCCAGCTCCGCCCGGCGGCCACCGGCGTGCAGGGTGACCACGGCGGCCAGCACCCGCTCCCACCGGACGCCGGTCTGGTCGTGCAACAGGATCACCAGTTCCTCGGCCAGCTCGGCGGCGGTGGTGATCGGCGGTGGCATCAGAGGCGTCTCGACCGGGACCAGCACCACCGGCGCCACCGGGGCCGAGCCGGCGGCCACCGTGGTGCCGAAGATCTCGGCGGCCCGCGCGGTCAGGTCACCGGCCAGCATCGACGACTCACCGGCGATCCGGGCGGCGCTGCCCGGATCGAGACCGGGCAACTGCTTGGCGATCAGGGTCAGCGCCCGCTCCTGAATGTCCAGTGCGGGATGGCCGAACGCCGCGGCGATCGTCTCGTAGATCGCGCCGGCCTGGCCGGGTTCCCGGCGAGCCAGCCTCTCCAACCACGCGATCTGCGCTTTGACCAGCGTCTTCTCCTTGCGCACCAGCATCGGGACGCTGGCGTCGAGCAGGGTTTCCGGGTCGAGACGGCCGCTGTCGTCGAGCGTCCGCAGTGCGGTCTGGGCGAGCGCGGCGATCGGGCCGGGCGCCTCGGCCAGCAGCTGGTGATAGTCCGGCGAGTACTCCGCGATCTCGTCCACCGTGGGTGCCAGCGTCTCGTGCAGGACCACGAACGGGCGCAGCGCGTTGGGTCTGTCGCCCCGGGCCAGCCGGTCGACGGTGGCGGCCAGGACCGTCTTACGCTCCAGCCGGCCCTCGGCGACCAGGGCGGCGACCGCGCCGGGGAAACGGGTCACCGACCCCGGGTTGTCCGAGCCGTCACTCCAGGCCGCGTTGAAGATGTCGGCGCCCAGTCCGTCGATCTCGAAGACCGAGGGCAGGAGCAGATCGAGGTACGGATCGTCCCGCAGCCGCATCGTCAGCGGCGGCACCCGTTTCCCGCGGGGGCGGATCAGCCCCGCCAGCCAGCCTTTCACCACGCTCTCGGTGACCGGCGGCTCGACTCCGCCGGCCCGCATGAACGCGGCGGTGAAATCGAACTCGCTGCTGTCCCACACGTCCCGGGTGGACAGCCGCTGGGCCAGCCGGTGCCCCAGATCGCCGAGCCAGTCCACCTCGCGGGCGGCGGCGACGTCCAGCATGTATCCGACCGGCATCCACCGCCACTGGTCCCGCAGGTTACGGCGGGTCAGCAGGGCTGCCGCCTTCTGCGCGGTCGGTGCGGTGCCGAGGACGGCGATGGCGAACGCCCCGGCCGGGTTGATCTGGTCCCGCCACCAGGCCGACGGGTCCGCACCCTTGATCCCGGCCTCGACCGCCTTGAACACCGCCAGGCGCTCGGCTTCGGTGGCCCCGGTCAGCAGCCGGACGATCCCGGCGCCGTGATCCTTGCCGGCCAGTCCCTCCAGGGTCTCCCAGGTGAGGCTCATGCCGTCACCTCCGCGTCCTCCAGGTCGGCGGCGGCGCCGGCCTGGACCAGGCGCACCGCCAGGGCGTGTTTGCACGGGCCACGATCGCCGCGGTGCTTTGCCCACCACGGGCAGGTGCAGGACGTCGCGTCGCGCACGTGGTAGATCTCGTCGCCGCTGCGCACCACCGACACCTCGGGCCCGGCGGTCACCGTGCCGGCCGCGGCCAGCGCCCGGGCACCGGCCAGGCGGGGGTTCATCTTCTCCACGACGTCCGCGGAGTACGGCAGGGTGCGGTGGAAGTAGCCCGCCTCGGCCACGTCGTAACCGACCCGCCCGGCCGTCCCGAGCTGGGTGAGCGCGTCGCGGACCCGGGCCGCCCCGAGGCCCGCGGCGGTGGCCAGCGCGTCCACGTCGATCGTCGGATCCCACGAGAGCAGGGCGCTGACCAGGTCAGCGTCGTCGGCCGCCTCGTCACTGATCAGCGAGTCGAGGACCGCGCCCTCACCGGAGAAGCCACGGGACGGCTCCGGCGACAACGTCAGCGACAGCCGCAGCGACGGCGTGCTCAACTCCCACGTGCTGGCGACCGGGCCACTCCCGGCGGCGACGGCCGGGCCGTAGACGGTGAGCTTCCCCCCGTACCGCAAGAAGGGTTTGAGGGCTGTCAGTCGCCCGGCGCCCGGGAGGCAGACCGCGCCCGGCACCGGCCGGGAGGTGAAGCGCAGCGAACGACCGGCCGGAACCGCCCAGAGAACCGACTTGTCACCGACCGGCAGCCGGTTGAGCAGCACCCGGGCCTCGGCCACGCCGACCTCGGCGCGCGCGTCGAACCGGGCGGTGAGGACCTGCGCCTCGGCGAACCCGCGCAGCCAGCGGGACGGCAGCGGCACCTTGCGCTCGACCAGTTCACCGTCGAACGTGGTGACGGTCAGGTCGTCGGGGCCGACCGCGACGTGCATCGGATCGGTGCGCCCGACCCGGGTCAGGGCCCGCTGCAACGGCAGGTTGACGTCCACGTTGGTGGTGCCGTGCGCGACGATGTCGCCGTCCAGGCCGCCGGGCAGCACGTCCATCCGCGCGTAGACCCCGCAGCAGCCGGAGAACGACTCGAACCGCAGCCGGTCCGAACCGGCCGTGACGACCGGGTCGAGGCTGGTCGGCGGCAGCGGCCGGAAGTAGCGGGTGCGGGCCACCTCGGCCACGGCCAGCAGACCGGTGGCGGCGGCGCCGGGATCGGTCAGGAAGCCGGTGAAGAAACGGGGGTGTGCCGCCGGGCCACCGGAAGTCTGCAGGGTGAGGCCGTCGTCGAGGGCCGACGAGCCGAGGTACGAGTACGCCGCGGAAACCATGCCCGGAACCGTAGGGAAGGGGTACGACATTTTCGAGGGACGGACGGCCGTTTCCGGGTAGAGAAGGAGTCCGAGGGCACACGGTTCACCGGAGTGAGAAGAAGGACACCGGGGACGTACCGGCGTTATCGGGGGACTAACCTCGCCAGCAGGACACGACCGACCGGCCGGTTCGCGGGTGCCGGGCACCGGATCGTGCCACGATTTGAGCGTCGTCCAGGTCCGGAGTGGGAGTTATGAGCCAACACGTTTCCGACAGTGCCGAGTGGCAGGCTCTTCAGGGTCTCGCCGAGAAGTTCTCCACGGTGCACCTGCGCGACCTGTTCGACAGCGACCCGCAGCGTGGTGAGCGTTACGCCACCGATCTCGCCGGGCTCTACGTCGACTACAGCAAGAACCTGGTCACCGACGAGGTGCTGACCGCCCTGACCGCGCTCGCGCAGCGGGCGAAGCTCAGCGAGAAGATCACCGCGATGTTCTCCGGTGAGCACATCAACATCACCGAGGACCGTGCCGTCCTGCACACCGCGCTGCGCCTGCCGCGCGACGCCGCGCTCGTCGTCGACGGGCAGGACGTGGTCGCCGACGTGCACGAGGTCCTCGACAAGATGGGTGCGTTCGCCGACAAGGTCCGCTCGGGGGAGTGGAAGGGCCACACCGGCGAACACATCAAGACGATCGTGAACATCGGCATCGGCGGCTCCGACCTGGGCCCGGTGATGGCGTACGAGGCGCTGAAGGATTTCACCCAGCGCGACATCGAGGCCCGTTTCGTCTCGAACATCGACCCCACCGACCTGTTCGAGAAGACGCACGACCTCGACCCGGCCACCACTCTGTTCATCGTGGTGTCCAAGACGTTCACCACGCAGGAGACGCTGACCAATGCCCAGGAGGCCCGTTCCTGGCTGCTGGAGGGCCTCGGCGGTGACGCGGCCGCGGTCGCCAAGCACTTCGTCGCGGTCAGCACCAACGCGTCGAAGGTCGCCGACTTCGGCATCGACACGGCCAACATGTTCGGCTTCTGGGACTGGGTGGGCGGCCGCTACTCGCTGCCGTCCGCGGTCGGCCTCTCCGTCATGATCGCTATCGGCAAGGACCGCTTCGCCGAGATGCTCGCCGGTTACCACGCCGTCGACGAGCACTTCCGCAGCACGCCGATCGAGCGCAACATCCCGGCCCTGCTCGGCCTGATCAACGTCTGGTACGACACGTTCCTCGGCGCCCAGTCGCACGCCGTCCTGCCCTACGCGCAGTACCTGCACCGCTTCGCCGCCTACCTCCAGCAGCTCACCATGGAGAGCAACGGCAAGTCGACGCGGCTGAGCGGCGAGCCGGTCAGTTACCAGACCGGCGAGGTGTTCTGGGGCGAGCCCGGCACCAACGGCCAGCACGCGTTCTACCAGCTGGTCCACCAGGGCACCAAGCTGATCCCGGCGGACTTCATCGGCTTCAGCAAGCCGAACCACGACATCGGCGAGATGCACGACCTGCTGATGTCGAACTTCCTGGCCCAGACCGGCGCGCTCGCCTTCGGCCGCACCCTGGAGCAGGTCAAGGCCGAGGGCACCGACCCGAAGGTCGCTCCGCACCGGGTCATGCAGGGCAACCACCCGACCACCACGATCCTGGCCGAGAGCCTCACGCCGGGCACGTTCGGGCAGCTGGTGGCGCTCTACGAGCACATCACGTTCACCCAGGGCGTGATCTGGGAGATCAACTCGTTCGACCAGTGGGGTGTGGAACTGGGCAAGGTGATGGCCAACCAGCTGGCGCCGAAACTGACGTCGCGCGAGACCCCCGCCGACGACGCCGACTCGTCGACGAACTCGCTGATCAAGCGGTACCGGGCGCAGCGCGGCCGCTGACTTCTGTCGGACCGCTTCTCTAGGCTCAGGGCCGTGGACACCGACACGGCCCTGAGCCTTCGAATGACCAGCCTGCTGCTCGGCGACCGCTCGCAGCCCGACGTGGCGAGTGTCGTCGAGTGGTTCGGCGCGATGCAGGCGCAGGATCTGCAGAGCGTGCTGTGGTCGCTCGGCGCACGGCTGCCCGGCGCGACCCAATCCGAGGTGGTGGCCGCCACCGAGCGGAACGATGTGGTGCGGACCTGGCCGATGCGCGGCACCGTTCACCTGATCCCGTCCGCCGACGCGCACTGGATGCTGGAGCTGACCGGTGTGCGGGCACTGGCCGGTGCGGCGAAACGCCGCGAGTTCCTCGGCCTCAGCGAGAAGGACGCGGACCGGGCGGCCGACATCCTCGGCGAGGCCCTCACCGGCGGCGGCCGCCTGACACGATCGGAGTGCGTGGCCGCGATCAACGCGGGCGGCGTCCCGGTCACCGGCCAACTCGGCTACCACCTGTTGTGGTACGCCAGCCAGCGCGCCGTGACCGCCATCGCCCCCAACCGTGGCACCGAGCAGACGTTCGTCCTGCTCGACGAGTGGGCCACGAAACGCAACACCCCGTCCCGCGACGAGGCCCTGGCGATCCTGGCCCACCGCTATTTCCGCTCCCACGGCCCGACCACGGTCAAGGACTTCGCCGGCTGGACCGGCCTGACCATGGGCGACTCCCGCAAGGCGGTGGCCGCTGCCGGCCTGGAGAAAGTCGGCGACGACGTCTGGGTCGACCCGGAGGTTCTCGACGCGGCTCCGGTGACCGGTTGGCGAGCGTTGCCGGGTTTCGACGAGTACATGCTGGGCTACAAGGACCGTTCCATGATGGCCACCCCCGAACAGGTCGCCAAGATCATCCCCGGCGGCAACGGCGTCTTCCAGTCCACCCTGGTCCGCGACGGAAGGGTGATGGCCACCTGGAAGCGCACCATCGGCAAGAAGGCGGTGACCGTGTCCGTGTTGCCGCTCGCCGACTTCGATCTGAACGAGGCGGTCCCGGCGCTGGAGCCTTTCGCGGCTTACCTAGGGCTGCCGTTAATGGTTAAGAAGCCTTGATATTTAAGATGTGAACGCCAACATGTGAGGCATGCGAGTTCGACATGTGTTGATGCCGCTTGCCGCTGGGGCGCTGGTGGCGAGTGGGGCTGTGCCGGCGTTCCAGTCCAGCAGGGCGGCGGCCGTCGCCTGCTCCCGACGATCTGGGCCGAAGGTGTCACCTGCACCGCGGGTCACCAGGTCACCTGTCAGTCCACTCTCTATCAGGCGCTGGTCACCCACACCGCCCGGGCCGGAACCGGCTGGAATCCGGCGGCGACCCCGACACCGTGGACCTCGCTGGCGCCTGCACCGGCGGAAATCCGTCCCCCTCCGGTTCGCCGTCGTCCTCGCCCTCCACCTCGCCGTCGCCGTCACCGTCCAACCCGACCGGCTGCGGCGTGAAGGGACGTCCGGCGGCAAAGTGTTGCAGGGCTGCTGGGAGAACTGGGAAGGCCGTTATTCGGGTGTCGCTCGCGTGGGCATGCGGACGGTGAACGTGCTGCCCATTCCCGGTGTGCTGGCGGCGGTGATGTCGCCGCCGTGGGCCTGGACCAGCTTGCGGGCGATCGACAGGCCCAGGCCGCTGCCGCCCGTGGCCGGGGTGCGTGCCTTGTCGGCCCGCCAGAAGCGGTCGAAGACGTGCGGCAGATCCGTCGCGGCGATGCCCTCGCCGGTGTCGGCGACGTCGACGACCAGGTCGTCGGCCTCGGTGCGGGCCCGGATGTCGACCCGGCCGCCGGCCGGCGTGTGCCGGATGGCGTTGGCCAGCAGGTTGCCCACGATCTGCCGGAACCGGGCCGGGTCGACGGCGGCCTCCGGGTCGGCGGTGACATCGAGGCCCAGGCTGACCTCCCAGCGTTCGGCGGCGCCCCGGTGGGCTTCGCTGACCTGCACGAGCAGGTCGGCGATGAAGTAGCTGTCCCGGTTCAGGGCAAGGGTGCCGGCATCGGCGTCGGCGAGGTCGGCGAGGTCGTCGATGATGTGCTGGAGCAGGCCGGACTCCTCCAGCAGCAGACCCACCAGGTCCTGGTCCAGTTCGGCGAGGCCGTCCTGACCGGCGGTCAGCCAGTTGCGGATGTTGGTGAGTGGGCTGCGCAGCTCGTGGGCGATGTCGTTGACCATGGTGCGGCGCTGCTCCTCGCTGCGCTCGCTGCGTGCGGCCAGGTCGTTGAAGGCGCCGGCGAGCCGGCCGATCTCGTCGTTGCGGGTGATCGCCACGGGGGCCGGGCGATGGACGGCCCGGTCCGCGGCGGTGGTCAGGGCACGCAGCGGTCGGACCAGCCGCATCCCCACGACGAGGGTCGCGGTGACAGCGGCGAGAAGTACGAACGCTGTGGCCCCGGCAATGCGCAGGGTGCTCGCGGACGACAGTTCGAATACCGGTGTCGGGGGCCGGGCGGGACTGCTCAGGTAGAGGCGGGCCGACGGTGCGACGTACGGGCGGAGCTGGTCCCGCCGGGCCCGGTCGACGCAGTCCTGGATGTCCTGGCTGCTGCCGCCGATATTGTCGGGGCGGTACTGCCAGGTGAAGTCCACGCTGTACACGTCCACCTGCGGCAGATGCCGGTCGGTCAGGCACCGCCCGAGTCCGTGTGAAAGTTCCTTGAGCGCGGCCAGCTCGGTCTGGGTGGGGGCGTCCTCGCGGAAGGAGCAGTTCTGCCGCTGCCGTGGGTTCCGCTCCGCCAGTCGCACCACCGAGCGCCCGCTGGGCCGCTCGGCGACCGTCGCCTCGATGCCCTGTTCGTGCAGGCAGTTCAGGCGTTTCTCGGCCTGGGCCCGCTGCGCGGACCGGTCCCGCTCGGTCAGCTGGTACGGGCCGACCGCGCGCGGGTCGATGACGCCGGTCGTGGCGCCGAGCGGGTCCAGTACCGCGGAGGGCCGGCCCGGTAGCTTGCCGCCCGGGTGGGTCGCGGCGATCGGCTGGCCGTCCGCGGTGGTGAGGGTGATCTGCCGGCCGGTCTCGTCGCCGAGGTGCTGGACGGTCAACTCGACGCCGTTCCAGCTGTCGTGCGCGGCGGCGAAACCGAGCAGGGTGTCGTAGATCCGGGAGTCGCCGGCCAGCGACTGGCCGCGTTCCGCCTGCACCGCGCGGGTCGCGGTCTTGGCCGCCAGCCAGGCGGCGGTCGCGACCGACAGGATGACGATCAGCACGGAGGTGCCCAGCAGCCGGACGACCAGGCTGCGGTGCGGTGCGACGGGGCGGCTCATCCGGCCGAGCCGTCGGCGAGCTTGTAGCCGAAGCCGTGCACCGTCAGCAGGTACGCCGGGCTGCGCGGATCGGGTTGCAGCTTGCGGCGCGGGTTCACCACGTGCATGTCGACGCCCCGGTCGGTGGCGGTGCGGTCCAGGCCGCCGAGCCGTTCGGCCAGCTCCCGGCGGGTGTGCGCCCGTCCCGGCTCGGCGACCAGCTCCCGGGGGTCGTACGGCTTGGTCAGGTAGCCGTCGGCGCCGAGTTCCAAGCCGAGCACCCGGTCGTCGGCGCTGGACCGCGCGGCGAGCATCAGGATCGGCAGGTCGTAGTCGACCCGCAGGACCCGGCACACGTCCCGGCCGTCGATCTCGGTCATCAGCACGTCGAGCACGAGCAGGTCGGGCACCCGCCGGCGAATGGCAGTGATCGCGGCCGGCCGTCACCGACCACCACCGGATCCCAGCCGGCCGCCTGCAGGTAGCGGCGGACGATCTCGGCCTGCCGGGGGTCGTCTTCTGCGATCAGAATTCTGGCGAGCACGGCCCGACTGTAAACCGACCGATCACCGCAGCTGCGAAATCTGACAGTCCCTCGACAAATCCCTGACGGTGCGACGACGAGCCTTCGGCACCGTGATCGGCATGCAGTCAGCGGAGGTGGACGAATTGGGCGGCTGGTGGGGTCGCCTGGTTGCCCTCGGCCGGCGCGGCCGTCAAGCGGAGCCGGGCGCTCTGCCGCGACGATGACCGCCCGGTCGTCGTGCTCTATGGGACGACGCTGCTGTTCCGCCGGCTCGACCACCCCGGCCTGACCGGCCGGCGGCGCGCTGCTCGTCTGCGTGATCGCCGGGGTCCATCCCTGGATGCGTGCCGCCCGCCTGACCCCCACCGAAGCCCTCGCCTCCACCTGACGAAAGGTCACCACACCATGTCCAAGAAGCTCATGGTCGCGCTCACGCTGGCCCTTGGCGTCCTCGCCGGCTGCTCCGGGCCCGCGGAGGACTCGGCGCCGGAGGTGGTGTCGCTGTTGTCGCCCTCTGGCAGTGCACCCGATGCAGCCACCTCGAAAGCCGCGGCGCCGGCCGCCCCGGTGATCCGGCCCGACACCTCCTTCGAGGAGGTGCACCGGATGCAGCAGCCGTGGATGCGCTGCCTCAAGGAACACGGAGTTCCGATGGAGACCACCACGGAGGGGCTACTGGAGATCAGTGGCGAGGGAAACAGCAAAGAGACCAACGGCCGGCTGATCGCGTCGCGACCGGAGAACGAGAAGGCCTGCGGGAAGCTGAGGCCGGTCTTCGCCCCCGAACTGGACGAGGAGAAGAACCCGTACTACGACGATGACGACGACAACTTCCACAAGTGCCGCGTCGAGCACGGTGAGCCCCTGGTCAGGACGAACGGCCAATGGCGGCCCGGCCCCGGCTGGAACGACTGGGCTCCGGACGAGGCCATGCAACTCGCCTGCCAGGCCCAGGCCTTCGACGGCAAGAAGGGCTAGTGCTGTGAGTCGTCGACGCAGAGCACGACGGCTCGTTCGGGCGGGTTCAGGTAGAGGCCGACGACGTCACGGACCTTGTCGATGAACTGCGGGTCCTTGGGCAGTCGCCAGGTGTTCTGACGGTGTGGTTGCAGGCCAAATGCCCGCCAGATCCGCGACGCCGCGGTCTGCGACAGACCGGTATGGGAAGCCATTGAACGGGTCGACCAGTGGGTGGCGTCCTTCGGTGTCGTCTCCAGGGTCGTGGTGAACACGCGTTCCACGTCGGTGTCCGCGATCGTGCGGGGCCGGCCGGGGCGGCGAACCGGTCCCGCCATTTGTGGATCATGTTGCGGGAGCCCCGAGCCGGTCGGCGACCTGCAGGTTGGTGTCGTCCGGGGCGTCGGCACACGCTAGGACGATCCGGGAGCGGGCGGCGAGGGCTTGGGCGGACGACGGTCGACGCGACCAGGTCAGCAGTTACTTACGCTCGTCGGCGGTGAGCACGATCGGAACGGCTACCGGAGAAGGCATCCGTCACACGTACCCACCGACATCGACTTAAAGACTTAGGACACCCGGCAGAGGAGACATGGAAGTTCATTCATTTCGCGGTGCGGACCCGGAGGATGGCTATCGCGGCGATCGCGGTCAGGACGGTGGCGACTGCCCAGACGCCGCGGTAGCCGCCGGTTAGGGCGACGACCTGGCCGGCCAGGACCGGGCCGAGGGCCTGGCCGAGGTTGGAGCCGAGGCCGGCGATGCCGAGGTCCCGGCCGGCTGCCGCCTTGTCCGGCAGCACGTCGATGAACAGGGCCTGGTCGACTGGCAGGTAGATGCCGAACGCGATGCCAGCCACGATGCTCTGCAGGAACAACGCGGGCAGGGCCGCCCAGAACAGCGGGATGAGCATCGACAGTGCCATCAGCACCGAGGCGGCGACGACGAGCGGCTTACGGCGGCCGATCCGGTCGGAGATGCGGCCGGCCAGCAGCAGCGCAACGATGGTGCCCGGCAGCGAGGCGGCGGTGAGCAGCGGAGCTGTCCGGGTGGCGTCGGCGAGGCTCATCGCGGGTGTGATGTAGCTCTGCAGCATGTACAGGCCCAGGGCGGTCGAGGCGGCGTAGCCGAAGGTCAGCAGGATCCGTGACAGCCAGACCCAGCGAAAGTCGTTGTCACGCAGCGGGACGAGGAAGCCCGAGAAGAACGGTCCCCAGCGGTGCGCCGACACATTCGCGTGGAGGTTGGCCATGAACACTGCACCGTCGCGTAAGCGAGGCCCGTACCAGAGCTCCCGGGAGCGCCGCGAGCAGATCGCCATGGCAGTCGTCGAGCTGGTCGACGAGGTCGGCTACGACGGCGTCACCACCGCGCTGGTGGCCGCCCGCTCCGGCTCGACCGAGCCGACCGTGCTCTACCACTTCTCGATGGAGCTCAAGGTTCTCTCCGGTCCCCGTCGACGACACCTTTGCCGCGCTTCCGGCCGCTCAGCGCGAAAGCCGCAAGATCGTCAACGGCATCCGAACTTAGCTGTACGCCTTTGTGGCTCGTGTGTCCAGGCAGGGCCTGGTCATTCTCACGGTCACGATGCTCGGCCTGGGCTACGATCTTCTGTCGGCCGTGTTCAGCGTGGTCGTGATGCTTCCGGCTCTGTGGTCGTACTTCGGTCTGATGGGCCCGGAGAGCTGGGTGTTCCACATCGTGCTGCTGCCATGGTTCGCGGCGCTCAGTGCGGCGCTGCGATTCCGGCTGTTGGATCGGCTGCTAGGCCTCGACGACGCGGAGCCAGATCATCAGCTCAGTGTTCGCGGTGCCGGCGCAGCCCCGCCGCCTGTCCACCGTCGATGAGCACGTCGGTGCCGGTGATGTAGAACGATTCCGGGCCGGTGAGGAACGCGACCACGGCGGCGATCTCCGCCGAGGTGCCGGTCCGGCCGATGCCGCCGGCCTGCACCCACGGAGGTTTGGTCGGCGATGTCGGTGACTTCGCCGCAGGCGCCGTAGCCTTCGGCGCGCAGCGCGGTGACCACAGTCCTCGATCTCCGTTCCAACTTCGGGCAGTAGCGTGCCGAGCCCCTCACAGGTGGTCATGCAGATGATGCGGGGACGGTCGGCTTCGGCGATAACCGGGCGGCGGCCGGCCAGGTCGTACAGATCGGGGATGTCGATATCAACGACGATGAGGTCGACGTGGCCGTCCGCAATCCGCGCCATCGCCTTGGCGCCGGTCGCCACCGCGGTGACCACGTAACTGGTAGCCGACAACTGATCGGTCAACGAGTCGCGCAGCTGATCCTGTGGGACGACCACGAGCAGGTGGCCGCAGGCCACCGCTTGCCGAGACACCATCAGACCTCCTTGCCGGAACACTCCCACCATGCCAGCGGGCGACCGGCCCTGCATCGACCCGCTGCGGTATCCCGCTCCACTGCGGCGCCACCCAGCGCTCGACGGGCACAGTGAACCGGAACCCCGGCGGCGGCCTGCGCTCGGCAGGACCGCCGCCGCAACCGTGGTCAGCTACCGACGTCGAACGTGACGGTCAGGTCGGCGGCCGACGATCCACCGACGAAGACGTCGATGGTGGTCTCGTCCTGCACAAAGCCACGGGTCACAGCACTCCAGTAACGCAGTTGCTCCTGGCCGAGGGTGAACTCGACCGGAATGCTCTGCCCGGCCGCGACCGTGACCCGCCGGAACGCCTTGAGCTCGCGAATCGGGCGCGTCGAGGTGCCGTACCGTTGGTGGGTGTAGAGCTGGACGACCTCGTCGGCGGTGCGTTCGCTGGTGTTGGTCACCGTGACCGTGACGGTGAGGTGCTGCCCGACGGCGATGCGGTCGTGGCTGACGGCGAGGTCGCTGTAGGCGAACTGTGCGTAGGACAGCCCGTGACCGAACCGGTAGAGCGGGGTACTGGCGTCGTCGGTGTACCGCTGGTGTTGTTCCTCGGGCTGGAAGGTGCGGTGATGGGAGTAGATCATCGGGACCTGCCCGACGTGACGGGGCCAGGTGAACGGCAGCCGCCCGGCCGGTGAGACGTCGCCGAACAGCACGCTCGCGACGGCGTCCCCGCCGCGGGTTCCGGGGTACCAGGCCTGCACGATGGCGGGCACGTTGCCGTCGGCCCACCGTAGGTCGAGCGGGCGCCCGGACATCACCACGAGGATCACCGGGGTGCCGGTGGCGTGGATGCGCTGGAGCTGTTCGAGCTGACGGCCGGGCAGGTCGAGGGTGGAGACGGAGGCCTTCTCGCCGATCTGGTTCTGCCGCTGCCCGACGACCACTATGGCGATGTCGGCGCCGGCGGCCAGCTCGACCGCCTGGTCGATGGCGGTGTCGTGGTCGTAGTCGGCCGGTGTCGTCTCGACGGTCGGGTCCATCCGGTCGAACGGGGACGGGTGGATGCGTTCGGTGATGCCGGCGCCGGGCGCGTACACGATCGTGGTGCCGTCCTCGGCGCGGGCCCGCAGGCCGTCGAGGATGGTGACGGTCTCGGCGGTGTCGTGGTCGAACACCCAGGGGCCTAGGGTGTCGCGCTGACCGGTCGCGAGCTGCCCGATGACGGCTACGGTTCCGCTGCTGCCGGCTGCCAGCGGCAGCCGCTCGCCGTCGTTCTTGAGCAGGACGATGGATCGCTCGGCTGCCTCCCGGGCCAGCTCGCGAGCGCTTTCGGCGGTCAGCACCGTGGCGGCCGCCTCCTGGTCGACGTACGGGTTCTCGAACAGGCCGAGCCGGAACTTGGCGGTGAGCACCCGGCGTACGGCCTGGTCGACCTCCTTCTCGGTGAGCTGCCCGACGGCGACAGCATCCGGAATGCGCTGGTAGGCGGGGTCGAACATGGCCATCTCCATGTCCAAGCCCGCGGCGAGCGCTCGTGCGGCGGCGTCGGTGAGGTCCCTGGCGAAGTGCTGGGTGTGCAGGGACCGGACGGCGTTGGCGTCGGAGACGGTGAATCCGTCGAAGCCGAGCTCGTCGCGGAGCACGTCGGTGAGAAGCCAGGTGTTACCGGAGGCGGGCACCCCGTTGAGGTCCATGTAGGCGCTCATCACGTTCGCGGCGCCGGCCTCGATCGCGGCCCGGAACGGCGGCAGGTAGACGTTCCACAACTCGGCGTCGGAGATCTCGGCGTCGTCGTAGTCACGGCCGCCGCGGGAGGCGCCGTACCCGGCGAAGTGTTTGGGTCCGGCCAGCACGTTGTGCTCGGTGAGGTCGCCTTGGAAGCCGCGGACCTGGGCGGCGGCGATGGCCGACGTCAGGACGGGGTCCTCGCCGGCGCCTTCGACGATGCGGCCCCAGCGGGGGTCCTGGGTGACGTCGATCATCGGGGCGAACGTCCAGTTGATGCCGACCGCGCGAGCTTCGCGGGCGGCGACCGCCTGGGCCTTCTCGGCAACCTCCGGGGACCAGGTCGCGGCCATCGCGATGGGGACGGGGAAGATGGTGCGCAGGCCGTGGATGACGTCGTAGCCAACCAGCAGCGGGATGCCGTGCGGGCTCTGCTCGGCGGCGATCTTCTGCAACTGGTTGATGGTGGCGGGGTCCTTGGCGAACAGCACCGCGCCGGTGCCGCCGCTGCGGATGGCGGCCTGCACCATGAGTGGCTGCCGCAGGAAGGCACGGTGCTCCTCAGGGAGCGACTCGATGTCGAAGTCGGCGGGGATGTTCATCGCCACGCCCAGATAGAAGTACTGGGTCAGCTGCCCCGCCTTCTCCGCGAGGGTGAGCCGGGCGAGCAGGTCGTCGACACGGGCCTCGATGGAGAGGTTCGGGTCGCGGTAGGGCAGAGTCACGGGTTCTTCTCTCGTTGCGGAACGGCAATCACAACAGGCCGGATCGGGCGGTCGCGCCCAGCCAGCCAAGACTCGGCTTGGGGGTACGGGCGAACGTCTGCCGGTCGACGGCGACGAGCCCGAACGTCGGCCCCCAGTGGCCCCACTCGTAGTTGTCCAGCAACGACCAGTGCAGGTATCCGCGTACGTCGACGCCGTCGTTCATCGCTGCCGCGAGCCCGCGCAGCGCTTCCCGGGTGTAATCGATGCGGCGGCTGTCGTCGCCGGTGGCGATGCCGTTCTCGGTGACCAGGACCGGCAGCCCGGTGACGGCGGCGGCGTGGCGCACGGCGATACCGAGCGCGTCGGGCCGGTACGCGGCGCCGGTCAGCGTGTTGTCCGGGTGATCGGGGTGCGCGACGACACCGTCCTGGCCGACCTGCTGCGAGGAGTAGGACTGCACGCCGATGAAGTCGTCGCCGGCAGCGGCTTCGAGGTAGACGTCCTCCTGCTGGTAGCGGATCTCGGCGAGCTTGTGCTCGGCACCCGGCGCCGCGGTGAGCGCCCCGTTCGCGATCGACCAGCCGACCTTCGCTCCGGTGCGAGCACGGACGATGTCACGTACCGCGTGGTGGGCCTTGATGAACGGCTGCGCGTATTCGACGGTGGGCGACGGCAGATTCGCGGCGATCCGGTCGCGTTCGGCGTCGCCGTCGACAGTGGGGCTCTGCCACTGCTGCCACTGCCCGGCACGCATGGCCTCCTGCACCATCACCATCATGGCCATCATGTTGGGTTCGTTGATGGTGACCACCCAGTCGACGCCGTCGAGGATCTCGGTCACCTTCGTGACGTAGGCGGCGAACCGGTCGGCGGCGTTCGGCGCCCGCCAGCCGCCCTCCTCGGCGAACCAGCGCGGGCTGGAGAAGTGGTGCAGGGTCACCACGGGGGTTATCCCGAGTTCAAGCGCGGTGCCGATCATGCGTCGGTAGTGTGCGAGTTCGGCGTGGGAGAACTGGCCGGGACGGGGCTCGATGCGGGCCCACTCGACGCCGAACCGGTAGGCGTTGAGCCCGGCGTCGGCGAGCAGGCGCATGTCCTCGCCGTACCGGTGATAGCTGTCGGTCGCGTCGCCGGACGGTTCCATGCCGGGCACGAGGGTCTCACGGGCCCACCAGTCGCTGTTGAGGTTGTTGCCCTCGGTCTGGTGGGGCGCGGTGGCGGCGCCCCAGAGGAAGGTCGCGGGGAAGTCCATGGTCGGTGGCTCCTTTCCGGTCAGTTGGCGCCGCGGACCTTGGCGGTCACCAGGACGCCGCCGATCAATGTGCACACCGCGGCGATCAGGAAGAGCAGACCGTAGTTCTTGTCGTCGCCGGTCATCCCGATCAGCAGCAGCGGCGCCGCGATGACCGGTGCGATGGCCTGCGCGATGCTCGTCGCGTAGTTGTTGATGCCGAGGAAACGGCCGGCCTCGGTGTCGCGCTCGGGCAGGACGTCGAGCACGATCGCCTGGTCGACGGCGGAGAACACGCCCAGGCCGACGCTGCACATCAACGACCCGCCGATGAGTACGCCGACCGCAGACCCGCCGAAGGCCATGGTGATCGCACCTGCGGTGAAGGCGATGCCGGAGAACAGGACGAAGATGCGCCGCTTTCCCAGCCGGTCGGACAGCATGCCGCCCAGCAGGGCACCGCCGGCGGTGGCGACCACGCCGAGCAGGGACAGGATCGCGATCAGGCCGCCGATATCGGCCACTCCTCCATCACCTACGCGGGAGGCGAAGAACAGGGTGGTGAAGGTGGTGGAAAAAGTGACGCCGAAGTTGAAGATCAGCCGGCCCAGCCAGTTCCATGCGAAGTCCGGGTACGCGCTCGGCTTGAAGACCATGTCGCTCAGCGCCTTGCCGAGGGTGAGCTTCTGGGTGTTCTCGACCAGGCCGCGGCTGTCGGCCTCCGGCACCAGCGTCACCCACAGCAGCACGAACACCAGGCCGACAAAGCCTGGGGCGAGAAAGACCAGGAAGTTGTTGCCGATGAACGCGCTGGCGATGCCGACGCCGATGACGGCGCCGATCATCTGCGCGAAGCCGGACAGGCCGGCGACCCTGCCACGCTGCGACTCGGGCAGCCGGTCGGCCTGGGACAGGATCAGCGAGTTGTTGGCGTTGCTCCAGCCGATCTGCGCGACCATCCAGGCGAGGGCCAGCACCCAGACGTTGGGGGCGACCGCCATCAGCGCCAGGCCGATCAGGCCGAGGATCGTGCCGCCCAGGGAGAACGGGCGCCGCCGGCCGAAGCGGGTGCGGGTGCGGTCGCTCCACATCCCGACCAGGGGCATCGAGATGGCGGACGCGGCGGCGCCGATACCCACGACGTAGCCGAGGACCTCGACGTTCTCCGGGAGCAGCTGCTCGATCCGCAGGGACAGCGAGATGCCGACCGGGGCGACGAGCGCGATCATCCCGCCGAGGTAGGCGAGGACTACCAGCCAGATGTAACGGGCGTTCACCGGCGGCGTGTCGTCGCTGCCGACGGGGGATGCGGCTGCGCTGCGCGCGTTCGGTTCCTTTATGTCTGCCATCGCGAATTCCTTCGAGCGAGGGGGAACGCCGTCGCGAAAAAAATGCCGCGGCGTGGTTTTCGGGACCGTAGCATGAAAAAAATGTTGCGGTAAGGTTTTCGCATGATTTCCCGAGACGACCGCGCGACCGCCGCGCCGCCGCGCTCCCGTGGGCCTTACGCGAAGACCCGCAAGGTGCGCGAGAGCATCATCGAAGCGGCCGTCGAGGTCTTCGCGGCCACCGGCTACCACGCCGCGGCGATGAAGGAGATCGCACAGCGCGCCGGCCTCAGCGAGGGCGGCCTCGCCCACCACTTCACCAGCAAGACCGACCTGCTCTTCGAGATCCTCGAGCGACGTGAGGCGCGGGCGGGCACCCAGATCACCCGCCTGACCGGGATCGTCATGCTGCTCGCGATGGTGGACATCGTGGCCGAGGACAACCGCACTCCCGGCATGGTGGAGCTGCACACCACGCTCGCCGCCGAGGCGACCAGCCCCGGCCACCCCTCCCATGAGCACTACCTCAAGCGGTACGCGAACGTACGCCTGGTCGTCAGGAACGCCTTCGAGACCCTCGCCGAAGCCGGCGTCCTGGACACCACCCTGACCCCGGCCGAGCTCGCCGCCTCCTTCGTCGCCCTCAGCGACGGCCTGCAACTGCAATGGCTCTACCACCCGGACGAGGTGAACCCCGTGGCGACGCTGAGCGCCTTCCTTCGTTCGGTTGCCCCTCGGGTGGCGCCGTCATCCTGAGGCTGTACCGCGCCGAAACTCTATACATGGTCGTGAGTAGGCATTTTGAAGATCGGGTCAGGCTGCCCGGTGGTATTCATTGATCACGCCGCCGAGACGTTGCCGATGTCGTACCGGGGCGTTCATGGCGATGACGACGGTCGGATCGTGGTTCGGCGGTGAAGACCTCGTCGAACGCGGCGCTGTATTCGCCGTCCCGGTCGCGGATCAGGAACCGGAATCGGCCGGTGCGTTCGTCGAGTTCCGTGACGAGGTTGCGGGCCTGCTGGGCGACCCGGGCGTGGTCCGGGTTGGCGGTGACCTCGAGTAGGTGGACGCGGCGGGTGGCCACCAATCGGCAGGCACTGTGGACGGTGGCACAGAAGCGGGATATCGCGGACTGCGCCGGTGGCCGAGGATTCATCTCGCCGCCGCGCGCCTGTCGCGATTCTGAGGAGCCTGAAATGTTTGTACGTCACCGTCAGGTGCTGCCCGTTGCCGTTGTTCTGTTCGCGCTTTCCGCTTGCGCCGCCCGGCTTCATCCGCCCCGGAGCGGCTGCTCTCGCGCCGTCGACTGACGTTGCCGGGATAGCCGCCGGCCCTGAGCCAAAGGACCTCGAAGGGCTGGTCGCTCGGTTCGGTGGAGTGTGCGGAGGGGTGGGCGGCGGCCTCCCCGGTGGCATAACCACCACCGTCGGTGACGGTTGGTACCTGTTTCAGTTCATTGGCAAGGGCTGCATGTATCACGGCGAAGGTAGCGGCTACGACTGCAAGGGCCTCGGTATCGAAGGGTCCGCGCCGTTCTGTATCTCCTGACCTTCGTTAGTCGAGACGGTATTACGCAATACCTATCGGTTTCATAGGCCGAGGCCTACTTGATGATGTGCTCCAACGTCTGTCTCTCGACAGAGGGCGACGCGGCTGAGGTCCATTTTGTGTACCGCGATCCTGATGATATTCGCCATCTTGCTGCTTCTGTGGCTTTCCTCCACAGTGGCGGACTGTGCGCGGCGTTAAAGATCGTCGTACTTGTCAACGGCGCCGGGGTCCCGGGCGCCCTTCCGAGGAGGCCGTTGTGAGCGATCCGTGGACGTTGCCGGAGATGTTCGCCGCGCAGGTGGAGCGCGGCGCCGAAGAGACCGCCGTGGTGTGTGACGACGCGATGGTCTCGTTCGCGGAGCTGGACGGGCGATCCAACCGATTAGCCCGGCTGCTGATCGACCAGGGGGTCGGCCCCGAGGTCGTGGTGGCGCTGCGGATGCCCCGCGGAGTCGAGTTCGTGGTGGCCGCCCTCGCGGTGTCGAAGGCCGGCGGGGCGTACGTGCCGGTGGACGTGGCCTACCCGGCCGTGCGGGCCGAGTTCATGATGGCCGACGCGCGGGCCCGATGCGTGGTCACGACCGCCGGCGCGCGCCTGGAACCTTCGTCCGCGATCACCGAGGTGGTGCTCGACGACCCGAAGACCGCGGGCGAGCTTTCCGGATTGGACGGTGGCGCCGTGACGGACGCCGACCGGCACGAGGCGCTGCTGCCGGACCACGCCGCCTACCTCATCTACACGTCAGGGTCGACGGGCGTACCGAAAGGCGTCGTAGTGACCCATGCGAGTGCTCGGAACCTGGTGCGGTCGCAGACGGCGATCTTCGGGCTGGGGCCGGGCTGCCGGCGGCTGCAGTTCGCGTCGGTCAGTTTCGACGCTTCGGTGTCCGAGGTGTGGACGACGCTGCTGTCCGGTGCGGCCCTGGTGGTGACGGACCGGTCCCGGCTGGTGCCTGGCCCGGAACTGGTGGAGCTGGTGCGTAGCCGTGGGGTCACCCACGTGACGCTGCCGCCGTCGCTGCTGTCCGCGGTGGAGGATGCCGGGGGACTGCCGGAGTCGGTGACGCTGATCGTGGCGGGGGAGGCGTGCCCGCCGGCGGTGGCGGCTCGCTGGAGTCGCGAACGGCGCATGTTCAACGCGTACGGGCCGACCGAGGGCACCGTGGCGGCGACCGTGAGTGACCCGCTGGCCGGTGACGGTGTGCCGCCGATCGGGCGGCCGTTGCCCAACGTGCGGGCGTACGTGCTGGACGACCTGCTGCGGGAACAGACAACTGGTGAGCTGTACCTGGCGGGGGCCGGGGTGGCCCGTGGGTATGCCGGGCGGACCGGGCTGACCGCCCATCGTTTCGTCGCGGACCCGTTCGGGGCGCCCGGTGAGCGGATGTACCGCACCGGTGACGTGGTGATGCGGCGGCCCGACGGGCAGCTGGAGTACCGGGGCCGCGCCGACGACCAGGTCAAGATCCGGGGTGTCCGGGTGGAACCGGGTGAGATCGAGTCGGCGCTGATGAGCCTGCCGGGAGTGGACCAGGCGGTGGTCGTGCCGCACGGCGACGGCGCGGACCGCAGGCTGGTCGCCTACGTGGTGACCGACGACGGCGGTCCGGAACCGGCCGCGCTGCGCCGGGATCTGGCCGGGCTGGTGCCGGAACATCTGGTGCCGTCGGTGCTGGTGAAAGTCGACGTGCTGCCGGTGACGGTGAACGGCAAGGTCGACCGGAAGGCGCTGCCGGATCCGGGGGCCGAGTCGGGGCAGCGCGACTACGTCGCTCCGGTCGGCGCGGTGGAGCAGACCCTGGCCCGGTTGTGGGAGGAGATCCTCGGGGTGACCCGGGTCGGCCGTACCGACGAGTTCTACCGGCTCGGCGGTCATTCGCTGCTGGCGACGCAGCTGGTGAACCGGGTCCGGTCGGTGATGAACGTGGAGTTGCCGGTCCGGGACCTGTTCGAGACGTCGACGCTGGCTGACCTGGCCCGGCGGGTGTCGGTGTTGAAGACCGGTGTCCGGCCGGTGCTGCGGCGTCAGGTGCGTTCGGAGCGGGTGCCGCTGTCGTACCCGCAGCAGCGGATGTGGTTGACCGCGCAGTTGCGTGGTGGCGACGGGGCGTATCACATCCCGGTGGTGGTCCGGCTCGCCGACGGCCTGGACGAGGCTGCTCTGCGGGCTGCGGTGACCGATGTGGTCCGGCGGCACGAGCCGTTGCGTACCCGGTTCCCGGTGCTGGACGGGCAGCCGTACCAGCAGGTGGTGCCGATGGCCGAGCTGGGCGAGCTGCTGGTTCGCGAGCCGATCGCGGAGACCGGCTGGCAGGACACCGTCAAGCGGATGGTCCGCGAGAGCTTCGACCTGACGGCGCGGATCCCGCTGCGGGTGCGACTGCTGGAGATCGGGCCGGAGGACTTCGTCCTGGTTCTGGTCGTGCACCACGTCGCCGCTGACGGCGGGTCGATGAAACCGCTGATGCGTGACCTGTCCGAGGCGTACGAGCAGCGCCGGGCCGGGCATCCGCCGCGGTGGACCGAGTTGCCGGTGCAGTACGCCGACTTCGCGGTCTGGCAGCGTGACCTGGTCCGGCTGGCGCGGCCGCAGATCGCGTACTGGCAGGAACTGCTCGAAGGTGTTCCCGACGAGATCGCGTTGCCCGTCGACCGGGGCAGGCCTGCCGAACCGACGTATCGCGGCCGGTCGGTGCCGGTGTCGCTGCCCGCTGAGACGCACGAGCGGGTCGCCGAGGCGGCGCGGCGGCACGGCGCCACCACTTTCATGGTGTTGCAGTCGGCGGTGGCCGCGGTGCTGTTCCGTCTCGGTGCCGGTACCGACATCCCGCTCGGGTGGCCGGTGTCCGGCCGGGTCGACGAGGCCCTGGAGGATCTGGTCGGCTTCTTCGTCAACACCCTGGTGCTGCGGGCCGACCTCACCGGTGACCCGTCGTTCGGCCAGCTCATCGACCGGGTGCGGGAGCAGGACCTGCTGGCGTTCGGCAACCAGGACGTGCCGTTCGAGAGTGTCGTCGAGGAGCTGAACCCGCCGCGCGTACCGGGCCGACATCCGCTGTTCCAGGTGATGGTCGCCTCGCAGGTCGGCAAGTCGGCGCGGTTCGGCCTGGACGGGGTGCGTTCGGAGCGGGTCGGTGTGGGATCCGGGTCGGCGAAGTTCGACCTGAGCATCCAGTTCGTCGAGTTCCTCGACGAGGACGGCCGGCCGGCCGGGATCGGCGGCGAGGTGATGTACGCCGGTGACCTGTTCGACCACGACACCGCCGAGCGGATGGTCGCCATGCTCGGCCGGCTGCTGACCGAGGCGGTGGCGCGACCCGGCGTACCGATCAGTGTCCTGCCGTTGATGAGCGGGCCGGAACGGCTCGCCGTCGAGGCGATGAGCGCCGGAGAGGTCCGCGACCGGGGCGACCGGCGCTGGCCGCACGAGCTGATCCGGGAACAGGCCCGCCGGAAACCGTACGCGACAGCGGTACGTTTCGAGGGCGCCGGCCTGTCGTACCGGGAACTGAACCGCCGCGCGAACCGGCTGGCGCATCGCCTGATCGCGCTCGGCGTGGGCCGTGACGTGCTGGTCGGCGTGAGCGTGGAGCGGAGTTTCGACCTGGTCGTGGCGGTCCTCGCGATCGGCAAGTCGGGTGGTGCGTTCGTCCCGCTCGACCCGGACCTGCCGCCCGCCCGTCTGGCCTCGATGATCGCCGACACCGGCGTCCGGGCCGTCGTGACACACGCTGCCACCCGGGACCGGCTGTCCGGTCACGACCACCTGCTGCTCGACGTCGGCGATGCCGCGAACGAGCCGGTGTACGACCCCGGTGTGGCGGTGGACGGCGAGGACGCGATGTACGCGATCTACACCTCCGGGTCGACGGGCACCCCGAAGGGCGTGGTGAACGTCCACGCGGCGGTCAGCAACCGGATCGCCTGGATGGACGACAGGTTCACCCTCGGCGCCGAGGACCGGGTGCTGCAGAAGTCGCCGGTCACCTTCGACACCTCGGTGTGGGAACTGCTCTGGGCGCTGACCAACGGGGCGACCCTGGTGATGGCCCGGCCCGACGGGCACCGCGACCCCCGCTACCTGGTCGACCTCATCCAGCGCGAACAGGTCACCTTCGTCGACTTCGTCCCGTCGATGCTGGAGATGTTCCTGCGCGAACCCGGCGCCGTCGGCTGCACCAGCCTGCGCCACATCATCGCCGGTGGCGAGACCCTGACCCACAGCCTGCGCCGCCGCTTCGCCGAGGCGCTGCCCGAGACGCTGATCCACAACCTGTACGGGCCGACCGAGGCTGCCATCGGGGTGACCAGCTGGCTGTGCGGTGACGACGACGAGGGCCGCAGCGCGCCGATCGGCGTCCCGATCGCCAACGCACGGGTCTACGTGCTCGGCCCGGACCTGGACCATGTGCCGCTCGGCATGCCCGGCGAGATCTACATCGCCGGGCGCCCGCTTGCCCGCGGCTACCTGAACCGGTCGGCCCTGACCGCGCAGCGGTTCGTCGCCGACCCGTTCACGCCGGGCGAGCGGATGTACCGCACCGGTGACCGGGCCCGCCGCCGGTCCGACGGGGCGATCGAGTTCCTCGGCCGCGACGACGAACAGGTCAAGATCCGCGGCGTACGGGTCGAACTCGGCGAGGTGGAGGCCGCGCTGCTCGGACTGCACGGTGTCGAGCAGGCGGTCGCGATGGTGCACGGCGACGGTGTGGACAAACGCCTCGTCGCGTACGTCACCGGCTTCGACCCCGACCCGGTCCGGCTGCGGCGGCAGATGCCCGCGGTGGTGCCCGCACACCTGGTGCCGTCGGCGTTCGTGGCCATGGACGCCTTCCCGGTCACCGTCAACGGCAAGGTCGACCGCCGCCGGCTGCCCGACCCCGGCACAGCCGACCGCGAACGGGCCCACGTGCCGCCGGCCGGCCCGGTCGAGGAGTCTCTGGCCGAGGTGTGGCGCGGCCTGCTCGGCGTCGACCGGGTGGGCCGTGACGACAACTTCTTCGCCCTCGGCGGCCACTCGCTGCTGGCGATGCAGATGGTCAACGAGGTCCGGACACAGATGCGGGTGGAACTGCCCTTCCGGTACGTCTTCGAGAGCCTGACACTCGCCGATCTGGCCGACCGTGTCGGCGAACTGACCCAGTTGCCGGACGCGCCTCCGGAACGGACCTCGGCCGAGGACCGGATGCGTGCCCTGGTCGCGCAGGCCCTGGGCGTCGACTCGGTGGCCGCCGAGGACAACCTCTTCGACCTCGGCGGCGGCCGGGAGACCGTCGAGGCGCTCACCAGGGCGATCGAGGTCGAGTTCGGGGTGGCCGTCAACCCGCTGGTGGTCTCCGCGGTGCCGACCGCGAAGGACCTGGCGACGTGGCTCGCCGACGAGCCCGAGGAGGCGACCCTCGACGTGGTGGTGCCGTTGCGCACCGGGTCGAGCCCTGTCTCGCTGTTCTGCGTCCACCCGCTGGGCGGGCTCAGCTGGCTCTACTACCCGCTGGTCAACGCCATTCCGAAGACCTTCGGCGTGTACGGGGTTCAAGCCCGCGGACTGGACCCGGGTGAGGAACTGCCGGCGACCATGGCCGCGATGGCCGCCGACTACGTCCAGCAGATCCGCCTCGTCCAGCCGGAGGGGCCCTACCACCTGCTCGGCCTGAGCACCGGTGGGGAGATCGCCCACGAGATGGGTGTGCAGCTGCAGCGTGCCGGTCACGAGGTGGCCCTGGTCGCGATGCTCGACGCCCGTCCGACGCCGCACCGCCCGGTGACCTTGGTCGAGCGGCTGAACGCCCTCGCCCACCACTTCGACCTCAACCTTCCCGCTGCTGAGCGCCCGCACCTGACCGGCGACATCCTGTACGAGCACCTGCGTGAGCGGCAGGGGCCCTACTCGTTCCTGATGCGGCAGAAGGGCCGGGCCACCGTCGACTTCTACGAGAACCTGATCAAGATCGCCGACAGTCACCGGTTCTCGGTCTTCCAGGGCGACATCCTGTTCGTCGAGGCGGTCGCGGCCCGGCCGCAGGAGCACCACTTCGCACCGATGTGGCTCCCGTACGTCTCCGGCGCGGTCGACGTGATGGCCCTCGACTACAAGCACCGGCAGCTCGCTCGGGCCGAGGTGCTGCAGATCATCGGCGCGCGGGTGTCCGAGCACCTGCGCCTCACTCCTACCGAAGGGCCGACGGCATGACCAATCCGTTCGAACGTACCGACATCGAGTTCTTCGTGCTCGTCAACGATGAGGGACAGCACTCGCTGTGGCCGCAGGTGATCGACGTGCCGGCCGGCTGGCGCCAGGTCTTCGGGCCGCAGAGCCGCGACGAGTGCCTGGCCTACGTCGAGGAGTCCTGGTGGGACATCCGCCCGGCGAGCCTGATCGGGCGGACGGCGTGACGGGCCCGGACCTGCTGTTCCTCTGGGGTACCCCGCGGTCGATGTCGACGGCGTTCCTGCGGATGATGCTGGAACGCGGTGACCACGAGGTCTTCCACGAACCGTTCTCCAGCATCGTCGTGCAGGGCCGGACCGAGGTCGGCGACCACACCGTGACCAGCCACGACGAGCTGCTGAAACATCTCGAGGACCGGGCCATGGACCATCCGGTGTTCGTCAAGGAGACCACCGAGTACGACTATCTCGGCAACGGCGGGGACCGGATCCCGCAGGTGGGGCGGCACACCTTCATCATCCGTGATCCGCGGCGGGTCATCCCGTCGCACTACGCGATGAACGCGGACATGGTCTGCGAGGAGATCGGTTACGGACATCTGGTGGAGATGGCGCGGCGGGTCCGGGAGGTGACCGGGGAACAGCCGTACGTGGTGGAGGCCGAGGAGTTGCTGACCGACGCCGCGGGTGCGATCGAACGGTACTGCCGGGGCGCCGGTATCCCGTTCCTGGCGTCGTCGCTGTCCTGGCGGGCCGGCGATCAGGAGGTCTGGAGCCGCACCTCGCAGTGGCACCGGGACGCGGCCGGCAGCACCGGCTTCACCCGTTCCGAGCGTGCCTACCGGTCCACCACCGAGAACGACAGGTTCCTGTACGACTGCTACTGGCATCATCGGCCGGACTACAACGTACTGCGCAAGTGGGCCCGCAGTGTCGTCTAGCTCCACCGACGTCTCGCCGCGCCGGATCGCGCGGCTGTTCAAACCGCATTGGCCCCGGCTGAGTGCGGTCACGGCCATCATCGTCGCGTCGTCGCTGACGAACATGGCCACCCCGTTCCTGGTACGGGAGATCATCGACCGTGCGTTGCCCACCGGGAACGTGCGGCTGCTCGGCTGGCTGGTCGGCGGCCTGATCATGGTCGCCGTCCTGACGGCGGTGTTCGGCATCACCCAGACCTGGATCGCCACCGGGATCGGCCAGCGGGTCATGCACACGCTGCGGGTGGACGTCTTCACCCACCTGCACCGCCAGTCGGTGGCGTTCTTCACCCGCACCCGGGCCGGTGAGATCCAGTCACGCATCACCAACGACATCGGCGGCATGCAGGCGGTGGTCACCTCGACCGCCACCTCGATCGCGTCGAACGTGACCACCGCCGTCGCCACGTCGATCGCGATGCTCGCCCTGAACTGGCAGCTCTTCCTGGTGTCGATGCTGGCGCTGCCGCCCGCGCTGCTGCTGGCCCGCCGGATGGCCCGGCTGCGCAAGGAGATCACCGGCAAACGCCAGCGGGAACTCGCCGACCTCAACGTGATCGTCGAGGAGAGCCTGTCGATCAGCGGCGTGCAGCTCAGCAAGATCATGGGAACCGGCCCGGCCCTGATCGAACGCTTCGCCGGGTCGTCGTCCCGTCTCGTCGAGCTGCAACTGCGTTCGCAGCTCGCCGGGCGCTGGCGGGGCGCCACGATGAACATCATGTTCGCCACCATCCCCGCGCTCATCTACCTGAGCGCGGGGATCGTGCCGAGTGCCGCCGACCTGACCATCGGCACGGTGGTGGCCTTCACCGCCCTGCAGGGCCGGCTGTTCCAGCCGATGACCAGCCTGCTCGACGTCGGTGTCACCTGGAGCAGTTCGACAGCGCTGTTCGCGCGGATCTTCGAATACCTGGACCTGCCGGTCGAGGTCGACGACCCGATCCTGCCGGTCAGCCTGCCCCTGCCGGTGCGCGGCCACCTGCGGTTCGAGCACGTCGGTTTCACCTATCCGGACAACGAGAAGCCCGCGATCAGTGACATCACCCTGGACGTGCCGCCCGGTTCGTCGCTGGCCCTGGTCGGCGAGACCGGTTCGGGTAAGAGCACGGTGGCCGCGTTGATCATGCGGCTCTACGACCCGACCGCGGGCCGGATCACCGTCGACGGGTTCGACCTGCGGGCGCTGCGGCTCAACGAGCTGGTCGGGGTGATCAGCATGGTCGGGCAGGACACGTACCTGCTGCACGCCTCGGTCCGGGAGAATCTGCGGTACGCGCGGCCGGACGCCACCGACGAGCAGGTGGAGTGGGCCGCCCGGACGGCACAGGTGCACGACGTGATCATGGCGCTGCCGAAGGGCTACGACACGATGGTGGGCTCGCGTGGTCACCGGTTCTCCGGCGGTGAGAAACAGCGGATCGCGATCGCCCGGACACTGCTGCGCGACCCGCCGATCCTGGTGCTGGACGAGGCGACCAGCGCGCTGGACAACTCGACGGAACGGGCGGTGCAGACCGCCTTGGACGCCCTCGCTCGCGGCCGTACCACTGTCACCATCGCCCACCGGCTGTCCACGATCCGCAACGCCCACCAGATCGTCGTCATGGGCGAGGGCCGGATCCTGGAGGTCGGCACCCACGACCGCCTGATGATGATCGGCGGCCACTACGCCACGCTGACGTCCTGAGAAGCCGGGCTCGGCCGCAGGCCGATGGCCGCTGCCCAGAGGCGGGAGAGGTGGTCGAGCATCTTCTCAGGGTCGATGGGTTCGCGTGTTCGTTGATGATCACAGCGGCCTGCTCGACCATGCCGCCGAGGGTTTGGGATGGTTCGAAGAACTGGACCTTCGGCGACAACGCCAAGGCGCTGCAAGGGCGATAGCCGTTGACATGCGGGAAAGGGCTTTCTAGCGTCAGCATTCCATCGAGAGACAGGAATGTCATGAAGCGGCGCTCAGTGATCTCCCTTCCCGCGGTCGCGCTGGCCGCCCCGCATCTGGCCGATGCGCGGGCGGCTGCCGGCTTCGAGGGGCCGTCGGTGATCGACGGCAACCTGCCGGTCTTCTACGAGCGCCTCCGCGACGAACTGACCTTCCCGCTGGGCTGGTCCCGAACCGTGGGGAAAGACGCCGCGGGAAACCAAGCTGCCGGAAGCCGGGCCGGTGGAAGCCAGGCCGCCGGGAGGGACTGGAAACGCCGGGCCCGGGCCACCGTCGAGGAGCATCTCCAACAAGGGCCGGAGCGGGCCGCCTTCGCGCCGGAGGTGATCGACGAGCAGGCCGCTGCCGGTTACCGTCGCCGGCAGATCGTTTTCAACGTCACCCGGCACAGCCGGGTTCGGGCCACCATGTTGATTCCGGACGGTGCCGGGCCGTTTCCGGCCGCTCTTCTGCTGCACGATCACGGTGCCCGGTTCGACATCGGCAAGGAGAAACTGATCGAGCCCTGGTACGACGAGACCCGTCGCGCCTCGGCGAGCGCCTGGGCCACCAAGTATTTCAGCGGCCGATTCGTGGGCGACCAACTCGCCGCCCGTGGTTACGTGGTGCTCGCCGTCGACGCGCTCGGCTGGGGTGACCGGGGCGGCCTCACCTACGAGGGCCAGCAGGCCCTGGCCAGCAACCTGTTCAACCTGGGTTCGTCACCGGCGGGGCTGATGGCCCGCGAGGACGCCCGGGCCGCGGCGCTGCTCGCCACCCTGCCCGAGGTCGACCCGCGACGGATCGCGGCGGTCGGGTTCTCGATGGGCGGGTACCGTGCCTGGCAGGTCGCCGCCCTCTCCGACCACATCGCCGCGACCGTCTCCGTCTGCTGGATGACGGGCCTGAAGGAGATGATGGTCCCCGGCAACAACACTCTGCGCGGCCAGTCGGCTTTCTACATGCTGCATCCGGGTCTCTACCGGCATCTCGACATCCCGGACGTGGCCGGTATCGCCGCCCCGCGACCGATGTTCGTGATGGGCGGCGAACTGGACCCGCTGTTCACCGCGGAGGGCATCGCCGTGGCGTACCGGAAATTGGCTCTGATCTGGTCCGCGCAGCGGGCCTCGAGGAACCTGCGGACCAAGACCTGGCCCGGACTCGGTCACATCTTCACCGCCGAGATGCAGGACGAGGCGTTCAGCTGGCTGGACGCGAATCTCTAGCCACGGCGAGTTCCGAGCGAACCACCTCCAGCAACCGTCCCATCGGTGAGGTCCTCGAGCATCATCCCCGCGGTCCACGCCCGGTCGGCCGGACCGGAAACGATCACGCCGACGCCGGGCACCCACACCTCGGTCCCCTCCGGCGGGCTCAGCGTGAGCCTGCCGTCGGCGAGGGCGGCACGGAGCCCCGTGAGGTCGCCGCCGTGGCTGATCAGGCCGTCGGCGAAACAGGCAAGCGGTTCGAGGCGGTAGGCGCCGTCGTACGACCGGGTGAAGATCTGGCGCTGTCGTCCGTGGACGACGTCACCGTCGACCTCCCGCCAGGTGGGCGTGCTGTCCGGCATCCGCCGACCATAGACGCTGGCCGGGCACCTCGATCCAGCGGTGGGTGGCCCACGAGACGCCGAGCACCACGGCCAGGTAGCCGGTGGCCAGCAGCGGATCCGGAATGTCCGAGGTCAGGATCGGGCGGGCCAGTTCGATCACCAGGTAGTGGACCAGGTAGACCGAGTAGCTGAGCACCCCGATCCGGGCCAGCCACGCCGGGGTCCGCCGGTGCCGCAGCAGCATGCCGAGGGCGAACGAGCCACCGAAGACCAGCAGCGTGAGCACCGACCGGGTGATGTAGCGCGGGGTGAGCGCGTTCAGATCGGCCAGCTCGGTCAGCCAGACCACCAGCAGGGCCGCCGCCACCACCGCGATCACCACGGCCGCCTGCCACCAGGGGATCCGTGCGTGGTCGGCGTGGTGGATCACGGTGCCGGTGAACATCACCGCCACGATCAGCAGGCCGTCCCGAGTGTGCGCCGGGTCCATGTTGAACACCAGCAGGACCAGCGTCAGTACGCCCAGCAGCAGGCCGCCGGTGATCTCGGCCCACCGTCGACGGGACAACACGCCGGTCAGCCCAGCCGCCAGCAGAACCGCGGTGAGCAGGGGGATCGAGCCGAACCGGAGCGGTACGAGCGGTGCGGTGAGCGCCCCGGCCACCGCGAACAGGACCGGTGGAAGCGAGGAGCTTGTCACCCGTACCGCGAAAAGGCTTGTGACCAGAAGGTAGAAGACCATCTCGAACGAGAGCGTCCAGAAGACAGCGGTGATCAACGGCACACCGGTCAGGAACGGCAACATGATCACATGACCCAGCAGCGCCGGGCCGTCGACGGGCACGCCGCTGACGACCAGAACCGCGCCGACCGCCAGATAAAGGGGCAGGATCCGGCGGGCCCGGCTGCGCCAGAACCTCCGCAGATCGCCGTGCCGCTCCAGCGACGCCGGAATGATGTAGCCGCTGACCAGGAAGAACAGCATCACCCCGGCGGTGCCCGCGTGCAGCCATTCGCCGGTGACCGATCGCAGGCCGGTGAAGGCGAACCGGGTCAGATGGGCGTACACCACCAGGAGGACCGCGACGGCACGTAAACCGTCGAGCCAAGCCAACCTGGGTGCGGACATCCGGAAAAGATAGTTGACTCTTCCGCATGTCGATATGGACCACCGAACTCGCCGGCACCCTGCATCACGACACGATCGACTCGCAGGTGCTGCGCGGCAACCCGCTCGGCGACCCGCACGTGCGGCCGCTGTGGGTCTACACACCGCCCGGTTACGAGCAGGGCGACCAGCGTTACCCCACCATCTACGTGATTCAGGGCTACTCCGGCCAGGTCACCATGTGGGCAAACCGGCAGCCGTTCCGGAAACCCTTCATCGAGACCGCCGACGAGGTCTTCGCCGGTGGACAGGCACCGCCCTGCATCCTCGTCTACGTCGACGCGTGGACGTCCTACGGCGGATCGCAGTTCGTCGACTCGCCCGGCACCGGGAACTACCACACCTACCTCTGCGACGAGATCGTCCCCTACGTCGACCAGCACTATCGGACCATCCCGGACCGGGAGTCCCGGGCCATCACCGGGAAGTCGTCCGGCGGATTCGGCGCGATGATCACGCCGATGCTGCGGCCCGACCTGTTCGGCGCGCTCGCCACCCACGCCGGGGACGCCCTCTACGAATACTGCTACCTCGGCGAGTTCGGCAAGGCAGCCCGGGCGCTGCGTGGCCACGACCACGACATCCTCGCGTTCTGGAAGGACTTCCAGTCCCGGGTCGCCCTCACCAAACAGGAGGACATGGTCCTCATCCTGTTGCTCGGCTGCACCGCGGCGTTCTCCGCCGACCCCGACGGCACCCCGCGACTGCCGTTCGATCCGCGCTCCGGGCAGATCATCCCCGAACTGTGGGACCGATGGCTGGAGTGGGACCCGATCCGGATGATCGACCGGTACGCCGACGAGATGCGTTCGCTGCGTGCCGTCTGGATCGACGCCGGCACCAGCGACGAGTGGTACCTCGACCTGGGCGCCGAAGCCTTCAAGGACGGCCTGCTGCGTGTCGGCGTGCCGTCGGAGAAGATCGCGTTCGAACTGTTCCCCGGCAAACACGGCGGCATGGACCACCGTTATCCCCTGGCGGTGGCCTGGCTGGCCGAGCGCCTCAAACGGGACTCTCAGCAGCTCTAGCAGCGGGACTTTTGTCGGCCTGCCGGCTGCCAGCGGTCCGTCCAGCAGTTACGGATTCCGTGCTCCCGCAGCGCCCGCAGGCAGTGTCGCACGGCGGCCCGGTCACCGGCCGCGACCGGGGTGCCGCCGGTGAAGCCCGCGCGCAACGCCAGCAGCACGGCCTGCCGCGGGCTGATCCGGGGGAGAGCACGACACAGCGCGGTGACCGTCGAGTCCAGGGTGTGGTCGCGGTCCGGGCTGAGGAAGACGGCCCGGCTGCCGTCGTCCAACCGGACCGGGCCCGGATCCTCGGGCATCCCCTGGATCAGCGGCCACACCTCGTCGACAACCGCCGCGACGTCGAAGGTCACGTCTCCCGGCGGCCGGCGCTGCACCAGGCCGCTGTACGGGCCGACCTGATGACCGGTCAGGTGCCGCCGCTGCCGGTCCAGTTCACCGCGCTGTTCCGCGGCGTGCACCAGATTGGCGTACGGGCCGGCGGCGTACATCGAGCGGATCTTCCGTTTCACCCGCCGGGCCGCCTCGAACGCGTCCGGACCGCTGACCAGAAGCACCTCGGACGGGGCTGTCGTCAGATAGCGATCCAGGAACGCCAGCGTCAGACGGTGGCCCTCGTCGTCGTACTCGGCCCAGAGCATCCGCACGTCCGCGGGCGTGAGGGAAACATTGAACCGGTCGTCGATCTCCAGACTCTGAGCCTGGATCGCACGCTCCACCTGATCGGTCAGCCCCTGCCGCAGGCAATCCGGTTTGAGAAGCAGAAACGCGTCGATGGGAGACTCCCCGGGTCGGTGGCCGGTACCTTTCGGCACCGGCCACCGGATCCTAAGAAACCCCGGCAACCGCGGATCAGCCGGCCAGGTGGCCCCAGCGGTCGGCCAACTCGGCCCAGGTGCCCTGGTCCTCGGCGCGGCCGCCGATCAGGACCACCACCCGGTCGGCCTGGGCCAAGGCGGCCCGCTTCGACGTCGAGCCGACCACCGTCACACCGTGCGAGCGCAACGCCTCCCACAGCGCCAGCTCCGTCGTCACGTCCAGCGCGGACGAGACGTCGTCGGCGATCAGCAGCTCGGTTCGTGGTGCGAGCGCCCGCGCCAGGGCCAGCCGCTGGAGCTGACCGCCGGAGAGCCGGGTGCCCTTGTGCCCGATCAGCAGTTGCAGACCGCCACCGGCGGTGGCCAGGTCGTGTTCCAACTGGGCCACCGACACCGCGCCGGCCGCGTCCACCTCGTGCCCGAGCTGGATGTTGTCGGCCACCGTCCCGGACAGCACCCGCGGCAGCTGGGCGACGTAACCCACCTGGTTGGGCCGCAGGAACATCTCCGGCTCGTTGACCTGCTCACCGTTCCAGCGCAGGTCGCCGGTGTGGTGCACGATCCCGGCCAGGGCCCGCAGCAGCGAGGACTTGCCGGCCCCGACCGGGCCCAGCACCAGCACCAGCTGCCCGCGTTCGACGGTGAGGTCGATGTCGCGGACACCCAGAGCACCGTTCTCGTGCACCGCGCTGAAGCCGGACAGCTCCAGCGTGCGCAGCGGGTTACGGGGTGCGGTCGGCGGTGCGGGCGCCGTCCCGGCGGCCAGGTCGACCCCCGGCACGTCCGCGGAGTACTCCGCGGAACCGGTCATCTGCGCGGTCCGCATCGTCCACACCCGGGCCGACGGGAAGTGCGACACCAGGGACGCCGTGGTCCACGCGAACCAGCGGGCCGAACCCAGCACCGACACCGCGATCAGGGTCGCTGCCGGGGTGAGGTGCCCGTTCAGGTACATCGCCCAGGCCGCGATCGGCAGCAGACCGCTCGCGACCGATGGCGTGGACCGGGCCCACACCTGGATCGAGATCTCCCGTCGCTGCAGGTCACTGCGGGTCGCGTCGAGCCTGGCCAGATGCGCCAGCACCGGCTCGGTCGCGCCGGCCAGTTTCACCGTGCGCGCCGCCGACAGCGACGACACCAGCGACGTGGCGAACGCCGCCCGCGCCGCCACCGTCCGCCGGGCCGCCCGCTCCAGCCGCGGCCCGAACAGCGTCGCCGCCAGCCCGGACAGCAGCATCGTGCCGACGAAGAACAGGCCCGGCACGAACGACTGGGAGAACAACGTCATCGAGATCAACGCGAAGATCGCGATCGTGTTGTCGATCAGGTTGTCGGCCAGCATCACCACCCGCTCGGTGTCACCGCCCTGAGCGACCACCTCGGCCGGCGTGTGTTTGCTGACCCGGCGCGGGCCGATCTGGCCGTGCACCAGGCGCAGGCTGATCCGCAGCATCTGCCGCACCCACCACTCCGGGAACCAGGCCCCGGTGAAGTACAGCGACGGGATCAGCGCCAGCAACGCCACCGAGATGCCGATCGCCGGGTAGATCGGGTTGCCGATGCCGTCGACCACGTTCGTCCACAGCAGCGGCAGGATCGCGCCGTCGAAACCGAGCAGCACCAGGAACAGGAAGAAGCCACACGCGGCCAGCCCGTACCGCTTGTCGTTCATGGCCAGCCGCAGGATCTCCCGCATCGTCCGGGCTTTCGGGGCCTCGGGCAGCGGCGGCGGATCCACCGTCAGCAGCGGGTTGGCCAGCCCTTCCTGGCTCAGCTCGTCCCGCATCGCGGTGTCCCAGTCGTCGTGATCGGCGACCAGCACACCGCCGGCGGGCTGCGGTGCTGCCGGCACCGCCAGGTTGCTGCTCGCCATCAGCTCGGCGAACCGTTGTGACTCGCGCAGCGGACCCGACTCCAGCACCACACCGTCGGCGAGCACGACCACCTCGTCACAGCGCTGCACCGAGGAGAGCCGGTGCGCCACGATCACGCCGATCCGGCCTTCGAGTAGCCGGTCGGTGGCCCGCTGCACCCACGACTCGGTCACCGGGTCCATCCGGGCGGTGGCCTCGTCGAGGATCACCACCTGCGGGTCACGGACCAGGATCCGGGCGAACGCCACCAGCTGCTCCTGGCCGGCGGACAGTTTGTAACCGCCGTCGCCGAGCAAGGTGTCGATCCCGTCGGGCAGGCCCTCCACCCACGCGGTCAGGCCCAGCTCGCGGACCGCGCCGGCGGCCTGCGGAATCAGCGTGGCGTCGAACAGCGCGATGTTCTCGGCCAGCGTGCCGGCCAGGATCTCGGTCCGCTGCGGAACGATCGCCGTCCAGCGGCGCAGCCCTTCCACCTCGATGCCGTTGATGTCGGTGTCGCCGAGGAAGACCGTGCCGTCCGGCACGTCGACCGCCCTGGTCAGCACCTTGGCCAGGGTCGACTTGCCGGAGCCGGTCCGGCCGATCAGCGCGTACGAGCGGCCCCGCTCGAACGTCACACTCACATCGCGCAGCGCGGGCGGGCGGCCACTGTCGGCCTCGCCGTAGCGGAACGTCAGATTGCGCACCACCAGATCGCCGTCGGCCGGGGCCACCCCATCGGACTTCTCCTGCGGTACGTCACTGAGCAGCAGCACCCGGCCCCACGCACCGAGCGCGTTCTGCAGCTCGGGGACCATTCGGGTCACCTGCTCCAGCGTGCCGCCGAACCCGAGGGCCAGCAGCCACACCGCGGTCAGCCGGGCCCCGCTGATGTTGCCGGTGAACAGCGCCCACGCGCCGAGCACCACCAACAGGGCGATCAGCCCACGGGTGATCGCGCCGGCCGTCATGGTGATCTTCGAAGCGCCACGCCACACCCGGCGGCCGCGGCGCAGCACTTCGGCGGCGCGTTCGGCGTAGAGCTTGCGGACGTACGGCGCGGCCAGGCTCGTCCGCACGTCGTCCTGCCCGTGGATCGCCTCCTCCATCACCGCGGCCAGGTCGGACCAGGCCTCCTCCTCGGCGATGCGGATCGGGCCGATGCGCTGGACCGGTTTGTTCATCACCACGAACAGCAGCAGACCGACGGCGATCATCGCGATCGCGGCCGGCCACCAGACGAAGAACGTGGTGACGATGGACAGGATCGCCAGGGCCGCCGACTGGGCCAGCCGGGTGCCGGCCCCCCGCAACTCCGAACCGACCTGGTAGACGTCCGAGTCGATGCGGTCGAGCAGCTCACCGACCGGGGTGTTCTCCAGGGTGGGGACGTCCTGGCCGAACGCGACCTGGTTGAGACGCCGCCGCACCCGGGCCGTCCAGTCGGCGGTCAGTCCCGCCACCACCAGGTTGACGATCACATCGCTGAGCACCGCGGCGAGCAGCGCCACCACGAGCACCGTGAACAGCGGCACGGAACGATCGACGAGCACCGGCCCGGCCAGGGCTAACGACCCTGCCGAGCCGGACGCGCCTATCACTATCAGGAAGGCGACGAGCGTGGTGCGACTCGGGCTCGTGGCCCACAGATCGCGGAGCAGGCGCATGACGGGGTCCTCGAATGGCGTTGGGGAAGAAGGGCGGTGCCTCCATCCTGCTCGGCTCCCGAACCCCCGCTCAACAGGTTTATTCCCGGCAATTCCCCCAAGCGGCCACTGCGCTACCGCCCGTTCCGAAGCGTGCCGAGTTCGCCAGCCTCCCTGACGCGCCGGCTGGTCGGATGCGCCGGTCGGTTGGAGAGTGCTGTCAGGCGGTGGCGCGCAAGGTCAGGAGGGTGATCTCGCTGGGGGCGAAGATGCGGAACGGTGGGCCCCAGAAACCGGTGCCCCGGCTCGTGTAGAGCTGGGTGCGGTCGGAATGGCGGGACAGACCCTGCAGGGACGGCTGGTCGGTCAGGACCAGGTAGTGGAACGGCCACATCTGGCCGCCGTGGGTGTGGCCGGAGAGCTGCAGGTCGATGCCGTGCTTGACGGCGTCGGTGATCTGCTGGGGCTGGTGTGCCAGGAGCAGCACCGGCAGGTCGGGGTCGGTGCCGGACAGGGCGGCCTCGTGGTCGGTGCGGTGGCCGGGCAGGCCCGAACCGCCGGCGGTCCGGTCGTCGACGCCCGCCACGATCAGCGAGTCGCCGCCCCGGGTGACCAGCACGTGCCGGTTGTGCAGGGTCTCCCAGCCCAGGTGCTCCATGTGCTCCACCCAGCCCTGGGCGCCGCTGTGGTATTCGTGGTTGCCGGTCACGTAGACCCGGGCGAACCGGGCCCGGATCTCGCCCAGCGGGGCGGCCATCTCAAGGCGCTGATCGACCAGGCCGTCGGCGATGTCACCGGTGTGCGCGACGATGTCGGCGTCGAGAGAGTTGACCACCTCGGTGACGCCCCGCGACCAGGCGGCCCGGTTGATCGGGCCGTAGTGGGTGTCGGTGATCAGCGCTACCGTCAGCCCGTCGAGCCCTTTGCCGAGGCGCGGGATGGTCACGTCGACGCGGCGGACCCGGGAGACCCGCATCGCCTCGTGGTGACCCCAGGCCAGCAGGACCGTGGAGAGGATCACCACGAAGGCCGAGACGACCCGCGAGCGCAGCGGGCCGTCGACACCGGCCGCGAGCAGCAGCAGGCCCAGGAGCTGGCCGATGATCGACCAGACGAACAGCACCCAGGCGACGCCGAGCAGCGTGTCGGCGATCCGGGACTCGCGGTCGCGGTGCCCGCCGTGACCGCGGAACATCAGCCACGGGAAGACTCCGGCCACGGCCGCGAACAGCAGCGTGCCGGCCACGAAGACCGGCAGCGGCCAGTCGTTGCCGGACCACACCAGCGTCGCCCACGGCACCCCGAACAGCAGCGCGATCACCGCGACCAGCACAACACCGAACCGGGCCACGCGCGGGCCCCGCTTGCGCGGCTCGGTATCGACCGTTTCACCCACTGACATGAGGGCAAGCATGCCACTCCGGTGCGACAGAACCCGGACCGGACGGGAGCGAATCGGGTTCACCGAGACGCAGCCCACAGATCAGAAGCGGTGCGGGCCGCAGAACAAGAGCAGCGCGGCCCTGTGGACAGGGAGCAAGAACCGGACCGGCTCAGGAGCCCAGCGTTCGGATCAGGTCCGAGGAGATGATCAGGTCGGCTCGGGGCCGGGTGGCCGCGATCAGCTCGGCGTTGCGTTCGTCGGTGCCGTTCGCCCAGGCCGCCGCCGCGTCCGGTGACTTGCCGAACCGCACGTGCCGGTCGATCAGCCGGCGCAGGCGTTCGCCGTGGTCCAGGTCGGTGTACCAGACTTCGGTCAGCAGTTCCCGCACCGGTCCCCAGCGTGGCTCGGCTAGCAGCAGATAGTTCCCCTCGGTGATGATCAGCCGGGCTTCGCGGGACACGCCGATCGCGCCCGCGATCGGTTGTTCGAGGACCCGCTCGAAGCCCGGCGCGTAGATCATCTCGTCCTGGTCGTCGAGCAGGCGGCGCAGCAGGGCGGCGTAACCCCAGGCATCGAAGGTGTCCGGGGCGCCCTTGCGGTCGCGCAGCCCGAGCCGCTCCAGCTCGACGTCGGCCAGGTGGAAGCCGTCCATCGGCACGTGCGCGACCCAGCCCGCACCGAGGCCGGGCGGGGGATCGGCGGCCAGCGCGGTGACCAATTCGGCGGCGAGGGTGGTCTTGCCCGCGGCCGGCGGTCCGGCGATGCCGAGCACAGCCCGCCGCCCGCCGGCGGCGAGCTCCCGAGCGCGGTTCACCAGACCGGAGAAGGTGCGCGTCATGGCGTGCCGGCCGTGGGGGCGGCGTCGCCGACGAGAAGGGCGGGGCTCGCCGTAGTCGTGGGATCGGCGTTGTCGACGAGGACGCTGGGGCCGGCGGTGGTGGCGGGGAGCGGGTGGCCGGCGAGCACGACGGTGGTGGCGGGGAGGGTGTGGCCGACGAGAACGACGGGGTTGGGCACCGTCGTGGGGATGGCGTTGTCGACCAGGACGGCCGCGACGGCGGCGGCGGTGCTGAAGGCCTCGGTGTCGAGGACCCGGCTTCGGGCTGAGGCGCCGTCCAGCAGCAGCGCCAGTTGTTCGCCGAGCTGTTCGGGGTGGGTGGCGCCGGCCTCGCGGGCGGCGTCGGTGAGCCGCGCGGCGAAGGCCAGCTTGTAGTCGCGGGCGTGCACACGTGCCGGGTGGCCGGGGTCGGGGATCTCGACGGCCGCCGCGATGAACGGGCACAGGGCCGAGTGTGTGTCGAACACGGCGAGGAGCCGCTCGCGAGGGGCGAGATCGGTGCGGTCGAACACCTCGGGCAGGACGTCGGGATCGAAGCGCCGCAGGCCTTCGGCGATCAGCTCGTCCTTGCCGGCGAAGTGCTGGTAGAGCGTGCGCTTGGACACCTCGGCCACCGCGCAGAGCTGGTCCATGCCGGTGCTGTTGATGCCCTGCTCGCGGAACAGCTGCTGGGACGCGCTGAGGATGCGCTCGCGTGCGCCCCGGCCACGGCGCTGGCCTCGCGGCCCCTTCTCCAGCTCGGTCACTCGCCCAGCGTAACCCACTTCGGGTACCGCTCGGTGTGCATAGCTTGCGCCCGGCGGGGCCGGCCGGTACGTTAAGTGAACAGATCGGTGTACTTAGCGAATGGAGTGGTCATGGGCAAGCTCGATGGCAAGGTCGCGGTGATCACCGGCGGGACGAGCGGGATGGCGCTGGCGGTCTGGGCCACCGCTGACCTCGCGGGGTAGCCACGGCGCTCGGCCCGCTCGTACCAGAAGAGGGTTTAAAGGTTTCGCAGACCGAGACGCAGGCCGGCGACCCCAGCCGGGGAGAGTGCCCGGGAGGTGGCGCGGGTGAGGTCGGCGCGGATGGCCTCGGGGAGTTCGTCGCCGAGGGCGCAGAGGACCGGGTAGAGGTCGAGGACCTGGCGGTGGCTGAGCGCGCCGACGCCGATGAGCAGGCCGTTCAGGGCGGTGGGGCTCTGTTGGAGGCTGAGGCAGAGTTCCTGGCGCCACATCGGGTCGTGGACGTGGTCGGGGAATTCGCGGGCGATCCGGTTGCCGGCGGGAGCGCGCAGGCCGCCGAGGGTGGTCTGCCGGAAGCGGGCGACCGACGGGGCGAGGCGGCAGGCGATGCCGAGGCGGCGGGCCAGCTGAGGCACGGTGAGTACGTCGAGGCCGGAGGCGCAGCGCTCGCAGAGACGCTCGTAGGTCTTGGAGTGGATGACGGAGGCGGGGCGCTGGCAGGCGCCGTCGAGTCCGCAGATCGGGTCGAGGATCACTTCGGTGAGGGTGCCCTCGTGGTCGAAGCGGCCGACGGCGAAGTAGGTGGCCGGGGCGGTCCGGTATTGGGCCAGCGCGGCGCGGGCGCTGACGTAGCCGTCGGGGTCGACGCCGATGCGTGGAGAACCGGCTTCGGTGTGCAGTTGAATGAGGCGGAACATGGCGCGCGCTCCCGGGGTTTAGAGCGGTTTCGAGGTCGTATTCCGATACGTCGCCAGTGTGATAAAGGTTCAGGTGTAACTGTGGGTAATGAAAATGTGACTCTATTTGTGCTGGCAGGGGCGTCGGAAGGCCCCGGACATTACTCCCCGTAGTTTGAAAAGGCCAGAGGTCCGGTCGAATGGTGGAGTCGTTTCCCCAGGTGGGGCCGGTATCGTTCGCGGCCGTACAAGCTTGAGTTTTGGGGGTTCACGCGTGACCTGGTCCACGCTGCCGGCGCTGATGTATCACTCGGTCTCCGCGGTCGGCGGCCCCCTGCGGGACCTCGCGGTTCCGCCGGAGCGCCTGGCCGAGCAGCTCGCCGCGCTCACCGGCGCCGGGTACCGCCTGGTCGGTCTCACCGAGGCCCTCGACGCCCTGGAAGCAGGCAGCGCGGACCGGATGGTCGCGATCACGTTCGACGACGGCTACCGGGACTTCCTCACTCAGGGTGTGCCCGCGCTCCAGCAGGCCGGAGCCGGTGCCACCCTCTACGCCTCGGTCGGTCACCTCGGCGGTCACGCCGGCTGGCTCGGTCAGTGGTCTCCGGACTTCGGCCCGATGCTGACCTGGGAAGAGCTGGCGGAGGTGGCCGCGTCCGGTGTTGAGATCGGCAACCACAGCCTGATCCACCACCCGCTCGACGTGCTCACCCCGGCGCAGCTGCGCGAGGAGGTGGTCAGCAGTCACGACCAGCTCGAACAGCGGCTGCAACGTAGGGTGCGCTCGTTCGCGTACCCGCACGGCTACAACAGCGATCTGGTCCGCACGGTCGTCGAGCAGTCGGGGCACGACAACGCCACCGAGGTCGGCCGCCGCCCGCACACCCCGGCCGAGCGCCGGTTCGCGGTGCCCCGGTTCCAGCCCACCCCGGATCACACCGGCGCCGACCTGGTAGCGCTGATCGAGGGCGGGCCGGTGTTGTCCGCGCAGCTCAAGCAGTACGCGCAGCCCGGCTGGCGGATGGTTCGCAAGCTGGCGCGCAAGGCCGGCCGGAACCTGACATGACCGCCGGGCATCACCGGGCCCCGGGCGGGCTGAGCCGCCGCGGTGTGCTCGGGATGGCCGGGCTCGGGGTGGCCGCCGCCGGCGGCGGGTTCGGGATCTGGAAGGCCGCCGGGCGGACGGAGACACCGGTCGGTGTCGCGGCCACCCCGTCGGCACCGGCGCCGACCGCCGCGCCGTTCGCGGAGGCCGCCGACCCGGACAAGCTGGGCGGCACGGTGCCGTTCACGGCCGGCAAGGCGAAGCTCGGTTCCTACCTGGCCCTGGACAAGATGACCTACCCGGAGGCGGTCGAGTACCGGCGTGAGCAGCTCGGCCGGGACCAAGCGATCACGCACGTCTTCTATGCCTGGCCGGACCGGCTGCCGACCTCGATCGAAGGCATGCCGGCGAAGTCGACCCCGATGGTCTCGTGGCGGGGCACCAAGTACGCCAAAATTCTGGACGGCAGTTCCGACGACCTGATCGTGGCCGCGGCCCGCCGGATCAAGCGGTTCGACCGCCCGGTCCTGCTGCGCTGGGGCTGGGAGATGAACGGCCGCTGGTACGAGTGGGGCGGCGCGCAGAACGGCAAGAACCCGGCCGGGTACATCAAGTCGTTCCGCCACCTCCGGAAGATCTTCGACGCCGAGGGCGCCGACCAGGTCTCCTGGGTGTGGAGCCCGAACTGGAACTCCAGCACGAAACAGAGCTGGGACACGATCGACGCGTACTACCCGGGTGACAAGTACGTCGACTGGGTCGGGGTCTCCGGCTACAACCTGCACAACGAGTCGCCGGACGTCCTCTTCGACCCGATCTACCGCCTGTTCTCCGCCCGGAAACCGCTGATGCTCACCGAGGTGGGTTCGAAGGATCACGGCGGCAGCACCAAGGCCGACTGGATCACCAAGCTGTCCGGTTACGTCGCGGAGCGCCCGGCGATCGGCGGGGTGGTGTGGTTCGACACCGACACCCACCCGGCGTACCCGGAGCACTGGCGTTTCGACACGACCGCCGCGTCGACGGCCGCCTACCAGGCGATGGCGCGAACCGCCCGGTTCAGCGGCTGAACAGGGATCGGTAGGTATCGGACGACCCGGTGTTCGGCAGGCAGTCCGGGTCGTCCGGCCGCAGGATCGACGACTGCGAGAACGTGCCGTCGCACCGCTGGAAGTACGCCTCGTACGCCAGGTACTGGGCGTGCTCGGCGAACCACTGATGCATCCAGCCGATGAACTCCGGGTTGTCCTTACCGGCGTCCCCGGTCGGCATGATCCCCCACTCGCCGACCGAGAACAGCTTCCCGTGCGTCCGGGCGAAGTCGAAGAACCAGGTCAAACCCTCAGGATCGGCGGCGGTACGATCGAAGTCGGCCTTCGTCGGTGACCACGGGTGGTGGTCGTAGTTGTCGATGCCGATGATGTCGACGACGTCGTCCCCGGGGTAACAGTTCGTGCTCAGCCCGCCGCACAGGTCGGCCGGCGTGTTGTGCGCGTTGATCGTCCAGTCCACTACCACCTGCGGGTTCGCCGAGCGCAGCGCGGTGGCCGCTGACCGGTAACAGGCGATGTAGTCCTCGGTGTCCAGCCCGCGCCAGGCCATCGAGGACTCGTTCATCTCCCAGCCGAGCCGCACGATCGAGTCACCCCGGCCGTGGGTGACCATCAGGGTGCCGAAGTCGCGCCAGTTCTGGTCGTAGTCACCGGCCGCGCACGCCGCCATCAGCGTTTCGCCCTTGTCCGGCACCAGAGCCTGGGAGATCACCAGGACACCGTCGAAGTCGGCGAAGTTCTCGAACATCCAGCCGGAGTTCCGGGTCATCGAGTCGTAGTCGGTGCGGTCGGTGTAGGTCTGCGCCACGTTGCACGGCCTGCCCCGGAGGGTGCAGAACTCCGTCACCGAAGCGGTGTCGAGCACAGGGAAGCCGTTGACACCTGACAACCCGTGGTCGCCGGGCCAGCTGCCGGTTGCCCGGGGGAGTGCGATGGTCTGCCGGGCCGAGCGCGGGTCAGCTTCTGCCGTGTCTATCGGGATATCGGAGCTGGGCGTCGCCGCCGGATGATCATCGGACGGGTTGACCGTGATGGCGATGGCGATGACCAGGGCGAGAACCGCGACCCCACCGCCGGCCAGCCAGAGGCGGGCACGCCGGGGCGCGTCTGGGACGTCCGACATGTCTCCTGCTTCTACGGGACGCTTCTTACGGGACGCTTCTTACGGGACGCTTCTTACGGGACGCTTCTTACGGGACGCTTCTTACGAGACGGCGGCGATGATCAGGGTACGGAACGCCTCGACCTCGGCGCCGCGGAAGAGGTTCACGGTGACCCGCTGGTCGCTCGGAACGGTGATCCGGCCGGTCCAGTCGCCGTCGGTGTCCGGGGCGATGTCGTGTCTGCTCAGCTGCCGCCCGGTGGTGCCGGTGAGGATCATCCGATACGGCCCCGACGCCGCCTCCAGACCGTCCGCGGTGACCTGCACGACCCGGTTGCCCTCGGCGTCCACCGGCCCCGGCGCCGCCGCCGACAGACTCGTCACCCGGACGTCATAGGTGTTCACACTGTCCGCGAACGACCACACCCCGGCCACCCCGAGCAGCAGCACCGCCAGAGTCAGCGGCAGCACGTCCTTGACCAGGCGCTCCTGGGTGAAAACGAAACGCGGCTGCTCCCCGGACGGAGCCGGTTCCGGGGTCGCGTGCTGGAGCCGGTAGAACGCCACCCCGACCCCGATCATCGCGGTCACCGAGCAGACCAGCATCCAGCTCGTCCGGTTCAGGTGACCGCCGACGGCCCACAGCCCCAGACCCCCGAGGACCAGGACGGCAAGACTCAGCGACGGTACGAGCACGATCCGCTCGACCACCCCGATGTCCCGCCGTCCGGGGCGGATGATCGCCTCGGTCAGCGCCTGCCCCGGCAGCACGAACGCCAGCAGCAGACCGGCCGGCACGGCGAGCACGGGCGGGCCGAACTCGACGGCCGCCGAGGTCACGACAGTCAGGCCGGCGAGGACTCCGGCGCGTACCGGGTTCACGAGCTCCCCATCTGGTAGATCCGGACAGTGCCGTTGTCGTACAGCCGGGAGATCGTCGCCACCTGGTCGAACTTGCCGAGCTGTGCGTCGCTGAGCGGCTCGGTGATCCGGCCGGCCATCGGGTCGCTCTGGAAGTACGCGTTGTCCATCGGCAGCAGATCGCCGAGCCGGTGGTCGACCACCAGATAGTCGATCGCCAGGGTCCGGACCACCTCCTCTTCGGCCGCGGTCCACTCGGGGGCGTAGTACAACTCGCCCACCTCCCGGACCGGATCGGTCCGCCCGTACGTCGAGGAGAGCGCCACCGCCGTGATGTCACCGCCGACCCGGGCCTCGCGGGGCAGCTCCCGCTCCTGCCAGAACGACGCGTCCACCCCGTAGGCGTCCACCGACCGCTCGTAGGCGGCCGGCATGTACGGCCCCGGCAGCAGCGCCGACACCGGCGGCCACCCACCGGTCCGGGCCCCGACCATCAGCAGCGTGATCAGGGTGGTGCCGATGTACACCTGCCCGGCCAGCCGCCGCCCGGTGGTGACCGCGACACCCGGCGGCGGCACCGACAGCCAGCGGCGGCCGTTCTCGTCCTTGGCCGGGATGATCTGCACGGCGTGCACGATCGCGATGGCCGCGATGATCGACATCGGGACGTAGGTGAAGGTGGAGAGCCGACCGGCGATCTCCGGCCCGTTCTGGCCGAGGAACCGGGCCCCGTTACCGGCGAAGAACACCGCGCCGCCGACCAGTGCCGCCCAGCGCCAGGTGTCCCGGTCCTTGCGCAGGATCATGTCCCGGGCCACCGCGAGGAAGAGCACCAGCAGGCCCAGGATGCCGAGCCCCTGCACCGCGAGCTGCACCAGCGGGACCGGTTTGGTCACTCCGGCCTCCTCGCTGGCGGCGCCGCCGAACATCTGGTTCAGCGAGGCGGCCAGCCGCTGGACCGGCGCCTCCAGGTACGAGATGACGTCGGTGGCCACGAACCCGATCCACGAGCAGACGATCGCCAGCGCCACGGCCGGCACGATCAGCGAGTGCCAGGGCCGCGGCCGCTCCAGCGCCAGCTCGGTCACCGCGAGCAGCAGCAGCGTCGCGACCAGGGCGAACGCCGTGACGTGGTGGCTGACCGTGGTCATCGCGATGCCGATCACGGCCAACGCCAGGAAACGCCGCCCGCCGGCCGCCCGCCACCGCCGGTGCGCCCACACGGTGAGCATGAAGAACGGCAGGGCGGCGGTCGCGTACAGGAACATCGAGTTGAAGAAGAGGTAGTGCATCGCGGTCGCGTAGGTCACGCACGCCACCCCGGCCATCGCCGGGGAGTTGCTGGCCCGCAGCACCGCCGCGAACAGCCAGCCCACGAAGATCAGGTGGGCGACACCCGCCACGATGGTGCCGGCCGCGGTCACCGGAAGACCGGTGAGCAGCGACAACCCGGCTCCCATCTCGGCCAGGCCGGGAAAGTGCACAGCCGGGGGCAGCGCGTTGTTCGGCCGGAACAGCTCACCGGACTCGGTGATCAGAGTGGTGGCCAGCCAGTGCTGCAGCTCGTCGGGGAACCGGAACTGGTCCGGGCTGTACATCCACTTCAGCATGTACTGGTTGGTGGCCAGGCCCATCACCAGCACGAACGACTCGGCGACCCCGGCGAGCCGGCTGAGCAGCCGGAACACGACGGGAGAGAAGACGATGACCTGGCCGATCCAGTAGGCGGTCATCGCCCACCCGGTCTCGTGCCGGCCACCGGCGTAGGCCAGGGCCACCAGCACCACACCGAGGCTGGAGACGGCCAGGACCCACGGCGCCCAGCCCAGGTCGGCGGCCCGGCTCGGCTCCGGTGCTGGCTCGGCCGGCAGCCGGATGATGACGGTCTCGTCGGTCTTCTTGTCGACGACCGCACGCCCGGCGGCCTGCTTCTTCGCCGGTGCCTGCGGCAACCGGATGATGACGGTGTCGTCGCCGGCCTGTTTGCGCACCGTGCTCAGGGCGCCCTTGGCACCGGCCGGTTTCGTGCTGCTCGGCAGCCGGATGATCACGGTGTCGTCGGTGCCGGACTTCTTCCGCGCGGTTCCGCCGGTCTTCGCCGGGGAACCGGGCAGCCGGATGATCACCGTGTCGTCGCCGACCGTGCGCTTCTTCTTGGCGGGCCCGGTGGCGCGGATGACCACGGTGTCGTCGCCCTTGGTGGGCGGCAGCCGGATCACCTGGGTCTCGTCGGTGTCCGGCGGCCGGGGAGGAATGACGACTGTTTCGTCAGGCAGCGGTACCGCGGGTTTCGCGTCCGCTTCCTCCGGCGTCCGTTTCCGGTCGGACGTCGGCTGGTCCCCCATGGAAAGAGCCCTCCACACACTGGTGACGATGCATCCGCCGCCCCCACCCCCGGCGTCCGGGCGTGGGGGCGGCGGATGCTACGCCGCGTTGGTCGGTTTAGCGGGTACCCCGGAGTTTCGCCCGGGCGGCGCGCCGGCCCCGGAGGTAGGCACGTGGTCCGGCCATCATCCCTCGCCGGTTGGCCGTCAGGAGCTCACGTGGGAAATCGTCCCGCAGGGTCGACACCCGCAGGCTGTCCGCGCCGGTCAGATCCCGCAGCGCGGTCGGCGCCAGCTTGATCAGGGCGAAGAGCAGACCGGGCCGGCCCAGGACCAGACCGGTGTACGCCGCGGTCAGCCCCGTCCCGTACCCCACCATCTGTTTGTGCAGCCCCGCGAAGTCCCGCCGGTGGTAGTGGTGGGTGACCGCGGTGGGCTGGTAGACGATCGTCCCGCCGGCCAGCAGCACCTTGGTGAAGGCGAGAGTGTCCTCGGAGCCCATCGCCGGGGTGCCGGCGCCGAGGGCGTTGTCCCAGCCGCCGATCCGCTCGATCACGCCGGGCCGGAAGGTCATGTTGGCACCGGTGCCGAACGGCGGCAGCGGGTAGAGCGGGCTCTGCCGCTGCGCGGTCTCCGGGCCGAACCGGTCCGGGGTGAACCCGCGGCCCTTGCTGTGCCCGCCGAACTGCTCGAACCAGATCTGCGCCCGGGTCTCCAGCTCGGCCGGGACGATCACCCCGGAGACCACGTCGGCGTGCGGGTTCTCGACCAGGGCGCGGGCCACCTCGGCCAGCCAGTACCGGTCGGCCAGCTCGTCGTCGTCGATCCACGCGACGATCTCTCCCTTGGTGGCCTTCTCCGCGGTGTTACGGGCGAAGGACAGTCCGGCCGTCGGCTCCTTGAGGTAGTCGACCTTGCCGCGGCGGGCCGCCGAGCGGGCCACCTCGGCCGTCGCGTCGGTCTCCGGCGCGTTGTCGACGACCAGGATCCGGGCCGCCGGGTAGACCTGGGCGAGCAGGCTGTCCAGGCAGCGGGCCAGCGCACCCGGCCGTTCCCGGGTGCAGACCACCACGGTGATGTCCGGTGCCGTGGCCAGTGCGGCCCGCCGGCTCGCCAGGAACGCCGGCTCGGTCGCCGGGACGAACCCGGCCGACGGCACCGGGGCACCGTCCAGCCGGGGCCGGATCACGTCGCCCAGTTCGGCGTCGATCGCCGCGGCCAGGCCGGCCGGGGTCAGACCCTGCTCCGGTACGTCCACCAGGATCGTGCCGAGCGGTTCGGTGAAGAGCCGCACCAGCGCCCACGCCTGCTGGACCCGGCGGCCGTCGGGAGCCGTCGCGCCGACCGGCGGCAGCGGCTCGGAGAGTTCCAGGTCGAGGACGACGGCGGGAAGGACGCCGCTCTCTTCGTCGAGCAGCGGGGCGGCGGGGACTACGGCGGTCACGGGGCAACCTCTACGGGGGTCTTGCGGCTGAGCCGCTTCGAGCTGACGGTCTCGACGACGCCCCCGAAACCGGCGGCGGCGACTCCGGCGACCACACCGCCGGAGCGCAGGAAGTTGTCGGAGCCCTTGCCGGTCAGGCCCGCCCCGAAGTACCGGAACATCGCCATGGGCAGGGACCGGAGGTAGTTGCGCTCGGCTCCGAGCGCGTCGTTCTCGTGCAGGCCGGCCATCTGGACCTTGCCGCGGCCCTCCGCGTAGCAGCGGCGCACGAAGAAGCGGAAACTGGCCCGTTGTCTCGGCACCTCGTGCTGGATGACGGCGCTCGGCACGTACATCCAGCGGCCACCGCCGACCTGGCTCATCCGCAGGCAGAGGTCGGTGTCCTCGGGCCGGTTGCGGGAGCCGAGCTTGCCGAAGCCGACCCGGAAACCGCCGGCGGCCTCGAACACCTCCTTGCGAACGATCATGTTGGCCGACCACACGTTGCGGATGGGCGCGGTCTCGGTGGGCATCCCGGTGTACGAGCCACCGACCGCCCACAGGAACTCGGCCGGCATCCAGCGCGGGGCCGGGCCCTCCCAGGCGGGCTGGATCGCGCCGCCGGTGCCGACCACGGTGGGTTCGGCGAACGGCTCGATCTGCCGGGCCAGCCAGTGCCGGTCGGCGATGATGTCGTCGTCCAGGAACGCGATCAGTGGCGTCCTCGCGTGGAAGGCGCCGGTGTTGCGGTTGCCGGAGACACCCTGGGCGTAGGCGTTCCGCAGCACGGTGACGCCGGGCAGCTCGCGCTGGATCCGCTCGTACATCGCCGGGTTGTGGTCGACCACGACGACGATCTCGTCGGGGGTGTGCGACTGGGCCCGCGCGGACTCCAGCGTCCGTGTCAGGTAGTCCCAGCGCACCTCGGAGTAGGTCGGGATGACGATCGTCGTCGCGAGAGGGGTGTGGTTCACGAGGGGAGTGCTCCTGTGGGCGGGAGGGGCGCTCGAAGCCGGTGGAAGACGGTTCAGTCGTCGAGCGAGGTGCGGCGCAGGGTGTTGATGTCCTGGGTCTGCCGGCTGCCGAGGTCGTCGAACGCGCGGGCCCGGGCGGACCGCAGGTCCTGGGTGGGCTGGGCCCCGAGGTCGTCGAAGGACCGGGCCCGGATCTGGTTGATGTCCTCGGAGCGCCGGGCGCCGACGGTGCGGTTGAGGTGGCCGGCGTTCTGGCGGGGGTCGGCCGCGTGGCGGGGCGCGACCGGGTTCGCCAGCGGAGGGGTGCTGACGCGCGGCGCGATCAGCTGCAGGCCCTCGACGAACGGGCGCTTGCCCGAGCTCCGGCGGCCGCGCATCCGGCCGAACTCGCTGAAGATGGTGCGGAGCACCCGGAAGCCGTCACGGAAGGTGTTGAGGTTGCTCTCGCCGTGGATGCGCTCGTGCTCGGTGCTGCCGACCTCGCCGACCTTGAGCTTCTCCGCGACCGCGCGGATGTTGATCATGGTTTCGATCTCGAAGCCGTCGCCCCAGAGCTTGCTGCCGTCGGCCGGCTGCGGCAGGTTCACGTCCGGCAGGTCCAGGGCCGGCACGACCGAGCGCCAGAAGGCGTTGTAGCCGTAGCACAGGTCGGTGAAGTGGGTCTTGAACAGCACGTTCACGACCAGGTTGAGCCCGTCGTTGCCGAGCTTGCGCAGCCGGGTGATGTCGTGACTGTGGCCGCCGTGGCTGAACCGGGAGCCCTTCACGAAGTGGTCGCCGCGGATCAGCTTGTCGACGAAGAGCGGGATCTCGCCCGGGTCGGTCGAGCCGTCGGCGTCGATCATCACGATGATGTCGCCGGTGCAGGCCCGGAAGCCGACCGCGAGGGCGTTGCCCTTGCCCTTACGGGTCTGCTGCACGATCACCGCGTCCGGGCGTAGCTGACGCGCCACCTCGACGGTCCGGTCCTTCGACCCGCCATCGACGACGATCACCTCGGTGATCATCGCCGGGAGCTTCGCGAACACGTGCGGCAGGTTCCGCTCCTCATTCAGCGTAGGAATCACGACGCTCACGGTCGGTGATTTCGGGCGGTTACTGTCGGTGTCCGTGTTCAAGTGCGAAAGCTCCATGTCGGTCCCTTCCGGGGGGCGGCAATGCGACTTCGTTGCGCGATTTCCCGGAGGGGACCGCACAGCCGCTCGCTTAAGGAATTCAACCTAGCAAGGGATTACGTAGCGTCAACAGGCCGCGAAATAGGTTCTGATCACAGTTCCCGTCGCAGCGCTGCAGGAGCAGTTTTAACGCACTTTCGCCGAAGATGAAAGGTGCTGTCATTACGTTCCGTAACGGAAGGCGGTCGCAGAGTGGGCCGTACGCGGATATTTCCCGGTAAATACAAAAAGCCGCCGTGGATCATCCCAAATGCGGACAAGATCGTCAGGTGGGCGCTCACCATGCGGAATTCTGCATTCACTCTGTGTGCAGCGTCCGGTAGGCCCACGTAGGCGGGCTGTCGCTGGCGGTGAGCGTCTATTGTGGGCCGGACGGGGACAGGTGGCCCGGCGCCCATAGCCCGCCACCGCTGACGGGCGTTGGTGAGACGATGGCAACTAAAACCGGACTTTGTGTATGCGGACATCCCTTTTCGGCGCATGAGCACTACCGACCCGGGTCGGATTGCGCGCTTTGTGACGCCGGGGTGTGCCCGCGCTTCCGGTCGGCCGCGCCCTGGTGGCGGCGCCTGCTGGGCCGCGACTGACGCCGGCGCCCCTCGCCCGAACGGTGGAAGCCGTGATCATCTGCCGGCTGCCGACTCGGGTGATCGGTGATCGTCTGCGACGTCGCCCGCGGCGAGCCGGTGACCAGACGGAACGTCAATTTTCGGTGACCTCGGGTGCCGGAACGGGCATCCCGTCATCAACAGGGCGTCCGCCAGGTGGGTGAACGGCTGCGAAATCCTATTGGGTCGGTAGGCTAATGCTGATTCCGACCTGAGGGAGACCCGATGACACTTCCCGACTTCCTGATCGCGGGCGTGCCCAAGGCCGGCACCACGGCCCTGCACGCCGCGCTGGCCGGGCATCCCGACCTGTTCCTGCCGTCGGTCAAGGAGCCGAAGTTCTTTCTCTCCGACGGGCCGCCGCCTATCGTCGGCGGCCCCGGTGACGTGCAGACATACCAGGAGCACGTGTGGCGGCGGGCCGACTACGAGAAGCTCTTCGCCCCGGCTTTGCCCGGCACCCTCAAGGGCGAGGCGACCCCGTTCTACCTCTACGACCTGGCATCCCACGACCGGATCAAGGACCTGGTCCCGGACGTGAAGCTGATCATCCTGCTCCGGGACCCGGTCGATCGGGCCCACTCCAACTGGACCCACCTCTGGGTGGCCGGTCTGGAGGAGGAGGCCGACTTCCTCACCGCCTGCCGCGCCGAGCAGTCACGCCGGGCGAACCACTGGGCGGACTTCTGGCACTACATCGGGCTAGGGCTGTACGGACGGCAGCTTCAGCACCTCTACCAGCGTTTCTCTCGCGAACAGGTGCTTCTGCTACGCTACCGCGACCTCAAGGACAGCCCGGCGCAGACGCTGGACCGGGTCTGCTCCTTCCTCGGTGTGCGGACCGGTGTGCTCACCTCGATCCCGAGGGAGAACGTGAACCGTCACTACGTCGAGGACAACGCCGTGAACCGCGTGTTGCGCGGCCTGCTGCGGACCGGCGGCGAGTTCGGGCACCACTTCCCGGTGCCGCTGCGCCTGGCCGCCCGGGGTCCGGTGCTCACCCTCCTGCACCGCAAACGGGGCAACCGCCCGGTGACCACCCCGGACGAGCGCGCCGCCCTCCTGCCGTACTTCGCCGAGGACATCGCCCTGCTCCAGGACGTCACCGGCGAGGATTACGACGACTGGCTGAGCCTGGACCGGCACGCCAAAGCCCGGTGAACCACCTACTTGGGAGAGCCGCCTTGACCATCGGAATCACCGCCCTGCCCCTGCCCGGATGGGAGGACTCCACCGTGGTGGTGGAGCCGCCGGGCACCGAGCCGGGAGCCTGGTCCGGCGCACCGAGCACGGTCCACGCCGACGGGTTCGTCTACCTGGTCTACCGCCTCCGCCTCCCGCTCGGTGCCGGTCGCGGCATCGCCAACGTGGTGGCCCGCTCCGCCGACGGCATCGACTTCACCGTGGTCGCCGAGATCGGCAAGGACCGCTTCGGCGCCGAGTCCCTGGAGCGACCTGCCCTGGTCCGCACCCCGGAGGGCAGGTGGCGGCTCTACGTCAGCGCCGCCACCCCCGACACCAAACACTGGCGGGTCGACCTGATCGAGGCCGACACCCCGGAAGGCCTGGCCACCGCCCCGGCCCGGACCGTGCTGGCCGGTTCCCCGGAGTCCGGTGTCAAGGATCCGGTGCTGCACCACGACCAGCACGGCTGGCACCTGTGGGCGTCGGTGCACCCCCTGGAGTCCTGGGACGACGCCGACCGGATGACCACCGAGTACGCGACCAGCCCCGACGGTGTGCACTGGACCTGGGTGCGCACCGCCCTGACCGGACGGCCGGGGGAGTGGGACGCCCGTGGTGTGCGGGTGTCCTCGGTGGTGGTCGACGGCGACCGGATCACCGTCTCCTACGACGGCCGTGCCACGGCCGGCGAGAACTGGGAGGAGCGGACCGGCGTCGCCTCCGGTGTGCGACTGCCCGACGGTACGTTCGGGCAGCTCACCGCCGAGGACCGGGAGCCGGTCGGCAGCCCGCACGAGCCACACGGCCTGCGCTACCTCAGCCTCGTCGCGCTGCCCGGCGGCCGCCAGCGGCTGTACTACGAGGCGACCCGTGCGGACGGGGCGCACGACCTGCGTACCGAGTTGTTCTGAGACCCGCCTGTTGACTCTCCGTGACGCGCCGCGGTGGCGTTTCATCGATTTATCAATCATCAGCTGAATTCGATTTATCCCAGCATTTGAATTCGGGAGCGTTCCCAGATTTCGGTTTCGGGAACGCTCCCAAATTGCTTTCCTCCGATGTGGACGATAATTGTGGTGGACCCGGCCGGAGAAAATGACACCGTCCATTCGGTGGGAACGTGCGTTTGTGCCCGGGCCGGAGGGGTATAAGTGCCCCGGCAACAGACAGGGGGCCCTGATGCGGAATCTGGGTGGGCGGTACCGGTTGATCAACCGCATCGGACTCGGCGGGATGTCGGAGGTGTGGCGCGGGCATGACCGTGTCCTCGACCGCCCCGTCGCCGTCAAGATCATGGACCCCGGTGTGGAGGGTTCGCTCGGCGTGCCCGGTGTGGACCTGGTCCGGGCCGAGGCGCGTTCCGCGGCCCGGCTCGCGCACCCCAACGTCGCCGGCGTGCACGACTTCGGCACCTCACCGGGCCCGGACAGTGAGGTTCCGTACATCATCATGGAACTGGTCGAAGGCCAGACCCTGAGCGAACACCTGGCGGCCGGCCGCCTCGACTGGCGCATCAGCGTCCGCGTCTGCGCCGAGGTCGCCGCCGCCCTGGCCGCCGCCCACGCCGAGAACGTGGTGCACCGCGACATCAAACCGGCCAACATCATGCTCACTCCCGCCGGCGCGAAGGTCCTGGATTTCGGCATCGCCGCCGTGATCGGCTCCCCGGACCCCGACCCGGACGGCCCGGTGATGGGCACCCCCGCCTACATCGCCCCCGAACGTTTCGACGGCCTCCCCGCCACCCCCGCCTCCGACATGTTCGCCCTGGGAACCCTGCTCTACCACTGCCTGGCCGGCCGTCTCCCGTGGACCGCCCGCAGCCACACCGAGCTGGTGATGGCCCAGCGTTTCGCCGCCCCCGACCCGATGCCCCCGCTGGCCGACCTGCCCCCCGAGGTCATGGACCTGGTGTCCCGCTGCCTGGCCCGTGACCCCGCCGACCGCCCCACCGCCCTGGTCGCCGCCTTGCTACTGGCCGAATCCGTCGACGCCCGCGTCTACGTCCCGCTGGGTGACCTGGACCCGGACTCCCGCCGCCAGCCTTCCGTCTCCCCGTGGACCGAACGAGCAGCCGCCGCCCCCACCTCCGCGTCCCCCGCCTTCCCCCACCCCGTCACGTCCCCCACGCCGCTCTCCTCTCCACCCACCCCGCCTTCCTCCGCCCTTTCTCCCTCCGCCCCCTTTCCTTCCGCAGCTCCCGGCTCGTCCCATCCCGACGCCGTCCCGTACGCCCCGGACGACGTCCACGTCGGACGCCACAGAGCAACCTGAAACCCTTTCTCCGGTACGAGCGAGTCCGCACCGCTTCCACCTCCGGCGCTGTTCACCGTGGCCCCGCCGCAACGCGCGAGGCGCCCCGGCACAAGGTCACCCCGCGACCGCCGGGCGGAAGCGTCCCTCACCGCCCTCCACCGACCGTCTTCCTCGTCCCGACCGCCGGTCTCCATCGGCTGGCCTCCTCGACACGGTCGCGGCTGACGGTCCGGTGACTTCGTGGTGGGGGCTTTGGGCTGGTGGTGTTACGGTGGCGCCGTGAAGTGGTGGGATGCGCTCTCTCGCCTGGCCGGCATGCTTGCCGAGGCCGGGTCGCCGGAGCTTGCCGGTGGGGCTGGTGCCCTGGTCGGTGTCCTGCTGATCGCGATGCTCGCCCGGATGCCACTGGTCCGCCCCGTCGAGGGTGGCGGCTACCGGGCTGGCGTGTGCGCGTTGCGCAGCCGGGCCGTGCGGGTCGGTGTGCCCCGCCACCGTGACCCCGACGCGTCCGGGCGGACCCGCCCCCGAGGGCCGACGGGCGTCCTCGCGGTCGCCTGAGCGGGCAAATCTCTTACTCTTCGTAACTTCAGCTGCCCGCTCCTGGCGGCCGCCGGTGACTGTCCGTCAATGGTCCCTCGCCGTTTCGGCGGAGGTCTCATCAGTCTTCAGCAGCCCCTGGGGGTTACCTCGTCATGTTCAGCGACATCATGTCCCTCGTCTATCACGGCATCTCGGCACTTCTGCTCTTCTGGCACGCCCTGTGGGACCGGGTCCTCGGCGACCCGCACGGTCTCGGCACCGACTGGGCGTGGGTGCTCGGCATCGTCTTCCTGGTGCTGACGGTTCGTGCCGCGATCTTCCCGTTGTTCCTGCGCCAGGTGAAGTCGCAGCAGGCCATGCAGCGCATCCAGCCCCAACTGAAGGAACTGCAGGCCAGGCACAAGGGCGACCTGGTGTCGATGCAGGCCGCGCAAGCCGAGTTGTTCCGCCGCGAGAAGGTCAGCCCGTTCGGCGCCTTCCTGCCGATGCTTCTTCAGGTCCCGATCTTCATCGGCCTGCTGCACGTGCTGCGCCACTTGAAGCCGTCCATCACCAACGGCCGCACCCTGTACGGCTGGACCGAGACCCAGTTCGCCGACGCCTCCTACGCCAAGTTCCTGACCGCCCCCATCGCCGCCGCCTTCCACTCCGGCAACGCCGAACTGGCAACCTTGGGCGCCGACGGCATCAAGGTCAAGATCGTGGTGGGCATCCTGATCGCCGCGATGGTGACCACGACGTTCCTGACCAGCCGCATGTCCATCCTGAAGACAGGCTGGTCGGAGAACCCCCAGCAGCGCACGATCCAGCGCCTGATGCTCTACGCCATCCCGGTGTCCCTGCTCTTCTCCGGCTTGATCTTCCCGCTCGGCGTGATCATCTACTGGACCACCACGAACCTGGTCTCCCTGGCCCAGCAGTGGTGGGTCCACCGTCGCTACCCGTCCCCGCCCCTGGACAACACCATCCCGGCCACCAGCCCCGCCCTCACCACCACTCCGCGAGTGGGCGCGAAACCAGCCGACCCCCACCGCCGCCGCCCCACCACCCCCACCGGCTACAGCTCCACCGGCCACAATTCCACAGGCCACGGTCCCAGCGGCCACAACTCCACCGGTCACAGCTCCTCTGGTCACAGCTCTGCTAGCCACAGCTCCAGCGGCCAAGGTCCAGCCGGCCACAGCCCCACCGACCGCAAACGCGCCGCCGATGTGGTGGCCCGCCGAGCCGCCGACCGCAAACGAGCCGCCGACCTGGCAGCCCGCAACACCGCCAAACCCGGCACTCCGTAGCACTGCCGACGTGGCGGCCAGCCGCACCGCTGACCCGGCAGCGCGCGACACTACCGACCACGAACGATCCGACACTCAGCCCGGCCGAGACCGTCCCGCGAACCCCGTGGGCGACCCCACCTGCCCGAGTTGATCATCATCCCGGGCAGCGGGCAGCAGCGAGGGTGGGCGGGCTGCGGGCGGCAGGCCAGGCGGTTGGTCAGTTGACCGTCTGAGCCAGTGGGGCGGCCCACTCCATCCCGGCCAGGATGTCGGAGTCGAAGCACCCGCCGTGGCGGTCGCAGACCTTGCCGATGACGAGGTTCGCGCCGGGGGCGACACCGCGGTAGCGCCCGCCGGACGCGGCGCCGGAACCGGCGGTGATCGAGGCGACGTGGGTGCCGTGCCCGAAGAGGTAGTCGATGCCCTCGCCGGTGAAATCCTTCGTCGCCACGATCCGCCCGGCCAGGTCGGGGTGGGTCAGGTCGACGCCCGTGTCGAGCACGCCGACGGTGGCGCCGGTGCCGTCGAATCCGGCTTGCCAGGCCGCCGGGGCACCGACCTGCGCAACGCTGACGTCGAGGGCGACGTGACTCCGCCCGTCCAGCCAGACCTTGCCGACCGCGGACCGCAGGGTGCTGCCGGTGAGTGACGACCAGAGCCGGGCCCGGCCGGTGCGGTCGGCCCGGACGGCGAGGGTGCGGGTGACGGGCAGAGTGCGTGTCAGCCGGACACCGGGGATCGTGGTCGCGGTCTGTGCGGTCTTCGCCTGGCCCGGATAGTCGATCAGCAGCGGGAGATCACCACCGGAGTAGCCCTCGCGCAGCGGCAGGGTGATGTCGAGCAGGCGCTCGTCGAGGCGGCCGGTGCGCAGCAGTGGGAGCGCATCGGCCGGGAGCACCCGGCTGGTCGCCCCGGAGCGTTCGACCCGGAAGCGGACGTCCTCGCGGCCCGGAGCCGGGTGGACGGTGATGTCGTCTCCGGTCACGAGGACGGTGCCGCCGGTGATCAGGGTGACCGTCGCGGTCCCCGCCGGGGTCCGTGGTGGGGCGGCGGGGGCGGCCGAGGCCTCCGGTGCCACGAGGAACAACGAGGCCAGACCCAGCACTGCTACGAGCACGTCAGGACGGCGCATGGGTTTCCCTCTCCACGGATCGATCGTCCGGACATGGATATGCGCCATTGGGTGGAGCGCCGGGGCCCCGTTCGGGGGCTCCGGAGGTCAAAAGCCTTGCGGCGTACGGGTTGTGCGCCCCGACCTCCGAACGGCGGGGGACTCTGCGAGGACATGACCGGGGTGTACGGCGCGGCGGACGGTCGTTCGCCAGGCTCGGAGGGCACATGATGGGCGAAGCCGTGATGACGACGCGGCGGCAGGCCGACGGCACGACGGTGGTCGACGTGCGCGGCAGTCTCGACGTCTCGACCGTCGGCGGCTTACGCACGACCTTTCAGGACACGCTGCACACCGACCGGCCCCGGCTGATGATCGTGGACCTTATGTTCGTGACCTTCATGGACTCGATCGGGATCGCCCTGCTGGTCGCCGGTCACGAGTCGGCCCGGGAACAGGGCACCCGGCTGGTGCTGCGCAACCCGAGCGAGTTCGTGCACCGTCAGCTGCGGATAACCGGCCTGGCGGCCCTCTTCGGACTGCCGGCTGACGCGGGCACGAACTCCTACCGTCCTTGACCATCGGTCCCTCCTCGGCTGAGCACACCGCACAGCCTAGGAGGGACCAGTTGACCGAAACTTGACCGCGGAGTCAGCCGAGTTCGGCGGCGTACCCGATCAGGTGGGCCAGTGCCGCGTTCCAGTTGATGGTCAGTTCGTTGGTGGACCAGGACTGAATGTCGTCGATGTAGCAGAACTGGCCGACACAGCCCTGGAGCAGGCTCTGCGCGACCGGGTCCTGGATCGACGAGTTCGGGCCGCCGGCCAGGGTGCCGGGCGGCGGGTGCGGCAGCGACGGGTCGAGCTGAGCGGCGTACCAGCGGCTGTGCTGGTTCTGCGCGGCGACCTCGCCGTACCCGGTGACGTAGGAGATGTTCAGCGCGTTGCGGCCGAACAGCCAGTCCAGGCCGGTGATCAGGCCGTTCCGGTACTTCGCCCGGCCGGTGAGCCGGTGCGCGGCGGCGATCACCACCAGGTTGTTGGCGACGATGCTGCTGGAACCCCAGTCCCATGAGTTGTTCGCCGGGGCGTAGGCGACGCCGTACGGGTGCTCGCGCTGGATCGCCAGGTACTTGTCGGCACCCGTGACCAGCTGGGACTTCACCGTGGACAGGCCGGGCAGCCGGTTCGGGACCAGCGCCAGGTCGATCTTCGCGGCGGCGGCGGTGGACGCCCAGTCGAACGCGACCGGGCCGAACACGTCAGCGGAGTGCTCGGGCGACGCGAGCACATCGGACGCGTACTTCCGCTCGCCGGTGGTCAGGTACAACTCGGCCGCCGCCCAGTAGAAGTCGTCGGTCACCTTCGCGTCGTTGTAGGCGCCACCACCCACGCCGTCGGACTCCGGGGCGTACAACGCCGGGTTGGCGCGGGCCGCGTCGTAAGCCGTGCGGGCGGCAGCCAGCGCACGCCGCGCGAACGCCGCGTCGTACGGCTTGAAGAGCCGGGCAGCCTGCGCCGCGGTGGCGGCCAGGTTGAGAGTCGCCGCGGTGGAGACCGGGTGCAGCTCACGCGGCTGCGGGTCGAGGTGCGGCAGCAACGGCAGGCCGGTCCACGCCCGGTCGTGGATCTTGTGGTGCACCAGGCCGCCCGGCGCCTGCATGCTGAGCAGGAACTCCAGCTCCCAACGGGCCTCGTCGAGGATGTCCGGGACCCGGTTCCCGCTCTCCGGAATGCTCAGGTTCAGCTTGCGGGAGCCACGGTTGTGCTCGTACTCGGCGAGCAGTTCCCACACCGAGATGCCACCGTTCACCACATATTTGCCGTGGTCACCGGCGTCGTACCAGCCGCCGCGCACGTCCAGGGTGTAGTCACAGACGCCGGGCTGGCACGGGACCGCGGTGTCGCCCTGGTTCGGCGCCACGCCGACGTGCCCGGCGGGCCGGGCATAACCGGGCCGGAGGTCGTCACGGATCGCGATGCCACTGCGCTGGGTGTAATAGAGCTTCAGAGCATCAGAGCGGAGCTTCTGGTACGCCTGGCGGCCGATGTCGAAGGGCCGGGACGTCTCGCCGTCCGCGGTGATCGTCAGCCCCGTCGCGGCCCGGTGGACTCCACTGAAGTCGATGGTGTGCACGTTCTGCCCCGACGACGGATCGGTGCCGCGCGGAACCGTACGCCCGCTGGCAAGCTTTCTGCCCGTCTTGTCGTTCAAGATCCAGGGCAGGGCGCTGGTGTACGACGTGACAACGGTCGCGCCCTTGGGCCCGTCCGGTAGGTACGCGACCTGGTTCACCCGTACCCGCGGCCCGGTGTCCGGCTCGTAGACCTCCGGCGGGACACCGCCCACCAGCGAGACGTTGTCGACGCAGAAACGCCAGGGATCGGGGCTGCCGCCGACCTGGAAGGCGACCTGACCCTGGGTGGTGCTCGCGTTCGCGGTGAACGTCCACTCGTAGTGCTGCCAGCCGCCGAGGATCGGGGACTGCTCGAAATAGGTGTCGTACGGGCTGACCGCGAGGCCGGTGATGGCCCGGACCACGTGCCCGGCGTCACCGCTCGCGTCGAAACTGAACCGGTAGGTCTCACCGGCGACCAGGTCGACGTCGTTCTGGCCGACCGCGGCGTCCCAGCGGTTCACCGTCCCGCCCGGGACGTCGACGCAGGCGCGGCCGTCGGCCAGTCCGATGGTCATGCCCGCGTTGGTCCAGAACGGTTCGGTGCCACTGTCGAAAGTGCCGTTGACGACCTGTTCGACCTCGTCGGCGTACGCCGGGGCGGCTGCTCCGGCGGTCAGCAGGATGGCGGCGGAGATGGCGGCGATCAATCGGGAGCGCTCCCATAGATGCATGGAAACATATTGGTTGCGGGCGTGTTACGGCGTCAACGGCCCGGCGGCAGACGACCCCAGCCTGACAGGCCAGGCCCTGTGTGGCGCGGATGCCGTCAGGCGCCGGCTGGGAATCGCCTCGCTCCCACGCGATCCGCCACACAGGGCCTAGAGTCGGCGGGATGCGGATTCGGATCGAGGGCCACGACCTGCCCGGACGGACCGGGGCGCCACAGGCCGAGCAGCTTCGGCTCGGTGGCGTCGAGGTGGGAGTGCAACGGCGCAAGGACGTGGTGGACCGGATCGGAGTGCACGCCGACCGGGCCGTCTGGGAACTGGAGATCGACTCCCGGGAGGTGGACGGCCACCTCGACGTCGGCGGGCCCTGGGTGCACGGCCGGACGGGAGCCCGGTTCCTCTACCTGAGCTGGGGTTCCACCAGCACCGGGGAGTTCGCCGGGTTCCGCCGCGCCAAGCTGATGTTCGGTGACGTCCCCAGCGATCTGCTCCGTGCCGCCGCGAGCGACGGTGTACTGGTCGCGCGCCTCGGGCTGACCGGCCCGGACGGTGGCCCGCGCTGTGCCCGGGTCAAGCCCCCGGAGATCACCTGGACGCTGGAGTGACAGTGGTTACATCCGGGCCGGCGGGGCCGGAATCCGGTCGGTGCGCGGCGGAAAGTGTCAGACGGGCGGCCTAGAGTCGGCGACATGTTCAGCGACCGGCTCGTCCCGCAGCCCCACCCGGAGTTCCGGTGGCGCCGCGTCGCGGGAGGCCGCCATGACTGATCCGGTGGCCGCCGGTGTCCGGGTGCTGCACGGGCTGCTCAGGGCCGACGGCGCGCTGAGTCTCTGGGGCGAGGACGGGGCAGCTGTGGGCGCCCGGTCGGCGGCTCGGGGTGCCGCGCCGCCACACCCGTTCGCGGTGGCCGCCGACCGGCTGCCACCCGGGGAGTCCTGGGCGGAGATCGCCGTGGTCCTGCCGTCGACCGCGTCCGGTCCGATGCCGTCGCCGCAGCTGGGGCTGCCGGAGCGGCGCGGAGTGCCGAAGGCGCGGGCCTGGCGGGTCCCGGCGGTCAGTGTGCCGTTCGCCGACACGGAGCTGATGGCCGAGTTCGAGGGGCGGACCGCCCCGTCGGCCGGGTGGATCGTGGAGCTGTGCGGTTTCGCGGCGAGTCTGGTCCGGCGCGGGCGGGTGCTGCCCGGCGTGCGACTGGACGGTTCCCGGCCGGTGGCCTGGTGGCGACCGGTGGTGGTCGGGGCGGACGCGGTCCGGCAGGCCACCCTGCTCGACCGCATGCCACCGGCCTGCCTCGCGGCACAATCCACCTCCGCCGCGGCTGCCGCCTCCCATCCCGGGGAGGCGGTGCTGCGGGCCGCGCTGGAGCGCCTGGTGGACGGGCTGGTCCGGACCCGGCTGGCCGAGGCGGGCGTGACCCTCGCCGGATACGGGTGGCTGGCCGCCCTGAGCGGCGAGCCCGAGTTCGAGGCCGCGCCCGCTCTCGCCGACGAGCTGGCGGAGCGGCTCGGCACGTGGTTCGAGCAGGCCGCGGGCGGGTCCGAGGTGCGGGTCTGCTTCCGGCTCAGCGACCCGCGTGAGCACGAGCCGGTGATGCCCGCCGAGGTGCCGCTGCCGGAGGACACCTGGCGGCTGGAGTTCCTGGTGCAGGCGGTCGACGAGCCCAGCGTGCTGGTGCCCGCCGCCGAAGTGTGGCGGGACCGGTCGGCACCGCTGCGGCGGTGGACCTCGCATCCGCAGGAGCGGCTGCTCGCCGGGCTGGGCCGGGCCGCCCGGCTCTACCCGGACCTCGGTGAGGCGCTACGGCAGGTCCGCCCGGTGCAGATGCTGCTCGACACCGAGGGGGCGCACCGGTTCCTCAGTCACGCCGCCCTGCTGGAGGAGGCGGGCTACGGCGTGCTTCTTCCGGCCTGGTGGCGGCGCCGGCCGAGCCTCGGGCTGTCGCTGGAGGTGCGCGGGCGGGAGCCGGTCGCGCACGTGCTCCGGGACCGCACGGTCGGTCTGCGGGAGCTGGTCGACTTCCAGTGGGGCCTGGCGCTCGGCGGCCGGACCCTGACCGAGGACGATCTGGCCGACCTGGCGAAAGCCAAGGTTCCGCTGGTCCGGCTGCGCGGGCGCTGGGTGTTCCTGGACCCGGCACGGCTCGCCGCGGGGCTGGCGTTCCTGAAACGCGGCGGCGGCCGGATGACCGCGGGCGACGCGTTGCGGGTGACCCGGCTGCTCCCGCCTGAGGAGTTGCCGCTGCCGGTGACCGACGCACGCGGCGAGGGCTGGCTGGCCGACCTGCTCGCCGGGCGGCTGGACGAGCGGCTGGAGGTCCTGCCCCCACCACCCGGGCTCGTGGGCGTGCTCCGGCCGTACCAGATCCGGGGCTTCTCCTGGCTCGCGTTCCTCGATTCGCTCGGACTGGGCGCCTGCCTCGCCGACGACATGGGACTCGGCAAGACCGTGCAGCTCCTGGCCCTGCTGCTGCACCACCGGGCGGGCCCGGCACTGCTGATCTGCCCGCTGTCGGTGCTGGGTAACTGGCAGCGGGAGGCCGAGCGGTTCGCGCCGTCGCTGCGGGTGCGGGTGCTGCACGGCGCCGGGCGTGACGATCCGGCGGGGCTGGCCGACGGTGCCGACCTGGTGCTGACCACCTACGCGACGGCGGTGCGGGACGCCGACGCCCTCGCCGCGATCTCCTGGGACCGGGTGGTGCTGGACGAGGCCCAGCACATCAAGAACAGCGGCGGCCTGGCGGCCCGGTCGGTGCGCCGGTTCCCGGCTCGCAACCGGATCGCGCTGACCGGCACCCCGGTCGAGAACCGGCTGTCCGAGCTCTGGTCGATCCTCGACTTCGTCAACCCGGGGGTGCTGGCGTCGGCGCACACGTTCCGGGCCCGGTTCGCGGTACCGATCGAGCGGTACGCCGACGAGGACGCGGCCGCCCGCCTGCGGCAGGCCACCCGGCCGTTCCTGCTGCGCCGCACCAAGGTGGATCACGCCATCGCCGCCGAGTTGCCGGTCAAACGGCACGTCCGGCACCTGTGCGGGATGACGACCGAGCAGGTCAGCCTCTACCGCGCGGTCCTCGACGACCTGCTCGAAAGGCTCGCCGAACCGGGCGAGAAACGGCTCAAGGGCCTGGTGCTCGCGGCGATGACCAAACTCAAACAGGCGTGCGTGCACCCTGCGCTGCTCCTCAAGGACGCCTCGCCGCTGCCCGGCCGGTCCGGCAAGGTGGACCGGCTCGAGGAGATCGTCGACCACGCGCTGGGAGCGGGCGAGAGTCTGCTGGTCTTCACCCAGTTCGCCCGGTTCGGCGCGATGCTGACCCCGCATCTGACGGCCCGGTTCGGGGCGCCGGTGCGGTTCCTGCACGGCGGCACCGCCCGCGGGGCACGAGACAGCATGGTCGCCGAGTTCCAGCGGGCCGAGGAGCCCGGGATCTTCGTGTTGTCGCTGAAAGCCGGCGGCACCGGCCTCAACCTGACCGCCGCGAACCACGTCGTCCACGTGGACCGCTGGTGGAACCCGGCGACCGAGACGCAGGCCTCCGACCGGGCCTTCCGCATCGGCCAGCGCCGTGACGTGCACGTCCATACCCTGGTCTGTCTCGGCACCCTGGAGGAACGCATCGACCGGGTCCTGACCGACAAGGGTGTCCTCGCCGAACGGGTCGTCGGTTCCGGCGAGGGCTGGCTGAGCGCCCTGTCCGCGAACGAACTGCGTGACCTGTTCGCCCTGTCCCCGGAGGCGATCGTTGACTGACTTCGCGCTGGCGTTCCTGGGGATGTTCGAGTCACTACGGATGGGGCCGACGTTCGCCCGCGGGCGGCGCGACGAACGGGCCGGGCACGTGCGCAGCCTCACCGTCTCCGGCAGTCTCGTCGTCGCGCTGGTCCGCGGCCCCGAGGACCCGGTGGCGTTCCGGTCCCGGATCGCGGTCCGCTCCTTCGGCGCCGCCGAGTGGGCCCGGGTGGAGACGACGCTGGTCGCCGAGGCCCGGTTCACCGCCGACCTGCTCAACGGGCGGATGCCACCGGGTGTCGAAGCCGTCTTCGCCGGGGAGGGGCTGAATCTGCTGCCGCTCTCCCTCGACGAGGTGGCCCTGGACTGCTCCTGCGAGCGGTGGCCGATGCCGTGCGCCCACCTGGCGGCGACCTGTTACGCGCTGGCCCGGGCATTCGAGAGCGATCCGTTCGAGGTGTTCACGTGGCGGGGCCGGTCCCGCGACGAGTTGCTGATGCGGTTGCGCCGTCTCCGCGAGGCGAAAGCGGTGGATTCTTCCTCTTTTTCGCCGTCGCCGTCGCCGTCGCCGTCGCCTTCTTCGCCGCCTCCGGTGCAGCCGGCAGAGAATCCGGTGAGCTTCTGGGGTGCCGGTTCGTTCGGCGTGGACGAAGGTGCGCCTGCGGTGGCCCGTCCGGACGCGCTCCTGGACCAGCTCGACCCGCCCGGTCTCAGCCACGAGGGCCGCCCGATCGCCGATGTCCTGCGTCCCGCCTATCAGGCGTTGCCGGATTCACCGGATGTGTGATTCCTCAGACCCTGATTGCTGGTTTTAAACCTGATTCGCGGGATTTTTCATACTGCTGAAGAAAATGGCTGCCGGGTGCGGATCGGTGACCTCGGAAGTCCATGAAACGCCTGGTCACGGCAGGTTTGAGTGCACCCGTGGTGCCCGCGGACCTGACCTTACGGCTACCCGTCGGGTCGTCCGAACGGCCAGGTTCCTAGTATTTGCCGGATTCCTCTCATAGGTCCGTGATCAGCTAACTGAGTCATGGCGATTTGTCCTGAAAAGGTGTGAGATGAAAAACGCAAAGCGGATGCTGGCTCTGGCCGGCATGACTCTGGCGGCCGGTGCGATGCTCGGGATCACTCCAGCACAGGCCGCACCCGCCACCACCCAGGCGCCCAGCACCGCCACCGCGAAGAGTGGTCCCTACTACGACTGGGACGACCAGTACGTGGTCGGCTACTACAACAACGAGCGGGACTGCCGTAAGGCCGGCTGGTGGGGCGAGCGGCGTGGCGCCTGGTCCGACTACGACTGCTTCCCGGCCTGGGGCTACAACAACTGGGGCCGGGTCTGGGTGCTGCAGGTCGAGGAGAACGACTGGCGCTGGGACCGGTGGGACGGTGGCTGGCCCCGTGGCTGGGACTACCGCCCGACCCACTACGGACGGCCGTTCAACGTCGGCGGGGGTGGCTACAACCACCCGTTCGCTGACCTGTCGTACGTCGGTTACGACTTCCCGCGCCACCCGCACAAGCCGTACCACCCGGGCAGCGGTTACCCGGGCGGCGACTACAACGACTACGACGGTTACAAGAACAACGACTACAACGGCTACAAGAACAACGACTACAAGAACAACGATTACAACGGCTACAAGGACAAGGACTACTCGACGCCGGTCGTGAACGAGACGAGCGCCGGTGTCACGGCCGCCATCACGGCCACCGGCATTACCGGTAACTAGGGCACTCGGGGCCTCCCGGGCTGACCAGCTCGCGCACCGGCCGACCCGACAGTGAAACGAAAAGGCCGCCCCTCAGCCGAGGGGCGGCCTTTTCACGTCCGGACCTACCAGGCGACCGGGGCGTAATCCTTCAGGAAACAGCCGTACAGATCCTCGCCCAGCTCACCGCGGATGATCGGGTCGTACACCCGGGCCGCGCCGTCGACCAGATCGAGCGGGGCATGGAAACCCTCCTCGTGCAGCCGCATCTTCGTCGGATGCGGGCGCTCGTCGGTGATCCAGCCGGTGTCGACGCTGGTCATCAGGATGCCGTCGGCGAACATGTCGTCCGAACTGGTCCGGGTCAACATGTTCAGCGCGGCCTTGGCCATGTTCGTGTGCGGATGCCCGGCACCCTTGTAGCCACGCGCGAAGATGCCCTCCATCGCGGACACGTTCACCACGTACCGCCGGGGGTACTTCGACGCCGCCATCGCCGACCGCAAGCGGCTGACCAGGATGAACGGCGCGGTCACATTGCAGAGCTGCACTTCGAGAAGCTCCAGCGGGGCCACCTCGTGCACCCGGTCGCTCCAGCTGTTCGTCGATGTCACGTCGGGGATCAACCCGCCCGCGTCGATCGCCACCGACCGGGCGGTCAGCGCCATCGACGTCACCTGCTCAGGCGTCAGCCCCGGCGCGGAAGCCGCGGTCAGAGCGGCCGCCGGCGACGAGCCGATCGAGGCCTGGGCGGCGAAATACTCCAGCGCGGGCAACGGGCCGTCCGGCAGCGGGGCCGTCTCGGCCGCCACGAGTTCCGAGTAGGAACCGGCGGTCCGGCGTACGGTCTGGGCCGCGTTGTTGATCAGAATGTCCAGCGGACCACGCGCCGCCACGGACTCCGCAAGGCCCACCACCTGCGCGGGGTCTCGCAGATCGATGCCGACGACCCGCAGCCGGTGAAGCCAGTCGGCGCTGTCCGGCATCGCCGAGAAACGACGGACCGCGTCGTGCGGGAACCGCGTGGTGATCGTCAGATCGGCGCCGTCGCGCAGCAGACGCAACGCGATGTACATACCGATCTTGGCGCGTCCACCGGTGAGCAGCGCGGTCCGGCCGGTCAGATCGGTCCGGGCATCCCGTCGCGAACGGTTCAGATGCGCACAATCAGGGCAGAGCTGGTGATAGAACGCGTCCACCACCGTGAACCGCTGTTTACACGTGTAACAACCCCGAGCCTGCTTCAGCACACCCGCCGACGCACCCAGAATCGTGCTCTTCAACGGAATGCCGGCCGTCTCGTCGTCGATCCGCCCCGGCGCACCCGTCGCCGTCGACTCGGTCACCGCCCGATCGTGCGCGATCACCGCCTGCCGGCGCTCCCGGCGACGCTGCAACTTCACCGTCTTGAACAGGCCGGCCGTCGCCCGCCGCAACGCCACCGCATCCGGATGCTCCGGCGGCAACTCCTCCGCCTCGGCGAGAACCGCGAGGCAGACCGCGAGCCGCTCCGGGTCCACACCCACGGCATCCGGATCGACACTGCCGGTCATTCCTGCATCCCCCTATTTTCGAGCCCGCACGCACTGTACTTACCCGCGGTCCTATCGGCCGCCACCGGCATCCGGCAAGGGATGCCGGTCACCAGCCAGCCCGATTCACATTCAGACCCAGCGCCGGTACGGGTGACAAGCCTCAGTCTCCACCGGCCTTCACCGTCCGGCCCCGCCCCAACGGTCACTCCTCGCCGGTCAGGGCTGGGCCGGGCCACTCGCCGAGTCGGTTGCCGGTCCGGTCTCCGAGTCGGTCGCCGGGCCTTCCGGTGCGGCTCCCTGCGCGGCATCTCGCCCGGGGCGAGTCGGCTTCGGGTGGTCGGCGAGAGAAGCCGGGCGCTGAGACCGCCGATCGTAGGGGTGCTCTCCGGAACCCGCGGTCCACGACGGCCCGCTGTTCGCCTGCCGCTGAGCCCCCCGGCCCTGATCCGGCAGGTGATCGGCGAGCGTCGCCGGCCGGATGGTCCCGCGCAGCCGATCATCCAGCGTCTCCGGACGCCGCCCCCGCTGATACTCGATCTCGTTCCGGCTCGCCTCCACCGCGGCCGCCTCCACCGCCGTGGTCTCTGCCGCGGTCGACGCCTCGGTCTCCGGATCCCTGGCGTCACCCGCCGGCCGTGGACGCCCGGCCGCGACATCCTCCAGCGTCTGAGGCCGCCGAGCCACAGCCACCGGCTGCTCCTCTTGTTGCTCTACCGGCTGCTCTACCGCCGCGGCTGAGGTCGCGGCACCCACCACTGGCGAAGCGTCAACGCCCGGGCCATCCGTGCCTGCCGGAATGTCGGCGCTCGCCAGGGCATCCACGGCCGGACTGTCTACTCCGGTCCAGCCATCCTCATCCACCGTCGACTGCGAGCGGTAGGGGTGCCCGAAATCCATGGAACTCGCCCCAGCGGCCAGCACCTCATCGAGCGTTTGCGGCCGACGGGCCCCCATCGAGCGATCCGCTGCAGTGGGCACACCCAAAATGTCCGCGCTCTCCCCGAGGTCCGAGCCGGCCCCAGCGGGTTCGCCGGCGCCGGAAACAGGAACCCCTACGACATCAGCCACGTCACTGACCGTCCCGGCGGTTTCCACAGCGCTGATCTCCTCGTCATCCACGGCGAAGTCACTCCCGGCGACACCGATTCCGAATTCGTCCGACGGCCCGTTCTCATCACCGCCACCAGCCACCTCATCAGCCGAACCACCACCGACCGGCTCTGCCACCGACTCATCCGCGACCGGTACCTCATCCGGAATCCCGTCGCCCGCCTCCGATGCCGAAGGGGCCGCGTCAGGCTCTACGGCCGGAGCGTCCACATCTGCGGCGTAGGCATCTGTGAACGTCTCCAGGACCGGAACATCCGACACCGGAGCCGATGCGCTGCCTACCGAGTCGATCTCGGTATCGGGTAGCTCCTGCGGAGAGGCGAACTCCTCACCCACCGGCGTTGCCGTGTTCGCTGGATCTTCCAGCCGCTCATCCGAATCGGGTGTCTGCTCACCTGGAACCTGAGAGCCCGCCTCCACGGTGACAGCACCGTCCGGGACGTCATCCACCGGGAGAGGAACACTGTCCGCTGCCTCGCCGCCAGACGCGCTGTCCACTGAGACGATCGACTCGTCACGCGTCGTCGCGACGAAATCAGCCGACCCGGGCGTGACCTGATCGAGGGTGACCGGCTCGGATGCGGCCGGTTCGACGGTCCCGGTGTAATCCGTGGCCTCCGGGTCAGCCGCAGTGTCGGAAGCCGGAACGGTCACCGCCTCGGTGTCGGAAGCTGGTTCCGGTGCCTGCTCGGACTGCGTGTCCGCCGCAGGTTCGAACGCCAGGTTCAGCTCGCTGAAGACCTCTGATTCGCTGCCCGCCACTGGCTCGGTCACTGCTGCTGGGACGCTGGCGAACTCGGAATCGTTGGCCAGTGAGAGATCAGCGACTGGTTCCGCTGGTTCGGCCTCGGCCCCCTGAAAGTCGACCGATTCGAAGTCGGTCAACCGAGAGTCAGCGGGTTCTGACTCAGCACCCTCAGCGGCGCCAACCTCGGATTCGCCAACCTCTGATTCGGCCGGTTCGGACTCGGCTGGGTCAGAGGTGGTTGGTTCGGCGGTGGCCGGATTTGTCAGCCATTCGTCGAGGGTCTGCGGGCGCCGGGGACTCTCGGGATCCGTGACCATCTCGGTGGGCTGGTCGGCCTCGGGCGAGGAATCCAGTTCGGAATCGGTGGCAGGCTTGGCGGGAGCGTCAGCCAGCCAGTCGCCGAGGGTTTGCGGCCGACGTGCGGTAGACGATTCGGCGTAGGGATGCGGGAGCGTCGCCTCCGGTTTTGGAGCGGATCGCGCCGGACCCGACGGCGCGGGCTCGGACCACCAGGCCGGGGGCTCGACATAAGGCAGCGGCCCCGCACCGGGCGACACCGGAACAACCGGCGACGAAGACGCTTCCTGGTCCTGGTCCTGGTCCTGGTCGCGGTCCTGGGACTGGGACGGGTCGGCTGGGGGCGTCTCCTGGGATGTGGGGGAGTCTGCCTGCGGGTCTGGTTGAGCGGCTCGGTCGAGCCAGTTGAAGGAGTCGGGCTGGGGGGCGGTCAGGTTCGCCAACCGCGGATCCGACCGCCAGGCGAACGGGTCAGGAATCGCCGTGCTACTCGCGCTGGACGAGGGCTCGACCGGCGTGGCATCGGCGACCGGCGTGGCGTCGGCGGTCGGCGTGACTCTTTCGAGTGGTTCGGCCTCGGCGAACGGGGTGGTCTCCGGGAAGGGCACGAACGTCGGTTCCGGCGCGGAGTCGGCGGCCTCTGGCGCGGCCTCGAACTCGGCGGGTGGCGTCTGTTCCGCTTCGGGGCTGGGTTCCGGGATTGCGGTGGCTTCCGCGCTGAACTCGGTCGCTGCGGGTTGATCGAGTTCCGCGTACGGCTCGATCTCCGGGAGTGGTTCGAAGGCGGCGTGCGGTTCGATCTCCGGGAGCGGTTCGGTCTCTGGGAGGAGCGGGGTCTCAGTTGACCAGGCTGGGTCTGAGTCTGGCGAAGAGAAGATGACCGGAGCCGGAGCCGACTCGGGAATGGGAGCGGATTCCGAGGCTGAGGAAGGGAACTCCGAGGCTGAAGGCTGGAACTCCAGGGCTGGGTGGTCGGAGGGAATCGCTTCCTGGTCCTGGTCTGCGGATTCGGTGGGTGCGAGTTCCGCTGAGTCCGGGAGCGGTGTGAAGTCCGGTTCGGGCAACTCGGATGGGGTGTGTGCGTTCTCGGACAGGTAGTCGTCAGCGGACGGCATCTGGTGAACCACCGCGTCGCCGGCTTCGTCGCGATCGGCGTTGGCGTCGGGTCGGGGATCGGGGTGGGGGGCCGGGTCGGGGACGAACTCCGCGAAAGCGTTGAGGACGGATTCGAGTGCGCTTGCCGGAACGGGCTTGTCGGTGTCCGTGGGGCGGTCGTCGGCGGAGTCGATGGTGTCCGGGCGGTCGGCAGGGACGTCATCGGGGTCGGCAGGGATGTCATCCGGGGAGATGGCCGCTGGGATGGCTGTCGGGACGGCATCCGGGGAAAGGGTCGAGTCCGGCAGCAGGGGAAGCGACTGGGGTGCGGTGCTGGCGGAGTCGCTCAGGGACCCAGCGGGCTCGGTGCTGCTGACCGTGACGGTCTCGCCGGGCGTGACGGTGTCGTCGGGCGTCACGGTGTTGTCGGGTGTGGTGGAGGTGGGGCCGGGCTTGGGGGTGGGGCCGGCCAGTGCGGCTGCCTCGGCCAGCTTGGCGGTCTTGGCCGGCTTGACCGTGGACTGGGTGCCCAGGGTGGGGAACGCCGGTGTTGTGGTGTCGTTCGCCAGATGGGGAGGCAAACGGAGGATCTGGGTGCTGGCGGGGTCGAGATCGTCCAGGTCCCGGGGGGCTTCCGGGATCACCGGAGGTCTTGGGTCAGCCCGCACGGTTTCGGCTCCGGCGGCCAAGGTGGCCTCCACCTCGGCCCAGATGGTTTCCGGATCGATCGGTTCCGGGGCTGCGGTCACGCTTGCCTCTACTTCGGCCCAGATGAGTTGGGTGTTCTCGTCGTCGGCGGAATCCTTCGACGGGATGGCCGGCGCGCCGTCCGGCGCCGACGGGGAGGAACTCGGCGTGCCGGACACGGCCTCGGCCGGGGTTGGCAGCGAAACCAGCGTGCCGGATGCGGTGTCGGGCAGCGCGACGAAAGGATCCGTGGCATCGGGCGGGGCGACGAAAGGATCCGGTGTGTCAGGTGCGGTGTCGGGCGGGACGACGTGAGAACCCGATGTGCTGGATGTGGCCGGATCCGGCGGGGTCGACTCGGAGGGAATGGAGTCGTCGGGCGGAACCGGGCCGGGCGGGGTGGCAGCGTCGTCGGCTGCGAGGGGGAGAGGGCTCCACGCGGTGATCGGGGCGGCGGATGTCGCGGGATCGGCCGGGGACATGGTGAAACCTGCTGGGGACGAGCTAGGTAGCGCCCTGAAGGAGCCCGTGCTTTCCGAAAAGTCATCAGGAGCGGAAGCGGCGGCGAGGCCGTCGTCCGGTTCTGATCCGCCGACCGCCTGTGAGGAGACGGAGGAACCAGCGGAGGAAGCGGGTTCAGAGGCGGCAGGAGCAGCGGCAGCAGAAGCGGCGGCGGGGAGTTTGGGCGTGGCGTAGGGGGCCAGATCGGCGGTGCGGTGGCGGCCGGGGGATCGCGTCTCCGGTGACTCTTCGTCACCCGTACCGGCGCTGGGGGTGGACGAAGTGGGCCGGTCCGGTAGCAGGCCGCCGGCATGGGCCATCGCGTCGTTCTTGCCGGAGATGTAGTTGAGGAAGTCCTCGTATTCCAGGACCACCGGGTCTGTCGCCGGCGCCGGTGTCGGCCCGGACGGCAGTGCGGCCTGAACGGGCTTGCCGGGCAGGGCGTGGGTGACCAGGGTTCCGTCGATGACGGTGGTGTCGCGCCAGGCGTGCCGGCCGGTGGGTGTCTCCTCTTCGCCGGCGTATTCGGCGAGGCCGGCCTTCTCCTGGAGGCGCCGCAGCGGGGCGGGGGCCCACCAGGCGGCGTCGCCGAGCAGGCGCAGGACGGCGGGGACCAGGAGGACGCGGACGACTGTGGCGTCCAGGACCAGGGCGATGATCATGCCGACGCCGATGAACCGCATGGTGGTGACCGACGACAGGGAGAACGCGCCGGTGACGACGATGAGCAGCAGGGCGGCGGCGCTGATGACCCGGCCGGTGCGGGTCAGGCCGATGGTGACGGCTTCGGTGGTGCTGGCGCCCCGCAGCCGGGCCTCGACCATCCGGGACAGCAGGAACACCTCGTAGTCGGTGGAGAGACCGAACACGACGGCCGCCATCAGGACGACGATTCCGGCTTCCAAGGGGGTCGGTGTGACGTTGAGCAGGGACGCCCCGTGGCCTTCCTGGAAGATCCAGACCAGGGCGCCGAAGGTGGCGGTGAGGCTGAGCGCGCTCAGCACCACGGCTTTGACCGGGAGCAGGATCGAGCCGAAGGCCAGGAACATCAGTACCAGGGTGGCGCCGGCCAGCAGCCCGATCATCAACGGCAGCCGGGCGCCGATGGCGTCGAGGCTGTCGACGTTGCGGGCGGTGGCGCCGCCGACGAGGATCTCGGTGCCGACGGGTGCGGGCAGGGCGCGCAGCCTGCCGACGGTGTCGCGGGCCTCGTCGCTGAACACGTCGGCGGTCTTGAGGTCGGCGTTGAGGACGACCACGTCCTTGCCGTTGCCGCCGCTGCCGGTGACCGTCTGGACGCCGGGGACGTTGCCGGCCGCCGTGGTCAGGGCTTCGACGTCGGGCTGGTCGCCGGTCAGGGAACGGACCACGATCTGGACGCCGTCCGAGCTGAACTGCGGATAGTCGGCTTTGAGGGTCTCGATCGCGACGCGGGACGGATCGCCGGCGGGCAGTTGGCGTTCGTCGTTCTCGCCGAAGCGGGCGCCCAGGATCGGCAGGGCGAGGAGCAGAAGGACGGCCACGATGGGTACGGCCACCGCTACCGGCCGGCTCAGCACCCATCTGGCGAGCCGTTCCCAGCCGGCGTCACCGGCGGCGGCGAAGGGCAGTCGCACCGGGATCTTGTCGACGCGTGGCCCGAGCACCGCGAGCAGGGCGGGCAGCAGGGTCAGGGACAGCACCATGGCGAGGAAGACGGCCGCGAGGCCACCGTAGGCGAGGGATTTCAGGAAGCCCTGCGGGAACAGCAGCAGCCCGGCGAGCGCGGTCATCAGCAGGGTGGCGGAGAAGACCACGGTGCGGCCGGCGGTGGCGACGGTGCGTTTGACCGCTTCGGCGGTGTCGTGGACGGCCTGCTCCTCGCGGAACCGGCCGACCATGAACAGCCCGTAGTCGATGGCCATGCCGAGACCGAGGAGGCTGGCGACGTTGACGGCGAACGAGTTGACTTCGTGGGTGAGCGCGACGGCGTGCAGGAACCCGAGGGAGCCGAGGACCGCGCAGCCGCCGATCACCACCGGCAGGGACGCCGCGACCAGCGAACCGAAGATCACCAGCAGCAGGATCAGCACGATCGGCAGCGAGATCATCTCGGCGATCGCCAGGTCCTGGGTGGACCGTTCGGTGGACGCGTGCCCGAGCGGGATGCCGCCGGCCAGCTCGACCCGGGCGCCGGGGACCGTGAACGAGTCCTCGATCTCCCCGTACGCCGCCATCTTGTCCGCGTCGTCTTCACCGGCCAGGGTGATCACCGCGATCGCGCTGGACCGGTCGGCGGACGCGAACGTCTGCTGCTTGTTCGCCCAGTACGAGGTCTGCGCGGTGACCGCGGACTTCGGCAGTGCCGCGAGACGTTCGGTGATCAGCTTGCCGAGGGCGGCGTCGTCGATGCCGCCACTGTCCGGCGTGTAGATCGCGATGACGTCGCCGGCCTGCCCGTTCGTCGCCGCGGCCACCACGTCGGCGGCCCGGCCCGACTCACTGTCCGGGTCGTTGTAGCCACCTTCGGTGAGCTGCCCGAACACGCCGAAGCCCCAGCCACCCGCACCGAGCACCGCGACGAGCGCGATGATGAGTACCGGCCACCGTAAGCGGGCGACCCGCGATCCCCAGCCCGCGAACACGCGTTCCCCTTTCCCGGTTCTACGATGAGTCAGCGCAGGTCAGCTCAAGGCCGCGGCCTGCAGGGAGACGCCACCGCACGTGCTGTCGAAAGATGCGGCCGTGATCCACTTGACGGAGATCTTGCCAGTACCTGAAGCACGGTACGAGATGACGTAGGCCGTCGTCTGCATGGCGGGCCCCTCGACTGTCCAGGAATCGGTGATCGTCGCCGAGGAATCCACGTCGGTGGAGAGCCCGACCTCGAGGGTGCCGCGTGCGTTCGTCGCCCCGACGTACAGCCGCAGGGTGTTGCGGCCGGGCCCGGCCGGTGCCGACAGAGTGAATCCGTTGCCCGCGCCGCACGTGCTGATCCCGCTAGTCACGCTGGAAGTGCCGGTCCAGCGGAACCGTTGCGGGCTGGCGGTGTGCCGGTTGCGGGGCGCGCTCGGGGTGCCTTCGAGGATGGTGAAGGCGCCGTCGGGTTTGCGTTCGAGCGAGTAGCGGCCGTCCTCGCCCCAGTGCACCCAGTCGATCGTCCCCTCGGCGGCCAGATCGACGGTGTCGGCGATCGGCACCCGCTCGTAGACGATCGAGTCGATCGGCGCGAGCGACGGTGACGCCGCGACGCTGAGCAGCGGAATCGGCACCTGCTCGGTCGGCGCGACCGGTTCGGCCGGTGCCGCCGCCTTCGGGCCGTCGTCGCCGAGCTGGAACAGCACGGCGCTGAAGACCGCCACGGCCGTCACCCCGGCCACGATCACCACGGCTGGTTCGCGGTACTCCCGCCATCGGAGCAAGGTTCCTCCAGAACGGGTGCGGCGGGCAGGGGCGCTAAACGATCTCATCTGCCGGGCCCGGGGTGAAGAGGGGGAGCCGGGTGGGAACGGACGGTGGATCATCCACCTCGGCGATTCGGGGGAGGTTCTTCGCCGTGTTCCGCCCGATTGCGAGTAGCGTGTCCGGAGTTTCCGACTTGCCGATCCGGGAGTTCGACGATGAGTGACAAGACCATCTCCACCAGCAAGCGGCGTGGCCAGGCGATTGCGGGTGTCCTCAGCGGCGTGCTCGTTTTCGCGGTTCTGGTGGCCGTCTTCTTCGTGGTCCGTGACGAGGATGACGAGCCGGTCCCCACGGCGGCCCCGGCGTCGGTGGCCCCGGCGGGCGAGGCGTCCCTGACCCAGGAACCGCAGATCGCGACCGGCACCGGCACCCTCACCGACCTGGTGATCAAGGAGCTGATCCCGGGCACCGGCGCGGTCGTGAAGACCGGGCAGACCGTCAGCGTCAACTACAAGCTGATCGGTTACACCTCCGGCGACGTGATCGACTCGTCGTGGGCGAACGGCAAGTCCACCCCGACCAGCTTCCCGATCGGGGTCGGCAAGCTGATCCAGGGCTGGGACAAGGGCATCCCCGGCCAGAAGGTCGGCAGCCGGATCCAGCTGGACGTGCCGGCCGCCCTCGCCTACGGCCCGGAACGCGGCGACCTGCGCTTCGTAGTCGACATCCTGTCGGCCGAAGATGCGGGCTAGAGCTCGGTCACGACCACATCGAGCCGGCGTGGTCCACCGGCCGGGGCGTTCTGTTCCTCGACGGTGAACTTCAGGTCGCGCAGGGCGGTGATCAGGTCGTCCACCGAATCCGGCGCGGCCTGCTCGGCGGCCAGCTCGCGTACCAGGCGGCCCTTGGTGGCCTTGTTGAAATGACTGACCACGGACCGTTTCGCCACTCCGCCGACGACCCGTTCGTGCAGCACTCGCAGGGCTGCCGCGTTGCCGCCGGGCACCCACATCGCCGCATAGGCGCCGGATCGCAGGTCCAGGACCGGCGTCTGTGCGGTCACTTCGTCAAGAGCGGGCTTCAAGACCTTCTTCCAGTACGGGGTGAGGCCCCCGATCGGCGCCGGCAGAGTGACACCGACCGCGCATCGGTAGGCCGGAATGTGATCCCCGAGCCGGACCACACCCCACAACCCGGAGAACACCACGGCGGTACGATTCAGCCACTGCTGAGCCCCGGTCTGCAGAGTGTCCGGGCCGAGTGCCTCGTACAACACGCCGGTGTAGATCTGCGAAGCCGGCGCAGCCGGTGCCCCGGCGAGCACCGTGTTGCGGGCCAGTTCCCCCCGCTGACCGTCGCTGAGCCCCAGCACCTTCAGGCTGTCCGCGATCGACCGCTCACTGGTGCGGGAACAGAGCGCGACCAGCCTGTTGAGCACCCGCGTGCGGGCGGCGGCCAGCGCCGGCAGCCACAGCGACGACGGGTCGACGGGGGAGCCGGACACGGCCGGGGTCTTACCTTCGGAGGGCGGGAGCAGGATCAGCACGCGAAAACATTAACCGCCGACTGTCACGCTGGTTTTCACACTCGCCCGGTCGATCTCGGTGGTCCGGATCGTGAAGGTGATCTCGTAGGTGCCGGGTAACGGGAACGACATCGAGCCGAGCGCCTGGTTGCCGGTCGGCAGGCCGGCGATCGGCTGGGCCACCGCCTCCAGCGCGGGATCGGTCAGCCGCGCGGTGACCTGCCACTCCTCGGCCCGCAGCGGACCGCCGTCCGGGGTGTAGAGGAAGGCGTGGATGGTGTTGTACTCGCCCAGTTCGACCGGGTAGATGTTGAACTGGACCGCGTAGAGATCACTGGTCAGCGTCTCGGAGAAGCCCTGACCGGTGATCGGCTTCTCCTTGGTGGCGGCGATCCGGCCCGGGTCCACCTGCACCAGCACCGAACTCAGCGCCAGAATGACCACACTCGCGGCCACCTCGATGCCGACGGCCCGGCGCACCCCGGCCCCGGCCGCCCCGGCGACGACCATCCGGCGAGCGAACGCGGCCGCGCCCAGCACCGCCGCGGTGACGCCCAGTTTCGCGATCAGCAGCTGCCCGTAACCGGTCTCCCACAGCGCGGACACCTTGCCCATCTGCACCACCGCCTGGATCGCCCCGGCGAAGACCAGCCACAGCACCGCGATCGCGGCCCAGCGCGACCAGACCGGCAGGACCACCCCGAGCACCCGCGGATGGGTGCCACGCAGCAGGAAGACCGCGAGGGTGACCAGGCCGCCGATCCACACCGCCATCGCGGCCATGTGCACCACCCCGGCCGTGACGGTGATCCCGGACATCGGGGCGGCCACCGCGTGCCCGGTCAGCGGCCACGTCGCGAGCCCGGCCGCGGACAGGGCGAGTACCGCGTACGGCCGGGTCCTGCTGAATGTGGTCTTCGTCTTCTGATCTGCCGGCACGACCTCCACGGGCGCGCCCGCCCCGACCAGGACGCGGGCCCGGGCAGTACGCGGGGCTCGGCTCAGCATCGGCAGCAGAAGCCCGGCCAGCACGCCCAGAATCGCCAGCCGGCCCACCAGTAGCAACCCGAACTCGCTGGTCACCGTCTCGGTCAGCTCCTGCGCCGATACCTGCCACAGCGGGGCCCCGGAACCCTGCTGGGGGTAACTGGCGATCGCTCCCAGGGTGGCGAACGCGGTGAGCGCCAGCCCCACCCGCACCGTCTTCAGCGCGCCCGACCGGGACCGGCGGCGCGGCCACAGGAACGCCAGGAACATCGCGGGACCGGCGATCAGGGTGATCCCGGCGTACCCGATGGTCTTGAAGACCGGCACGGCGACCTCGACCGACGGGTGGGTTCCGATCGTCTCCGACGGGGCCTCCGGGCGTTCCGACGGCGCCCCGACCGAGAACGAGATCGCGCCGCCGACCGGGTGACTGTCGGCGGAGATGACCCGGAAACTGATCAGGTAGGTGCCGAGCGGCTTGTCCGCCTGCCGGACCGGGATGCGCATCGTGGTGCCCTCGACGACGGCTTTGCCGGAGATCCGGTCCCCGTTCGGTGCGATCACCTGCACCCGGCCCTCGACCGGGGTGACCGGCTCGCTGAAGGTCACCGTCACCTCGGCCGGTGAGGCGCCGATCACGCTGCCCGGCGCCGGGGTGGCGCCGACCGGTGCGGCGTGCGCCGAGGCGGGCGAGGCGGGCAGGGTGAGCGAGGCGAGAAGGACGAACAGGAACAGCATTACCCGGGTCACAGAAGGTAGTTCGGATCGGCGCCGGGAATGGTTCAAGGTGAGCACCTGGTTACGATCCGACTCAGCTCCCGACCTCTTCCCGGAGGAGACCCTCATGTCCGTCCACGCCCGCGCGGGCCATCCCGCCGAACCGGCCGATCTGATCGACGTACCCAAGGTCATCTCGCGTTACTACACCGAGCACCCGGACCCTGCGCAAGTGGGGCAGGGGGTCGCGTTCGGCACCTCCGGGCACCGCGGCTCCAGCCTGCGCACCGCCTTCAACGAGGACCACATCGCCGCGACCAGCCAGGCGATCGTCGAATATCGCCGTGCGCAGGGGACCACCGGGCCGCTGTTCCTGGGGCGTGACACGCACGCTCTCAGTGAGCCGGCTTTGATCACCGCTCTTGAGGTGTTCGCCGCCAACGATGTCGTGGCTCTGGTCGATTCGCGCGACGGGTACACCCCTACGCCCGCGGTGTCGCACGCCATCTTGCGCTACAACCTGCTCAATGGTGACAAAGCGGATGGGGTGGTGGTCACTCCGTCGCACAATCCGCCCGATGACGGTGGGTTCAAGTACAACCCGCCGAACGGTGGGCCCGCCGACACCGACGCCACTCGCTGGATCCAGGACCGGGCGAACGCCCTGATCGCCGGAGGGCTCAAGGAAGTGCGCCGGTCCGCCCGGCCGGAAAACCCCGAAAAATACGACTACCTGGGTACGTACGTCGACGACCTGCCGAACGTGATCGACATCGACGCGATCCGTGCCGCGCAGGTGCGGATCGGCGCCGACCCGCTCGGCGGTGCCAGTGTCGCCTACTGGGGTGAGATCGCCGACCGCCACCGGCTCGACCTGACCGTGGTCAACCCGCACGTCGACCCGACGTTCGGATTCATGACCCTGGACTGGGACGGCAAGATCAGGATGGACTGTTCGTCGCCGTACGCGATGGCGTCCTTGATCGCCCAGAAGGACCGTTTCCAGATCGCCACCGGCAACGACGCCGACGCCGACCGGCACGGCATCGTCACCCCCGACGGCGGCCTGATGAACCCCAACCACTACCTGGCCGTCGCCATCGGCTACCTCTACCGGACCCGCGACGGCTGGCCGTCCGCCGCCGGTATCGGCAAGACCCTGGTGTCGTCGTCGATGATCGACCGGGTCGCCGCCGACCTGGGCCGCCGCCTCGACGAGGTGCCGGTCGGCTTCAAATGGTTCGTGCCCGGCCTGATCGACGGCTCGATCGGCTTCGGCGGCGAGGAGAGCGCCGGGGCGTCGTTCCTGCGCCGCGACGGCAAACCGTGGAGCACCGACAAGGACGGCCTGATCCTCGACCTGCTCGCCGCCGAGATCATCGCCACCACCGGGAAGACCCCGAGCGAGCACTACCGGGAGCTGACCGCCCGGTTCGGTGAGCCGGCGTACGCCCGGATCGACGCCCCCGCCACCCGCGAGGAGAAGGCGATCCTCGGCAAGCTGTCGCCGTCGCAGGTGACCGCGTCGTCCCTCGCCGGCGAGCCGATCACCGCGGTCCTGACCAGCGCACCCGGCAACGGCGCGGCGATCGGCGGTCTCAAGGTGGTGACCGGGTCCGGCTGGTTCGCGGCCCGGCCGTCCGGTACCGAGGACGTCTACAAGATCTACGCCGAGTCGTTCCAGGGCCCCGAGCACCTGGCCCGTATCCAGCAGGAAGCCCGCGCGGTCATTTCGGCCGCCCTGGCCGGCTGATCTTTCGTCTCAGCTCGACGGCTCCTGCGCCGACTGTCAGTCTGCAAGCAGAACGCAACCGGACAGGAGCCGTACGAAAATCATGACCGCACCCGTACGCCCCGCAGTGTTCGCCGCCGTGGCGAACCTCGGCGTGCTGGTGTGGCTGCTCGTACGCGGCGACGACGTCTTCTACGGCTACCTCGGCGGCCCGATCGCCCTGACCGCGGGCGTGTACGCGTGCCACCGGATCGCCCGCGCAGCCGGCCTGAGCCGGCCGGCGCAGCGGTTCTGGCGCCGCCTCGAATACGCCGGGGTCCTGCTGCTGATCACCGCGTGCGTCGCCGTGGTCCGGGCCAACAACGACGCCGGTATGTCCCTCTGGACGGCCGTGCCGCTGATGTCCGGCGTCCTGATGCTGATGGTGGCGTTCCTCGGCCTTCCCGGCCCCAGCCGGACCGGCTCCGCCTGGGTGCGCGCCACCCTCGACGGCCTGACCGTCGCCGTCGCCGCCGGGCTCGTCTTCTGGTACGGCGTCCTCGACCTCGCACCCCGCGACACCTCCCTGACCGCCCGGATCGTGGCCGCGGTCGTCGGTGTCGGCGGGGTCCTGCTGCTCGTGGTGATCGGCAAGTCCGCGGCCCAGCCGGACAGTGCCGTCGCCCCGGCCGCCCTGCGGGTTCTCACCCTCGGCCCGATCACCTGCGTCGCCGGCACCTTCCTGCAGATCGCCGGATCGGTGGACGCCCGGATGGCGGTGTCGGTGCTGTGCCTGCCCCTCACCGGCGGGGCCCTCGCCCTCGGCGCCCACCTCCAGCAGCGTGCCCTCGACCGGCCCGGCGGTGCGGCCCCGGCTTCCGGGCGCTCGCTGTTCAACCTGCTGCCGCTGCTCGCCGTCACCGCCATGGCCGCCCTGGTGATCAGCGTGAGCGCCCACGACCTCACCCACCGGCAGCGGATCATCATCGTCGGCGCGGTTCTGATCGCCGGATTCGTCGCCACCCGCCAGCTGCTCAGCCTGCGGGAGAACACCGTCGCCCTGCGCGGCATCCGCGCTCAGCAGGCCGAACTCGAACGTCTCGCGCTCAGCGACAACCTGACCGGCCTGCCCAACCGGGTCCGGTTCACCGTCGCGCTCACCGAACGCCTCGACGCGGGCGAGCCGGCCGCCGCCCTGATCATCGACATCGACGACTTCAAAATGATCAACGACACGCTCGGCCCGGCCGCCGGAGACCAGCTGCTGTACGCGGTGTCGCAGCGCCTGCGCAACCAGTGCTCGCCCGGCGAGATGCCGGCCCGGCTCGGTGGCGACGAGTTCGCCGTTCTGCTGCCCGCCGTGGACGGCGCCGCCGACCGGGTGCTGCAGGCCTTCGCCGAACCCTTCACGATCGCCGAACAGCAACTCCTGCTGCACGCCAGCGCCGGTGTCGCGCTCGCCGAGGACTGCGAGACCGCCGACGAGGTGCTGCGCAACGCCGACATCGCGATGTACGCGGCCAAGGAGAGCGGAAAAGCCTCCTGGGTACGATTCGAGCCGCGGATGCGCCAGGACATGGCCGCGCACGCCCGGCTCGCCGGGGAACTGCGCAACGGCATCGCCGGCGGCGAGCTGCGACTGCTGTACCAGCCGATCTTCGACCTGGTCACCGGCCGGATCCACGGCTGCGAGGCGCTGGTCCGCTGGCAGCACCCGGTGCGCGGGTTCGTGTCACCGGGCGAGTTCATCCCGTGCGCCGAACGCTCCGGGCTGATCGTGCCGCTCGGCTCGTGGGTGCTCCGGGAGGCGTGCGAGCAGCTCGCGCGGTGGCGCATCGAACGGGGGGCCGCCGCGGTCGAGGCGGTCAACGTCAACGTGGCCGTCCGGCAGTTGCGGGAGCCCGGCTTCGTCGACGAGGTCGCCGCCGTCCTCAGCGACACCGGGCTCACCCCGTACGATCTGATCATCGAGGTCACCGAGTCGTCGGTGGTCGACGGCTGGCAGGTGACGGAGACCCTGCAAGCACTTCACGACATGGGCGTACGCCTGGCCCTGGACGACTTCGGCACCGGCCAGTCGTCACTCAGCCTGCTCCGCGCCTTCCCGGTGAACTCCCTCAAACTCGACAAGTCGTTCGTCGACGGCATCGCCGACGGCGCCGACCGGGGCCGGCTCGCGGTCGCCGCCGCGGTCGCCCTGCTCGCCGAGCATCTCCAGCTCAAAGCCGTCGCTGAAGGCATCGAGCACCAGGAACAACTGGAGCGGCTGCGGGACATGGGGTACCGCTACGGACAGGGCTTCCTGATGGCCCGGCCGCTGCCCGCCGCCGACTGCGGCGCGCTGATGGCGGACGCCCCGGTACACGTCGCGTAGCCGAGGCCGGCAGCAGGGTCGACCTGAGCGGAACAGCCGCCACCGGCTGCGAGGCTGACCTGACCGAACGGCGCCACGGTTCCCGCGATCCGGCAACCCGGTTGCATCCGTATCCGTCACCGGCCGGCTACCGGTGCCGGTGATCGTACTGGGGTGGATGTCGAACTGGGCCGGCGGCGCCGGCGCCTTACCGGCCTGATCGCCGGGCTTCTGGCCGCCGTGCTCCTGCCGACCGCCGGCTATGCCGCGCTGACCGGGGAACCCGACACCAGGACCGGCCCGACTCGCACGGCGGTGCCGCAGGCCGCGGCGGACGCCGACGGGGAGTTGATCGCCGCCGTCGGCGACATCGCCTGCGCGCCCACCAACCTGGTGTACCGGGGTGGCGAGGGCAGCCCGGCCGGGTGCCGCGAACGCAAGGTCGCCGACCTGCTCGCCGGGCAGCGCCTGGCAGCTTTCCTGCCTTTGGGCGACCTGCAGTACGAGAAGGGCCGAGCCGAGGAGTTCGCCAACGTGTACGACCAGTTCTTCGGCCCGTACAAGGCGATCAGCCGGCCGGTTCCGGGTAACCACGAGTACCAGACCAGCGAGGCCGCAGGATACTACGGCTACTTCGGGAAGTCGGCTGAGCAGGAGAACACGTATGGCGTTCCCGGCGCCTACAGCTACGAGATCGGCAGCTGGCACATGATCGCGATCAACTCCAACCTCTGCAGCCCGCAGAGCCGCTGCGACAAGGGCAGCAAGATGATGACGTGGCTGACCGCCGACATGGCCGCCCACCCGAACCGGTGCACGCTCGCCTACTGGCACCACCCGCTCTGGTCGGCCGGTCATCACGGCGACTACGCGCCGATGACCCCGGTGTGGAACGCCCTGCTCGACGGCGGTGTCGACGTCGTCCTGGTCAGCCACGACCACAACTACCAGCGGTTCGTGCCGCTCGGCAGGGCCACCGCGAACAGCGTCTCGGCGATGGCGCCGCCGGTGATCGTCCCGGAGGACAAGGGTATCCGCCAGTTCATCGTCGGTACCGGTGGCGCCAACAACTACGACGTCGCCGACGAAACCGAACGCCCCGACCTGGCCGGCCGGATCGCGGCCAGGTACGCCGACACCACCGTCGCGCTGTTCGGCATGCTCTTCGTGCGGCTTGCCGAGGGCGGCTACTCATGGGAGTTCGTCCAGGCCCAGCCGGCTCCGGTCGCTTTTCACGACGCGGGTACCGGGACATGTCACTGATCCGGTGCGGGTACCGGAGGTCAGCCGGGTACCTGCTGGTCCTGATCCTGGTCGCTGTCTTCGGGGTGACCGCGCAGGCGCTGGCAGCCATCGCCCGAATCGCGCCGCCGACCGGATTCACGGCGGTCGCCGGCGACGGGCGGGTCACCCTCTCCTGGACCCGGGCGGCCGGTTCGACCGGCGTCGACATCATCCGCAACGGGGCGGTATTCGCCGAGCAGGTGCCCGGTAGACGGTGGACCACCGAGGTGGTCCGCAACGGCGCGACCTACAAGTACGCACTGCGCAGCGTCAACGCGAAAGGCAGTCGCTCGGCCAAGAGCGCGACCCGGACGGTCACCCCGCAGGCGCCGCCGCCGGCCCTCAACGGCGTCGCCGTCCGCAACCAGAACCGGCAGGTCACGCTGACCTGGAAGCCGCCCAACAACACCATCGCCGCGACCGTTCAGGCCCGGGTCGACGGCGTCCCGGCACGCACCGCCAAGGCCTCCGCGGGGGTGCTCACCATCGGTAACCTGGTCAACGGCAAAACGTACCTGATCACCCTCGGAGCGCTGAACCGGAACGGCACCGCAGGCAAGATGGTCCAGGTCACCGTCATCCCCACCGAGGAGGACCAGCGGTCCCCGTTCGGTCTCACGGTGACGGCCGGTGCCGGCCGGGTGGACCTGAGCTGGCAGCCGGTCGCCGGTGCCCAGCGCTACCAGGTGTATCGCAACGGCACGATGATCTCGACGATCGCCGCGCCCGGCCGGACCGCGGCCGACACCGGCCTGACCAACAACGTCACCTACCGCTACCATGCGCGGGTCGTGGTCTCCGGCCAGTTGTCCGGCCCGTCACCGACCAAGGTAGCCACCCCGCTGGCGATCCCGGCCGCACCGGACCCGGTCACCGCCCAGCCCCGTGACGGAGCGGTCCTGCTGAGCTGGCCCGAGCCGGTGGACCCGGTCGCGATGTACGAGGTGTACCGCAACAACACCAAGGTCGCCGAAGTGCCCGGCACCAGTCTCAACCACATCGACTCGATACTGGTCAACAAGAAGGCGTACCGGTACCAGCTGCTGCCGTACAACGCGAACAAAGCAGCCGGGCCGCGAAGCGCCGTCGTCACCGCCGTGCCCGGTCCCGCGCCCGGTGCCCCAGCCGCGCCCTCCGCCACCGCCGGTGACAGCAAGATCACCCTCTCCTGGCCGGCCGGCGACACCGGCCGCTGGTTGCTGCTGCGAGACGGCACCACCCTCGGCGGCGTCCTCACCGCCCCTGGGTTCGTAGACACCTCCGCGGTCAACGACATCACCTACCGGTACGCGCTGCTGGTCGTCGGCGCCGACCAGCAGTGGTCCCTCCCGTCCCCGGCCGTCACCGCCACGCCACGGGCGATCCCACCGAACCCGCCGACCGGGCTGCAGGCCGTCGCCGGTAACACCGAGGTGACCCTGACCTGGGACATGCCACTGTCGGCGGCGGCACGGTATCGGGTGTACCGCGACGGCACCCGGGTCGCCGAAGTGGCAGCCTCCCCGGCCCACGACGGCGCCCTCGACAACGACACCACCTACGAATACTGGGTGACCGCCCTGGACGCGCGGGGTGTCGAGTCGGCGTCGTCGGCCCGGGTGCCGGTCCGGCCGACCCCACCGGCCGAAGACGCGCCCACCGTAACCGTGGCCGGTCAGCACGAGGCGGCACAGCTGACCTTCACCGCTCCGCAAGGCCGAACAGTGGCCCAGTGGCGGGTGCTGCGCGACGGTGTGGAAATCACCCGGACCACCCAGCCGACGGACACCGACCGGCAGCTCACGGATGGCCGACCTTACCGGTACCAGGTGCAGAGCGTGTACGACGACGGCAGTGTCTCGCCGCTGTCCACGGTCGCGGTGGCTGTGCCCCGCGCGCCCTGGCAGTCGGTCTCCGTCGGCACCGCGTTCGCCTGTGCCGTCCACGTCACCGGCACCGTCCGCTGCTGGGGTGCCAACGACAGCCGCCAGCTCGGCGACCTGTCCACCGTCGGCTCGGCCGCCGCGCCGGTCGTGGTGACCGGCCCGTCCGGTGTCACCCAGGTGGCGGCCGGCTCCCGGCAGGCCTGCGCAGTCGCCCATCCGGGTGTCCTGTGGTGCTGGGGCGGGGTGCTCGGCAAACCCGACCAGATCACCCGGCCGGTCGTGGTGGCCGGACTGTCCGGGGTCACCGCCGTGGACTCCGACGGCGGCACCACCTGCGCCGTCGCCGGTGGCACGGTCTGGTGCCTCGGCGACGGCAGCCGCGGCCAACTCGGCGGCCCCGCGTCCAGCACCGACCCGGTGAAGATCAGCCTGCCGGACACCGCCACCGCTGTCACCGTCGGAGGCGGGCACGCATGCGCGCTGCTCGCTGATGCGACGATCGTCTGCTGGGGCGCCGACGAACACGGGCAGCGATCCGGCACGCCGTCCGCCGCCCGCACCCCCGCCCGGGTCGCGGGTCTGACCGGCGTGTCAGCGGTCTCCGCCGGAACCGACCACACCTGCGTGCAGACCGGTATCACGGTGTCCTGCTTCGGCGCTGACGACGTCGGCCAACTCGGCCGCACCGCCACCGCGTCCGGTCGGCCCGCACCGGTGATCGTGCCGGCCGCCAACGCGGTCAGCGCCGGCAACCGCTACACCTGCGTCACGCTGCTCTCCGGGCAGGCCCGCTGCTTCGGTGCCGGCCGCGCCGGGCAGCTCGGCGACGGCGCGGGCCTGAACTGGGCTGTCCCGATGACCGTCCTCAACCTTGACACCGCCACCAGCGTCGCCACCGCCGGCGGAACCGGCGCCACCACGTGTGCACTCACCCGCGACGGATCGCTCTGGTGCTTCGGCGCCAATGGCTCCGGGCAGCTCGGCGCCGGCGCCGACAGCCGCTCGTCGCGGCCCAGCGAACCGATCGCCGGACTCGTCGGCACCACCCGCATCGCGCTGGGCACCGACGCCGGGTGCGTCATCCGGGACAGCGCTGTCTGGTGCTGGGGTGACAACCGGTGGGGCGCCGCCGGGGGCGTGGCCGGCGTGCCTGCCCCGCATCCCATCCGGATCCTGCTGCCCGACGGGGTCAAACCGCGCACCGTCGTGGTCGGCACCGGCACCAGCTGCGTGCTCTCCGAAGCCGCCGAGGCCTACTGCTGGGGAGCCAATGGCTCCGGCCAGGCCGGGCAGCCGGCCGCACCGACCGTCGCCCCCGCTCTGGTACCGATCAAGGGGGCCAGCGAGATCGCCGTCGGCGACCAGGTGACCTGTGTGCGGCGGGCCAACGGCAGCCTGTGGTGCTTCGGCCGCGCCGACCTGCTCGGCGCCGGTCTGACCGAGAAGACCCCCAACCCCGGACCGGTGCAGGTGGTCGACGGCACCGGCCGGCCTCTGACCCGGATCTCCCAGGTCGCGGTCGGGCCCGGGCACGTCTGCGCCACCGAGCGGTACATCGAGACCGCGCCCGCGTCCGGCGGGATGTGGTGTTTCGGGACCAACAGCGACGGACAACTCGGCACGGCGGGCGGCACCGCACCGGTCGCCCGGCGGGTCCCCGGCCTGTCCGGCGTGATCGCGGTCGGCGCCGGCCGCGCCCACACGTGCGCGGTGGCACTGCTCCCGGCGCGGGCACTATGGTGTTTCGGTGCCAACGAATCCGGTCAGCTCGGCCTCGGCGACCTGAAAGGCCGCACCATGCCCACCCTGGTCGTCGGTGTGAAAGCCTCGCGGCTCGCCGTGGCCGGCGACCTGACCTGTGTGAAGAGCCCGAACCCACAGGGCTGGTGCTTCGGCGCCGGCGCTGATGGACAGACCGGCAACGGCCTGTTGCGCGCGGGCGAGCCGCTGGCGCAGGTGCTCTACGACCGCGACGGGATACTGTTGGTGGCCCAGCTGGCCACCAACGGGACGACCAGTTGTGCGGCCCGCGTCGACGGGGCGGTGACCTGCTGGGGTGCCCGGACCCTCACGTCGTTCGGGGAGGGGCCGGTGCTCAGCTACCCCGACGAACACGTGGTCGACTGATCGCGGGCCCGGTCAGTGCACGTCGACGGTGAACGCCGCGACGTGCACCGTGCTCGAGACCCGGAACTCGGCGAACAGCCGGTAACGGCCGGGGCCAGGCGGGGTCCACCGGAAACGGGCGGTACCGGCTGCCGGGTCCGGCTCGGCGTGGGTGTGCAGGTACGCTACGTCACCCTCGCTGAACGCCACCAGGTGGGCGGCGGCTCCCAGATACGGTTCGAGCCGGGTCGGCGTGCCAGCCGGGTCGCTCACCCGTACCGTGACCGGGCCCTCGCTTCCGGCGGTGGGAGAGCCGTCCAGCTGTACCGTCAGATGGCCGGTCTCCACCTGTGGGGCCGGCGGCGGCAGGGGATCCTGCAGTTGTTCTCCGGCGACCGTCAGGTCGACGCCCAGCGTCACCGGCAGCGGTTGCCCGCCGACGACCGCGGTGAAATCGGCTATCGCCCGGTAACCGCCCGGGCCGGGAAGCGTCAGGTCGGTGTTCCAGATGCCGTCCGGAGCCATCGCCGGGTGCAGGTGCTGGAATCCGGTCAGATCCCGGCGGATCACGATCAGGTGCAGCAGACTGTCGTGCACCTTCGTGTAGGCGGTGACCGGCGCGCCGCCGGCCGCGAGGATCCGGAACCGGAGTGGCCGTGGCCGCCCGGCCTCGAAAGCTGTCGCCTCGGGGGCGAGAGTCAGCCCGTATGCGGTCCGTGCGAGACCGGCCGGGTCCGCCGCGCCGGATGCGGTCCCGTGTTGGTGGACGGGCGCACCGGTCACATAGAACACCGAGTCCGGAACCGGCCCGGCCGATGCCACCGGTGGTACCGGGGGCGCGGGCGAGTCGACGGTCCGGCCGGCGACGAATCCGGCGAGCAGGGCGATGCCGAGAGCGGCACCGGCCCGGAATCCGGCCCATCCGCCCGGCCCGCACTGGTTCGTTCCGTTCGTTCCGTTCGCTCCGGCCGTCTCCGGAGAGGCGGCTACGGAGTCATTGTCGGTCATCGGCACGTCCGGATGTTCGGTTGATCGGCTACCTCTCCAGACTGGGCGATGGCATTCCGGCTTTGCCGTCGATCCCAGGTTTTGCCACGGAGGACCGTGTGGTCCGGCGCCCTTGAGGGGCGCCGGACCGGCGGAGAATCAGGCGTCGACCTCGGGACGACCCTCGGCCCGATCACCTGCGTCGCCGGCTCGCGGTCGCCGCCGCGGTCGCCCTGCTCGCCGAGCATCTCCAGCTCAAAGCCGTCGCCGAAGGCAGCGAACACCAGGAACAACTGGAGCGGCTGCGGGACATGGGGTACCGCTACGGACAGGGCTTCCTGATGGCCCGGCCGCTGCCCGCCGCCGACTGCGGCGCGCTGATGGCGGACGCCCCGGTACACGTCGCGTAGGTTGCACCCATGACCGTCATCACCGGCCATGTACGCACCTTCTACCAGCTCCTGCTCAACACCGGGCTGGTGTCGGTCATCAACTTCACGGTGTGGTTCGCCGTCACGTTCTGGACCTACCTCCAGACGAAGTCGGTATTCGCCACCGGCCTGATCTCCGGCATCTTCCTGGTGCTGACCGCGTTCACCGGAATCTGGTTCGGCAGCCTCGTCGACAACCATCGCAAGAAGACCGTCCTGCAGGGCTCGGCCGTCGCCTCGCTGGTGTTCTACGGCAGCGCGCTCGCGGTCTACCTGGTGGTTCCCGAGGCGGCGTTCCGGGACCCGGCCGACGCGCGGCTCTGGGCGTTCGTCCTGCTGCTGATGTCCGGGGTGATCGCCGGCAACATCCGCACCATCGCCCTGCCCACCCTGGTCACCCTGCTCATCGACGAGGACCGCCGGGACCGGGCCAACGGCCTCGTCGGCACCGTCTCCGGCACCACGTTCCTGGTGACGTCGGTGATCTCCGGGGTGCTGGTGGCCTTCGACGGGATGCTCTCGGTGCTGCTTTTGGCCCTGGTGGTGCTCGGGCTGTCGGTGCTGCACCTGGTCTTCGTGCCGATCCCGGAGATGGTGTCGCCGCACGAATCCGGCGCCACCTCCGGCATCGACGTCCGCGGCACACTGCGGATCATCGCGGGCGTGCCCGGCCTGTTCGCGCTGATCCTGTTCAGCACGCTCAACAACTTCCTCGGCGGCGTGTTCATGGCCCTCGCCGACGCGTACGGCCTGTCCCTGGTCTCGGTCCAGGCTTGGGGTCTGCTCTGGGGTGTGCTCAGCACCGGCATGATCATCGGCGGCATCGCGGTGTCCCGCACCGGCCTCGGCAAACGCCCGCTGCGCCTGCTGCTGCTGATCAACATGGTGCTGTGGGCGATCATCATGATCTTCCCGCTGTGGGCGTCGATCATCCCGATGGCGATCGGCATGTACCTGTACATGCTGCTCATGCCCTACGCGGAAGCCGCCGAGCAGACCATTCTGCAGCGGGTGGTGCCGTACGAACGTCAGGGCCGGGTCTTCGGCCTCGCCCAGAGTGTCGAACAGGCCGCGTCACCCCTGACCGCGTTCCTGATCTCGCCGATCACCCAGTTCATCTTCATCCCGTTCATGTCCGACGGCGGAGCCGGGGCCGCGGCCATCGGATCCTGGTTCGGCACCGGAGCCGACCGGGGAATCGCCCTGGTCTTCGTCCTGACCGGTGTCCTCGGCATCCTGGCCACCGCGATCGCCCTGGCCAGTCGCCCGTACCGGGCGCTGTCCGCCCGGGTGGCCTCAGCGGAACCCGAACCTGCCCCGGCCTGAGCGGAGGTGAACCGGTGCGTGCGGCTCGTTTCGCTAGGGTGCTGCGATGGCCGCCGCAGAGGGAAGCATCCGGATCGCCGTCGCGCAGACAACGGTCACCACCGACCCCGGTGTGAACGGTGCGGCCGTCCGTGCCGCGATGCGCCGGGCCGCGGACCAGGGCGCGCGCCTGGTGCATTTCGGGGAGGGCGCCCTGTCCGGCTATGCCGGGGCCGCCAAGTCGCACTACACCGGCTGGTCCATCGACTGGGCGCCGGTCGCCGCGGAACTGCGCCGCACCATGGCCCTGGCCGCCGAACTGGGGATCTGGGTGGTGCTGGGCGGCAACCACCGGTTGACCGGCGCGAACCGGCCCCACAACTCACTCTGGGTGATCAACGACCGTGGTGAACTCGCCGACCGTTACGACAAACGGTTCCTGTCGCACTCCGAGGTCACCGGCTTCTACACACCCGGCGACCATGCCTGTGTCTTCGACGTGGACGGTTTCCGGTTCGGGTGCCTGCTCTGCATCGAGGTGAACTTCCCCGAACTGTGGATGGAACAGCTGACACTCGGCGTGGACTGTGTGCTCTTCTCCACGTACTCCGACGATCCGATCTTCGAGATCATCGCCCGTGGCCACGCCGCCGCCAACAATTTCTGGGTCAGCATCGCGCTGCCCGCCCAGTGCGCACCGTCCGGCCCGTCCGCGCTGGTCGGCCCGCACGGCTACCTGCTGCGCCAGGCCCGCCCGGACAGCCCGGACGTGATCTGCGCCGACCTGAACCGCGCCGACCCCACACTCGACTTCGCCCTCAACAAGGCCCGCCCGTGGCGCGGGACCGCCCGCGCCGGCCACCTCTACACCACCCACCAGACCTCCGATCCCCGGAGCGCCGACCGAACCGCCATCTGAGTCGGACCGGCCATCAGCCGGACGAAGGGCCTTTCCGGGACTTCTTACGTCAAGCGGACGCCAAGTGCACGCCAAGTACCCGGCAAACGCCCGGTGCCACGATCTCCGCAAGCCGGCACCGGCCGGCTGTCGGATCGATCGTGAGGAGTTCGCGATGAAGATGTTCAACGCGCTCGGGGACCGCCTGCTGGGCCTGGTCCTGCCCACCGCCACGGTGTCGGCGGCCTCCGCTCTCGCCTGCTGGGACACCGGCGTGAGCTGCGGCGTCAGCAAGACCCGCTACTGCTGCGACAGCGGCAACTGCTACTGCGTCTGCCACTGCTGATCCGCTCGCGGGCCGGGCGGCCGTCGTGCCGTCCGGTTCCGCCTCACGACGGAGGTTCCATGGCGTACGTCGAGATCTGCGGCCGTCTCCTGATCGGCGCGGTCTTCCTGTGGGCGGTGGCCGGCAAACTGCGCGGCCGGGGGTCCTTCACTGCTTTCGCCGAGTCGATCCGGGCCATGCCGGGTGTCCCGAAACGGCGCCTGCGCGTGGTCGCGGCCCTGACCGTCACGGCCGAGGCCGCGGTGCCGTTCCTGTTGCTGTCCGAGATCACCGCGCCGGCCGGGCTGCTGCTGGCCATCGGCCTGCTGGCCGTCTTCGTCACCGCGATCGCGGCGGCGTTGCGGCAGCGCACCATGGCCACCTGTCAGTGTTTCGGCTCGGCTCCGGTCACGTTGGGCCGCCGGCATCTGATCCGCAACGGACTGCTCGTGACCGTGGCGCTGGCCGCTCTCGCCGGTACCGCCGACCAGACCCCGGCGGCACCGGCCGGAGTGCTGATCGCAGTCTCGGCCGGACTGCTGGGGACGGTGCTGATCGTGTTCTTCGACGAACTCGTCGGACTGTTCGCCGCCCCGCGCGGGGCTCTCCCAGGGAGACCAGGATGATCTTCATTGTCGCGGCCCTCGTGCTCGTCGGGCTGCTCGGTGTACTCAATCTCGCCCTCAGCATCGGCATCATCCGCCGGCTGCGGGAACAGCAGGACCAGGAACCCCGGCAGACCGGCCGCCCGGACCCGGTGCTGCCGCCCGGCGCTATCGCCGGCCCGTTCACCGCGACCACCGTGGACGGCGAACCGGCCGGCACGTCCCCGGCCCTGGTCGGGTTCTTCTCCCCGGGCTGCGGATCGTGTGCCGAGTTGCTGCCCGCCTTCACCTCCTACGCGGCCCGGACGCCCGGCGGCCGGGAGCGGGTGCTCGCGGTGATCTCCGGCCCGGAGGAGATGGCCACCGAATATCTCGACGCACTGGCGCCGGTGGCTCAGGTCGTGCTCGCGTCACCGGGCGCGCCGGTGCTGGCCGCCTTCCAGACGAAGGCCTACCCGGCCGTCTACCTGCTCGGTGACGACCGCCGGGTGCTGTTCAGCGGTGGCCGGATCGACGACTTCCCGGCGCAGGTACCCGCCCTTCCCACGCTGCCCGCGGCACTGCAGCCGTCCATCGGGGATCTCCAGCCGTCGGCTGGGGCGTGATGGCCGGGTTGCGGTCCGCGGCGGCGCAGGCCACCAGCCTGACGGTACGGGCGGCGCCCGCCGTGGTCGCCGGATATCTCCTGGTCGCGGTGCTGGAGTCGGCGGCCCCGGTGGCCACCGCCTGGCTGACCAAACTGATCCTGGACGGGCTGACCGCCGGATCCGGTGTGCCGCTGGGGCTGATCGGGGGACTGGCGGCGACCGGTGTGGTCGCCGGGCTCGCCGGTCCGGCCGGTGGCTACCTGCGCGTCGAACTCGGCCGGCGGGTCCGGCTGCACGCCACGGACGTCCTGTTCGCGGCCACCGAACGGTTCACCGGGCTGAGCCGGTTCGAGAACCCCCGCTTCCTCGACCGGCTCCGCCTCGCCCAGCAAGGTGTGGACAGCTCACCCGACTTCGTCACCGGGTTGTTCGGACTCGGCCGGGGCACGCTGACGCTTATCGGATTCGTCGCCGCACTGCTGGTGCTGAGCCCGATCATGACCGGGATCGTGCTGGCCGCCGGCGTACCCATGCTGGTCATCGAGATCCTGCTGTCCCGCCGCCGGGCGGCGGTCACCTGGCAGGTGGGGCCGACCGAACGCCGCGAACTCTTCTACCGCACCCTGCTGACCGATGTGGACGCGGCGAAGGAGATCCGGCTGTTCGGTTCGGGGTCGTTCCTGCGAGCCCGGATGACCACCGAGCGGAAGACCGCGGACCGGGTGCACCGGCGGATGGAACTGCGGACGCTGCGAGCGGAGGGCCTTCTGGCCGCGCTGACCGCCGTGATCGCCGGGGGAGGCCTGTTCTGGGCGGTGCTGGCCGCCGTCCGAGGCGCTCTCACCGTCGGTGACGTGTCGATGTTCGTCGCTGCCGTCGTCGGTGTTCAGGGCGCTCTCCGCTCGGTGGTGTCCGAACTCGCCGCCACCCACCACAGCCTTCTGCTGTTCGGCCACTATCGGGCCGTCGTGCATGCCGGCCCCGATCTGCCCGAGCCCGCTCACTCGCGGGAACTGCCGGAACTGCGGCAGGGCCTGCGACTGCGGGACGTCTGGTTCCGCTACGGCGACGACCACCCGTGGATCCTGCGGGGCGTCGACCTGTTCATCCCGCACGGCTCGACGGTCGCCCTGGTGGGGTTGAACGGCGCCGGCAAGAGCACCCTGGTCAAACTGTTGTGCCGGTTCTACGACCCGCAGCAGGGCTCGATCACCTGGGACGGCGTCGACCTGCGCGACGTGCCGGCCGGGCGGCTGCGCGACCGGATCAGCGCGGTCTTCCAGGACCACATGAACTACGACCTGACCGCCGCCGAGAACATCGCCCTGGGCGACATCGGCTCCCTGATCGCTGGTTCCCACCGCGGGGACGATCGGATTCGGGGCGCTGCCGAACGTGCCGGTGTCCATGACCTCCTCGCCGGGCTGCCCCGCGGCTACGACACCTTGCTGACCAGGCTGTTCTTCGAAGGCCTGGGAGACAGTGACGGGGCCGAGACCGGGGTGGTGCTGTCCGGTGGTCAGTGGCAGCGCCTCGCCCTGGCCCGGGCCCTGGTCCGGGACCGCCGTGACCTGATGATCCTCGACGAGCCGAGTTCCGGCCTCGACCCGCAGGCCGAGCACGACGTGCACGAACGGGTTCGTGAACACCGGTCCGGCGCCACCAGCCTGCTCATCTCGCACCGCCTGAACACGGTCCGCAGCGCGGATCTGATCGTCGTCCTGTCCGACGGCCGCATCCTCGAACAGGGCGACCACGACACCCTGATGGCGGCTGGCGGCAGCTACGCCCAGTTGTTCACCCTGCAATCGGAGGGCTACCGCGATGAGCTGGTCCGCTAGCACCGCCCCACCCGTCGATTCTCGTGGGCGGCGGGTGCCGGCCGTACTCCGCGAGTGCTGGGCCGCGATCTTCCGCCGGCGCTGGGTCGCCGTCGTCGACGGGCGCAGCATGGAACCGACGCTGAGTGAAGGCGACCGGCTGCTGATCCGCAGGTGCGCCCCGGCCGGGGTGCGCCGGGGCGACATCGTGGTGGCCCGTGAGCCGCTGTCCACCCTGCCGGGCCGGCTGGTGGTCAAACGTGCGGTGGCCGTGCCGGGCGATCCGGTTCCGCCCCGGCTCGGACTCGCCGGTGACGTAGTCCCGGAGGGGGCGCTGGTCGTGCTCGGCGACAACCCGGACCAGAGCCGCGACTCCCGGGACTTCGGTTACCTGCCCGCCTCCCATCTGCTCGGAGTGGCCGTCCGGACCCTGATCACTTGAGCAGGAGTTCGGCGGCGGAGATGCAGTTCTCCAGCGAGCGGCGCATCTGCAGGCGCTGTTCCTCGGCGATCGTCTCCTGCCGGTTGTAGAAGCCGATCAGGCCCCGCATCCCCTCGACGATCTTGTCTACGTGATCGACCGGCTCGGAGTCGGGTTCCAGCAGGACCCGATGCAGGCGCTGCACCTCCGGGCCCGGGTCGACGCCGAGCGTTCCCACCAGGTGTTCGCGCAGCCGGCGGTAGGCGTCGAGAGCCTCCGCCGGGCGCCCGCACCGGTGCAGGGCGATCATCAACTGGGTGGTCAGTTGTTCGGCGCCGGGGTACTCGACGACGGCGCCGGCCAGGACCTCCACCACGTCGTGCGGGCGGTCCAGGCCCAGCAGGGCATGCGCGTGCGCGCCCAGCAAGGTCAGCCGCTCGCTGGCCAGGCCGGCCCGCACCCGATCGGCCCAGTCACCGGTCATCCCGGCCAGTGGCTCGCCCTGCCACAGGATCAATCCGGCCGCCGCCAGCCGGGCCGCGCCGGTGAAGTCGTCGCCCGCCAGCCGGGCCCGTGCCTCCCGAGACAGCTCCCGGGCCCGGTTGAGGTCCACTTCCGGGCCGGGGACAGTCAGACGATAGCCGTCTCCGGCCCGGTCCAGGCGAGCCGTCCCGTTCGGTTCCGCGGCCCGTCGTAACACCTTCCGCAGCCTGGTCACATAGGACTGGACACTGGTTCTCGCCGCCGCCGGCGGATCGTCCGACCACACCCTTTCGATCAGCACGTTGACCGGAACCGGCAACCCCACCGAGAACGCCAGGGCGGCCAGGACCGCCCGTTGTTTCGGCGGACCGACCGGCACCTGTTCTCCGTGCGCCAACAATTCCACCGGCCCCAACAGCCGTAACTCCACCGCTGCCTCCCCCGTGAGACACCCATGCCTGATCAGCACGGCCCACAGTGCCCCCTCGTGGGTGATCACTATGGAGATCGGCATCGATACTATGCGTTGTCGAACGGTGGGGCGGAGGTCTGTCCACAGGGGCCGGACGTGCGCTGTCCGGCCGGCGTGCATCATGCCTGGCCGTGACCGAGACCGGACGTGTTGCAACAAGTCGGAAAAGATTCGTGGATCTCGGACGGCAGCGAGCCGATGCCGGGTGGCCGGCGCAGCGGGCCGGATGCCGAGCGGGCGGCCGGAAACGAACGGGCCCGGCCGCGACAGCGACCGGGCCCATTCGGAAACCGGAGATCAGGCGTCGACCTCGGGACGGCCCTCGGCCGCCCACAGGGTGTGGAACGAGCCGGGCTTGTCCACCCGCTGATAGGTGTGCGCCCCGAAGAAGTCGCGCTGCCCCTGGATCAGGGCGGCCGGCAGCCGGGAGGCACGCAGGCTGTCGTAGTAGGCGAGCGCCGACGAGAAGCCCGGCGCCGGGATGCCCTGCTGGGCCGCGGTCACCGCGACACGCCGCCACGCGTCCTGCGCACCGGACACCGCGTCGAGGAAGTACTGGTCGACGAGCAGGGTGGGCAGGGTCGGGTTCTTGTCGTACGCCTGCTTGATGAAGTCGAGGAACTTGGCCCGGATGATGCAGCCGTCCCGCCAGATCTTGGCCATCGCACCGGGGTCGATGTCCCAGCCGTACTCCTTGCTGGCCGCCTGGATCTGCTGGAAGCCCTGCGCGTACGCCACGATCTTCGAGGCGAACAGCGCCTGCTCCACGTCGGCCCGCAGGTCACCGGCGTGCTGACCGGTCACCGCCGGGCCGGGCAGACCCGCGTCGGTGGCCGCGGTGCGCTCCGGCACGCCACCGGAGATGGCCCGCGCGAACACCGACTCGGCGATGCCGGAAACCGGAACACCCAGATCAAGCGCCGCTTGTACGGTCCACCGGCCGGTGCCCTTCTGCTCGGCCCGGTCCACGACGATGTCCACGAACGGCTTGCCGGTCGCCGCGTCGACCTGCTTGAGCACCTCGGCGGTGATCTCGATCAGGTACGAGCCCAGCCGGCCCTCGTTCCAGTTCGTGAAGATGCCGGCGATCTCGGCGGGGGAGTGCCCGCCCACCTGACGGAGCAGGTCGTACGCCTCGGCGATGAGCTGCATGTCCGCGTACTCGATGCCGTTGTGCACCATCTTCACGAAGTGCCCGGCGCCGTCCGGGCCGACGTGCACACAACACGGCTCGCCGTCGACCTTCGCCGCGATGTCCTCCAGCAGCGGGCCGAGAGCCTCGTACGACTCCTTCGGCCCACCCGGCATGATGCTCGGGCCGTGCAGCGCGCCCTCCTCGCCACCGGAGACACCGGCGCCGACGAAGTGCAGGCCCTTCGCCTTGAGGGCCGCCTCCCGCCGCCGGGTGTCCGCGTAGTGCGCGTTACCCGCGTCGATCAGCATGTCGCCCTCTTCGAGAAGCGGGGCGAACTCGTCGATCACGGCGTCGGTGGCCGGACCGGCCTTCACCATGATCACCACGCGGCGCGGGCGCTCCAGGCTGGCCACGAACTGCTCGGCGGACTCGGCCGGGAGGAACGTGCCCTCGTGACCGAACTCCTCGACGAGTTCCTTGGTGCGGCCGTAGGACCTGTTGTGCAACGCCACCGTGTGTCCGTGCCGGGCGAAGTTACGAGCCAGGTTACGGCCCATGACCGCCAGGCCGGTGACACCGATCTGCGCCTTCTGCGACATCGTTTAACGTCCTTCCTCGTTACCCGCCCGTTACGGGCCCCGCGGTCATTCTTACGGGATCGGAGCCCGGTCGGTTCGATCACGTCCACAGGTTGAACAGCTCAAGTGCCCGCCGCGGTGACCGATCGCATCTGCGTGACCCGGTTTCCCGCCATGACGGCCTTCCTCGTGGTGGCCCTCGCGTGCACGGCGGCCATCCCGGTGATCGCCGCCGAGGACCGGCACCCCCTGTTTGTCATAGTCGCACTGTTCGACCTGGTCGCGGTGCTGATGGTGGTACGCCGGGCCCCTCGCGGCGACCGCACACCCTTCGTCCACCTGACCTTCGGGGTCCTCTGGCTGCTGGTCAACATCGTGCTGGCCTGGATCGGCGGCGACACCGTCATCATGGTCGCCGACCTGGTGCTGGTCGCCAGCAACCTGCACCTGCTGGCCGGCGCGGTCACCCTGGTGCTGCGGCGCGCCCGTGGCGACGTCGGCGGGCTGGTCGACGCCGCCGTGATGGCGATCGTCCTGTGCGCCCTGATCTGGACCGTGCTGCTGCAACCGGGACTCAACGCGGCCAGCGTCGCTTTGCTCCAGCAGACCAATCTGCTGGCCAGCATCCTGCTGCTCTCCGGCGTGCTGGGTGCGCTCATCCGCGCCGTCCGGCTATCCGCGTCCCGCCCGGCCGCGCTCACTCTGTTGGCCGCGGCGGTCCTCTGCGATCTGGTCGCCTACATCTTCTCGATCACCGCGACCGGCACCGTCACCACCCAGACGGCACTGCCGGTCAACGACATGTTCTTCATGGCCGGGTACGGGTTGCTCGGGCTCGCCGCGCTGCACCCGTCCGCCCCGTTGCTGGCCCGTCCCGGACCGGTCCCGCCCGACCGGCTGCGGGTGGTGCTGCTCACCGCGGCCGTCACCGTGGTACCGACCGTCGCCGGAGTTCGCGACATCCTCGGCGTCCGCAGCGACGCCGCCCTGCTCACCGTCGGCAACCTGCTGATCGTGGGCCTGGTCGCGTTCCGGGTCGCCCGGCTCGGCCGGCAGCGGGAGGCCGCCGAACTACGGCTGCGGCACCAGGCCACCCACGACCTGCTGACCGGCCTGCCCAACCGGGCCGAACTGTGGCACCGTCTCGACGCCGCGCTCAGCCGCGAACAGCAGTCCGGCCGCCCGGCGGTGGTCCTGCTGTTCTGCGACCTCAACGGCTTCAAACAGGTCAACGACCGGCTCGGGCACCTGGCCGGCGACCTGCTGCTGACCGAGGTGGCGACCCGGTTCCGGGCCGGGCTCACCGGGTCGGACGTCGTCACCCGGTACGGCGGTGACGAATTCGTGCTGATCAGCGAAGACGAGGACCAGCAGGCGGCCGCCGACCGGCTCACCGCGCACATCCGGGCCGCCCTGAACCGGCCGATCCCACTCGGCGGCGAGGACATCCGGGTCGGCACCAGCATCGGCGCGGTCCTGTCCGACGGCCGCCGCGACGCCGACGACCTGATCCGGCACGCCGACCAGGCGATGTACGACGAGAAAGCGCTGCGCCGGGCGGCCTGAGCGAGGGAGTCCTACGCCAGGCGGTCTGTGGTGAAGTGCTTTGCCGCCGGCGTGTGGAGAAGCCGGGTTGGGCGGGTCAGATCTCGAAGAGTTCGCGCATCGCCGCGACCAGCCGGACCATGCTCGCGCCGGTCACCATGCCGATCCGCTCGGCGCCCGTGGAAGCGGGCAGACGGCGCAGCCGGTTGATCACGACCACCCCGGTTATCGGGTCCTGCTCGGTCAGGGCCACCGCGTACGGCGGCAGTTCGGTGGCGCCGCGCTGACGAACGATCGGGGCGCAGAACGGGGCCGCGTTCTTCCGCTCGTTGTGACTGTCGCCGGAGAGCACCAGGACGCGGTAGCGCAGGTCCGCGCGGTCACCGATGGTCCAGATCTCGCCGCGTCTCATCTCAGCATGATCCGGAGATCGGCGCGGTCCGGCTCGGCATGGCAGGAAGCGTACCGCCGCACCGATCTCCCTCGCGCCCGGGTGCGAGGCTACCGGCGAGTCACCAGGCACGTCATCTGCCTATCGCGAATCCTCTTCATGATAGGCGGCCGGGCACGGTTCGTGACCGACAGCAGCGCCACCCGTTCCGCCCGCGGCCAGCCCGCCCGCGAGCGCCCCGAAGCACCCGCGCCCGGTCAGCCGGACACACCCGAAACCCGCGCCGGCACCACACCCCGACGAGACCGCAGTCACACCCACTCACCCGGGCGTGTCCCTCACCGCCCGAGCCCCACACACCGAGCCACAAGCCGAACCGCATTCCCGGCCCACGCAGGCCGACGTGCCGTCTTGTGTGGTGGGTTGGGGTGCGGTTCGAGCCGTAACTCGGCACGCGTGGTGGGGTGCCGCTTTGTGTGCCGAGTAGGGGTGCGGATCGAGCCGCAACCCACCGCACAAGGCGTGGCGGGGGTGGTGGCGAATCGGGTGCTGGGCGGGTGGACTGGGGTTTGGTGAGGGACGCATTCGGCCCGGCGGTCGCGGGGTGGCCTGGACGGGCCGCCTTCGTCGCGGGGAGGGGGCGGGGCTTTGGGCTGGCGTACCGGAAAAGGGTTGGGGGGTTCAGGGGGCCGCCTGGGTCGAGTGTGGAGATTCGCGGGGGAGGGGTGGGGGCCGAACGTCGGACGCCCGACCGGGTGACCTGGGGGATCTGTGGTCCTCCGCAGGTACTCGGCCGGATGATCGGGGGATGTGAACGGGCCGTGCGCTGGCGTAAGCAGGAAGCTGGAGCGCGGGAGGTCGTTGGTGGTGGGTCGGGCGTTGGCGCAAGCGGTGGGCAGGCCGCGTGTCGAACCGGTGTGGGGGACGGTGGACGGTGGGCGGGTCGCACTGGAACGTGCGGTCGGGTTGCTCGCCGGTCGGGCACGGTGCCGGCTGGCGGAGGCGCATCGTCATCTGGTTCGGACGGCGGCGGAGCAGCGCTGTGACGTGGCTGATCTGGCGCGGCGGGTGATCCGGTTGCTGGACACGGCGGAGGCGATCCGGATTCCGGTGATGGAGCGGCGGCGGCCTGGAGGCGACGGGTTGCCGGGTGCGGCCGGCTTGCCGGACAGGGCCGGATCGTCGGATGCGGCCGGGTCGCCGAGGGGCGACATGGCCGGGTTGCCGAGGCTCGACGGGATGCCCAGGACGGACGGGATGCCGGGGGCGGACGGGGACGGGCTGCCGGAGGTGGAGACGGTTTCGGAGCTGGTGGCGGCGGCCCTGGTTGATCCGGCTCCGGTCCTGGTGGCGGCTGAACCGCCGGGGCGACGGTTCACGCCGTGGCTGGCCACCGTGCAGGGGGTGCTTGACTCGTTGCCGGGTATGACCGGGTATCTGACTGGGGAACGGGACGCCGACGGGAACCTGACCGAGCTGGTGTGGGCGGCGGCCAGTCCGGAAGCGGTGACCAGCGACGGCCGGCGGGGTGCGCAGCTGATCGGGTCGCCGCTGCGCCGGCAGATGATCACCGAGGAGCGCTGGCAGGCCTATCAGCGGGTTCTCGACACCGGGGAGCCGGCTGATCTGGGGCCGGTGCGCATCGGTGGTGCCGACTTCGTGATCCGGGCGGGGCGGCTCGGGCCGGGGCTGCTGATCAGCTGGGAGCGGGCGGCGGGGCCACGGGACGCGGACCGGCTGGCCGAGGTGGAGCGGACTCTGGCGGCCGAACATGACCTGGCCGGCCGTCTGCAGCGGATCATCCTGCCGATTCCGGCGGAGCCGCTCGATCTGCCGGGGTTGCGGGTGGCGTTGCGTTATCTGCCGGCCACTCAGGAGACGATGGTCGGCGGTGACTGGTTCCACGCGGCGGCGCTCAGTGACGGGTCGACGCTGCTGGCGGTCGGTGACGTGGCGGGGCACGGTACCCACGCGGCGACCGTGATGGCTCAGCTCCGGCACGCGCTGCGGGCCCTGTCGGTGGTCACCAGCGACCCGGGGACCCTTCTCGAACACCTCAACCAGCTGACCTGTGAACTGGGCGCGGACGATTCGGAACTGGCGGCCACCGCGGTGATCGCCCGGTTCGATCCGTCCCGCGGTGAGCTGGTGTGGGCGCAGGCGGGGCATCCGCCGCCGCTGCTGAACCGGCGCGGCTACACCGCACCGCTGGCCCGCCCGCCCGGTCCGATGCTGGGGGTGGTGGAGAACGCCCGGTACGCGAACGCGGTCGCCGGGTTCGACTCCGGGGACGTGCTGCTGCTCTACACCGACGGCCTGGTCGAACATCGGCGGCGCAGCCTGGACGTGGGGCTGGACGCGCTGATCACCACGGTCGACGACGCGGTGCGGGCGGCTCCCCGGCAGCCGCTCGGCGAGTTGTTGGGCCGGTTGCAGCGCGCCAACCCGGATGACGACACGTGCATCCTGGCCGCCCGTCCCGGTGTTGCATGATCGTAGGGTGCAACCTTCGGTCTCCTGTGTTTTCGTGTGTCACGACGGCGACGGCCGGATTCTGCTGGCCCGCCGGTCCGCCCGGGCCCGCGACGAGCCGGGCGCCTGGGACTGCGGGGCCGGGGCGCTCGAGTTCGGGGAGACGTTCGAGGCCGCGGTGACCCGGGAGGTCGGCGAGGAGTACTCGGCGCGTCCTCTGGAGATCCGGCAGCTCGGGGTCCGTAACGTGCTGCGCGCGGACCCGCCGTCGCACTGGGTCGCGGTGGTCTTCGCGGTGCTCGTCGACCCGGCCGGGGTGCGGATCGGGGAGCCGGACAAGTTCGACGAGCTGGCCTGGTTCACCCCGGCGGCGTTGCCGTCGCCGTTGCACTCGCAGTTGCCCGCGACGCTGGCCCTGTTCCGATGACGCCGGTCGTCCTGGACGGTGGGGACCGTCGCTGTGTGCTGCTGCTCATCGAGTTGCGCAAACTCACCACGACGCTGCCCGCGGACACGGTGATCCATCTGATCGCCACCGATCCGGCCGCGCCGATCGACCTGCCGGCCTGGTGTCATCTGACCGGGCACGGCTATCTGGGCCCGGTGCAAGGTCAAGACCGTCCGACATTTGCGGTACGGGTGACAGCGGGCGCCGTGACCACGGACTCCGCCCGGCCCTGGCATCCGCCGGCTCGCTGACCGGAAGTCTTACCCGGAGCGCGTTCTCTGCGGAGTCGCCGGAAACCGGTCCCGAGACCGGATCTGCTCAGCGGGAGCGTTTCCGTAGAACGGCGAGACAGGCGTGCCGTGGCCGCTGCACACTCTCCGGGTGGGCTCGCACGAGCCGATCAGTGTCTGACTTTGATATTGAACGATCGATTAAATGGATCTTTTGAATTCCGGTGGCACATCGTTCTGTTGACGTGTGCGGACACCCGAAGAGGCACGCACCACTGACCGTGCCAACCGATCCGTTCCGGGGAAGATCGGCTTTAGGCTGTGTCATCCATCGATCATCCACTTCGGATTTCGCAGGAGAACCTGGTGCCATTGAAGAAGATCTCCCGTCTGTTCCTCGCCGCGCTGATCGCCGTGTGCGGGGTAGTGGTCGCCACTGCCGGACCGGCATACGCGACCGTGCCGGGATTCGTGCTCAGCTCGACCACCGCGAGCCTGCCGGCCACCCTGTCCGCGCTCGCCACCGGCAAACGGATCCAGTACGTCACCACCAACATCAACGGCAGCCTGACCACCGCGACCGGTCTGGTGCTCACCCCCAAGACCGGCAAGAAGAACAAAGTGGTGGCGTGGGGGCACGGCACCACCGGACTCGCCGACATCTGCGCGCCCTCGAACAATCAGGCGGTCTTCTGGGAGGAGGCGCGGATCGCGGTCGCTGAACTGCTCAGCCGTGGCTGGACCGTCGCCGCACCCGACTACCCGGGACTCGGCACCGCGCAGGCGCACCCCTATCTGGTCGGCGCCAGTGCCGCCCGGTCTCTGATCGACAACGTCCGGGCCGCCCGTTACCTCGACACCGCGCTGTCCACCCAGTACGTCGTCGACGGCCATTCCCAGGGCGGCTCCGGAGCACTGTTCGCCAGTCAGCTGGCTCCCACGTACGACGGCAATCTGGTTTTGAAGGGCACCGCCTCGATCGCGCCGCTCTCCAACATCCAGGAGATCGTCCAGGGCATTCCTGGCACCGCGGCGCAGGGTTACCTGGTGATGGCGCTCTACGGGATCAACGCGGTGGAACCCGCCTTCGACCCGAAGACGGTGCTGGCCGCGCCGGCCGAAGCCAAACTCGGTGTGCTCCAGACCGGTTGCCTCTACCCGATCCTGGCCGCCTTCGAGAACTTCACCGCCGCTCAACTGGTCGAGGGCGGAACCGTTCCGCAGGCGGTCGTCAACAAGATGATGGCCTACGAGAATCCGCTGCAGACCGCGCCGAGTGCGCCCGTCCTCCTCGTCCACGGGACCGACGACGAGGCCGTGCCGTACTTCCTCTCCGAGATCCTCGCCGGCCAGGCCACCTCGTACGGGGTGTCGGTGACCTTCCAGACGATCGACGGTGCCAACCATGACGGTGCCGTCATCCAGTCGTCGGTGCAGGTGGCCGATTGGATCGCGGCCCGGTTCGCCTGACTGATCCAGGGGCCCCGCCGGAATGCGGCGGGGCCTTTTCAGAACGCGTACCGGATCCGCAGGTACGGGGTCCGGGCCCGGATCAGATCAGTCAGCGCCCGGACGTATCCGCCTTTGGATCCGGTGCGATAACGGACGTTCAGATCGCCGTTCTGAGAGCGTTTTATCTGCTGCAACTCCGGTCGCCACAGCAGGTCCTCGGCCCGCGGATGCCAGCCCAGGTTCACCTCGTGCAGTCCCCGGTTGTGGGTCAGGAAGATGATCTCGGTCGCGAGCTGCCGTCGCGTTTCGGCGTTGATCCCGGCGTCGAGTTGATCCAGCAGGTCACGCCAGTCGTCGAGCCAGCCGTCCCGGACCACCACCGGGCTGAAGTTGACGTGCACCTCGTAACCGGCGGCGACGAAATCGTCGATCGCCGCGATCCGTTCGCCGACCGGGCTGGTCCGGATGTCGAGCAGTTTCGCGTCCGCCTGCGGCATCAGCGAGAACCGGATCCTGGTCTTCTTCTGTGGATCCCAGCCCAGCAGATCCCGGTTGACGTACTTGGTGGCGAAACTGGCCTTCGCGTTCGGCAATCCTTTGAAGAGGTCCACCAGATCACGGACGTTGTCGCTGACCAGCGCGTCCGCCGAACAGTCGGAGTTCTCCCCGATGTCGTAGACCCAGTCCTTCGGGTCGCATTCGTTCGGTTCGGGTTTGCGGCCCTGCCGGACCGCGTGTTTTCCGGTGTACGACAGAATCCGCTCGATGTTCGCGAAAACCGTGATCGGGTTGCTGTATCCCTTGTGCCGCGGAACGTAACAATAGGCGCACGCCATCGCACAACCATTGGCGGTGGACGGGGCGATGAAATCGGCGGAACGCCCGTTGGGCCGGGCCGTCATCGTCTTCTTGATCCCGACGACGAGCGCCTCCCGCTTGATCCGGACCCACCGCCGGACGTTCGTCTCGGCGCCGTAGACCTCCGGAATCCGCTGGTGACTCTCGATGTCGACGATCGTCGCCGCCGGCCACCGATCCAGGATCTCCCGCCCGCGCGGCAGATCCGCGGCCCCCGCCTGCAGGTAGATGCGCTTGATGTCCAGCATCTCGCTCACTGCTGGAACACCCGGTCCAGGTGCGCGTCGATCAGCGCCAGGGCCTCGGACGGCTGGTAGAGGCCGGACCGTTCGGCCACGTCGCGCAGACTCACCGACTCGAACCCGGCGGCGCCGATGGCCGCGAAGACCGCGTCGGCCAGCAGCCGTCGCCGCTGCTCATGATCAATCTGTTTCGGCACGTTCCGACAGTACCCACTCTTGTTGACGCAGGGTTATCATGCGGGTGCATGAAAACGAGGGGGCGGGATGACCGTCGAGTACGCCCGTGACAACGACGCCGAGATCGCCCACGAGACCTTCGGTGACTCCGGCGAGCCGCTGCTGCTGATCATGGGGCTGGACTTTCAGATGATCTGGTGGCCGGACGCGTTCTGCGAGCGCCTGGTCGAAGCCGGTCATCACGTGGCCCGTTTCGACAACCGCGACAGCGGCCTGTCCACGCACTATCCCGAACCGGCCGGCGGCGGCCCTTCCGGGCGCTGCTCGACGGCACCCACCCGCTGCCGAAACCCGTCACCCCGGAGCAGCAGGTCGCCAATCTGGTGGAGACCTACCGGGTGTTCGCCTCGCCCGGCTACCCGTTCCCGGAGCAGTGGGCGCGGGAGACCGCCGCCGTCAGTCACGCCCGTAGCCCCCGCGACCCGGGGGCCACTCAACGGCAGCTCGCGGCCAGTCGCGCCGTGCGATACCCGCCGCTGTCGGGCATCACCGCACCGACGGTCGTCATCTCCGGCGCCGACGACCCGCTGAGCAAGCCACGCGCCGGGCGGGACACAGCCGCGCAGATCCCCGGCGCGCGTTTCGAGTCGTACCCCGGCATGGGCCACAACCTGCCGGCGGAGCTCTGGGACGACGTGATCGCGCAGATGCCCGGCCCCTGAAACGGCGGGCCGCACGCCGGCAATGCCATCGATCCCGTCAAAGCCCGGCGGAGTCGGCGGTCGCGTGTGCCCAGCGGCTGGTGCTGAACCGGCCCAGCACGAGCACCGCGATCCCCAGGCCGCAGAGGATCCACCAGGCCACCGGGGAGCCCGCGCCCGCGGCCGCGGAGGCGACGACCGCACCGATCACCGCCACCCCCAGCGCGCTGCCCACCTGCCGGCTGGTCGACGCGATCGCCGCCGCCACCCCCGCCTGCTCGCGGGGCATGCCGGAGACCGCGGTGTTCGTGATCGGCGTGTTCACCATGCCGAACCCGAACCCGAACAGCAGATAGCCGACGAACAACTGCCACGGCGGCGTGTCCGGCCCGGCCCACGTCAACGGCAGCAGGCCGAGCGCCATCGCGACACCCGCGATCTGCAGCGGCAGACGCGTGCCACGGGCGGCGACCAGCCGCCCGGACAGCGGCGACGCGATGATCGTCATGACCGCCATCGGAAGCGTGTACAGCCCCGCGTGCAACGCCGACAGACCACGCACCTCCTGCAGGTACAGCGTGTTCAGGAAGAGGAACCCGCCGAGCGCCGCGAACGCGCAGACCGCGACCAGGGTGGCCCCGGAGAACGGGATGCTGCGGAAGAACCGCAGTTCGATCAGGGGTTCCGCGCGGCGCGGCTCCCACCACAGCAGCGCGGCCAGCGCCAGCGCGCCCAGCGTGAAACAGCCCAGGATGAGCGGGGAGGTCCAGCCGGTCGCCGGGCCCTCGATGATGCCGAACGTGACCCCGGCCAGCAGCATGAAGACCAGCACCTGCCCGACCGGGTCCGGCCGCCGGGCGTGCTCGGCCCGCGACTCCGGGATGAACCGCCAGGCCAGCAGGAATGCGGCGATCCCGACCGGCAGGTTGATCCAGAAGATGGAACGCCAGCCGAACGAGTGCACCAGGAACCCGCCGGCCAGCGGACCGAGCGCCATGCTGAACCCGGTGACCGCGCCCCAGACGCCGATGGCCCGAGCCCGTTCCTTCGGTTCGGTGAACGTGTTCGTGATGATCGACATGGCGACCGGGTTCAACATCGAGCCCCCGACGGCCTGCAGCGCACGGGCGGCGATCAGCCACCCCAGCGACGGCGCCAGACTGCACAGCAGCGACCCCACCGTGAACAGGACCAGCCCCGTCTGAAAGACCCGGCGCCGCCCGATGCGGTCAGCAGTCGACCCGGCCAGCACCAGAAGACTGGCCAGAACCAGCGTGTACGCGTCGAGAGTCCACTGCAGCCCGGACACCGGCGCGTCCAGGTCCGCCCGGATAGCAGGCAACGCGACGTTCACGATCGTGACGTCCAGGCTGATGATCAGCAGACTCATACAACAGATCGCGAGCACGAGATGACGACGGGGCACGCCTCGGTTCTACCCCTGGTCCCGGCTCACATCTCTGACTTGTCGCCTAGATCTCCGCGGCGGTGCCCGGGTCAGTGGCACCCCCTGAACGACCTGCCGGACCCGATGATCCCCTAACACCCGGCAAGCGCTCACCGACTACCGTGCGGGCCGGCCCTGCAGCGAACTCGGCTGGCCGCGGCGAGCAGCACCAGCGGCAGGAGGTGCCCGTGCAGCGGCGCGGCGGCCAAGACAATACGCACAAGTCTCCTTAAGAGTCTCTAGGCCTGAACCGCACGGCTCCGATCGCCATCAGGATCACACCGGGAAGGAAGAACAGCCCGACCGACAGCAGGCCGAGAAGCACGAACACGGTCAATGCCGTGATGCTCAACCCAGCCGCGGCCCGTCGATGACGAGGCCGGACCAGCAACGGTAGGGCACACGCCAGCACCGGTACCGCCAGCGCGAAGGCGACCTCGGGTCGGCTGTCCCAGAGGCTCGCCATCCGATCGGTGACGACGACCTGGCCGCTCTGGCCGCTCCCGGCCGGCCCGTACGCCTCGTTCACCGCCACCGTCGGAAGAAACAACAGCGCCAGCGCAGTGCCAAGACTCAACAGCAGTGCCGCAACGAACCATCGCTTCCTCATGTGGGGCCCCTTCCGAACTCCTCAGACGAACAACCGGTCGGCGAAGGCGGCCACGACAGCGGCGACTCGGGCCGGTGCCCGCAGATTGGCGCCGTGGCCCTGGTCCCGCAGACTCACCCGCTCCGCGCCGGGGATGACTTCGGCCAGCGCCGACAGGCGCTCGGCCAGGTGCTGCGGGCTGCGCCCGCCACCGAGCAGCAGCACCGGACGTGAGATGGCGGTGTAGGCGGAGCGCCGGTCACCGAGTGCGTCGATGGCGGCGTTGTCGTCGAGTTGGCGTGGGATCAGCCGCCGCCAGCTCGGCAGGGCGGCGACCAGCACAGCGGATAGCCAGGCCAGGACCCGTGGCAGGCGGACGACGTCACGCAGGAAGATCTGGATCGCTCGGCGTGGGCGGCCGCTCGCCAGCGCGGCTTGCGCCCGGACGTTCGCGTCACCACCCAGCGGTGCGCCGACGACCACGGGCGGCTCGTAGAGGACCGCGCCGACGAACGCGTCCGGCGCGACCAGCAGTGCTTCCAGCGCAACGACGCCGCCGGACGAGTGCCCGACCAACAGCACTGGCCGCCCGAGCGCGCGGGCAACTGCCACGGCGTCGGCCGTCTCTGCTGCCAGTCCCGGCGGCGGGTCCAGATCCATGCGATAGCGGCGGCGCCGTACGCGTACGACCCGGAACCGCGCTGTGAGGTGCGTAGCCACACGCCGCCATGCCGTCTCATCGTTCATGCCCGCATGCAGAACCACGATCGGTGGGCCGGAGCCTTCAGCGACCGCTCTCACGATCGTGCCGTCAGTGGACGTGATGATCAACATTCATCCTCCCCCGGCAGGACTGGCTGCCGAACAGGGTCCAGATCGAGGTGGGCCCGTTGATCAGGCGAAGACGTCCCGCCGGGCACTTCAGTCGCCCGCCGACACGTAGTGGTTCTGCGGCGGGGTTCGTGCCGGCAGCTGACAACCGTCACACCTGGCGTTTCCAGGATGTCCTTCCTGTGCGAATTAGCGCCTGACTCGTGCGCTGCGCACCGATGACAGAACTCGACACATCTCGATCGATTACTACGATCCTAGTAGAGTGAGGAGATGGCCACAATAGTGATCGTCACGGTCGGCACGCGGGGTGACGTCGTGCCCTACGTGGCGCTCGGCTCTGCACTGCGGGACGCAGGCCACTGCATTGACGTCGCCACCCACACGTCGCTTCGCGGTCACGTGGAGTCGGCCGGGCTGGGCTTCGTATCGCTACCGGTGGAGTTCAGTACGGGGCCGGATACGCGCCCGCTGACCGTACGACGGTTCGCCCGGGTGCTCGCCGGTCGATGGCTGGACATCGGCAGGGCAGTAGCGGCCGCGTCCGTAGAAGCGGATCTGCTGTTGCTCGGCGGCATGGGTTGGATCGGCTATCACGTGGCCGAAGCCCGGAAAATCCCGAGCATCGGCGTCTTCCTTCAGCCGTTGGACCCGACCCGGGAGTTCCCACCGCCGCTGCTGACCACCCGATCGCTGGGCGCCTGGGGCAACAAGGCTGCAGCACGGTCGCTACGACTGCTCGGCCAGCTGCCGTTCGCCCGGCAGACCGCGGCGCTACGACACGAGCTGGGACTGCCGGCCGCTGGCCCGACCGCGATGTTCCGTCGGATGGAAGCCGAACAGTGGCCGGTCCTGTACGGGTTCAGCCCAGCCGTCGTGCCTTCCCCACCGGACTGGCCGGTCTGGCGCCGCACCATCGGCTACTGGTGGCCGAGGGCGGACGCCGGCCTGTCGCCTACCCTGCAACACTTCCTCGACGACGGTGACGCGCCGGTGTACATCGGACTCGGTAGCATGTCTCCGCCCGGCGCAGGTGACCTGATCAGCCGTACACTCACTCGGCTCGGCCGGCGCGTGGTGGTACAGCGCGGAGCGGCCGGCCTGTCGGCCGGACAACGGAATGTGCTCGTCGTCGACGACGAGCCGCACGCCGCGCTGTTCCCCCGCGTCGCCGTAGCCGTACACCACGCCGGCGCGGGCACCACTGCGGCGGCACTACGCGCCGGGACGCCCAGTGTGTGCCTGCCCTTCACGGCCGACCAGCCGTTCTGGGCCCAGCGAGTCGCCGCGATCGGCGCGGGACCCCCACCGCTGCATCGGCGGGCGCTGACCCCCGGGCGGCTCGCGGCGGCGATCGCTTCAGCCGGAGGCTACCGAGAAGGCGCCGCGCTGATCGGGTCCCGGCTCGCCACCGAGGACGGCGTCAGTCAGGCCGTCGCCGAGATAGAACGGCGGCTGCCGGTACAGTGATCCGATGCCGTCAGCGACCGTGACGAAGATCGTCGACGCCGCACTGAGCGTGCTCGGGACCGGCGGCATCCATGCGCTCAGCCACGCCCGGGTCGACACCGCCGCCGCGCTCCCGCCGGGCTCCACGTCCAACTACTTCCGCACCCGAGCGGCTCTCGTTTCCGCCGCCGTCGCACGGCTGCACGAGCTCGACGAGGTGGACTGGCGGGCCGCCGTCGCCGCCGGCCCACCGACCGATCTGGCCCGGCTCACCGACGCGCTCGCCGCCTTCGTCGACGCCGCCACCGGCCCCCTGCGGACGAGAACCGTCGCCCGGTACGTCATCTTCGTGCAGGGCGTCGTGGAGCCAGCTCTGATGGACAGCCTCAACGGCGACCGCCGCCGACTCGTCGACCTCATCGCTGCGACCCTCACCGACCTCGGCGTGGACCAGCCGGCCGACATCGCAACGACACTGCTGGCTGGCGTGGAAGGACTGATCCTGCACCGCCTCACCGGGTTTGCCGCGCCCACCCCCGCCGACCCGCAAGTGCGCAACCTGATCAATGCCCTGTGCGATCCCGCTACGGACCTTGGGCAAGGCGGCCGACCTGTCAAGGCTCGGACAGAGCGCCCTCGCCTCAGCTGAGTGGCTGCGGCTAGCTAGGTGTTCTGCCCAAGGAGGTTGGGAACGCGGCTGGCGGGTGGGCCGCCGATGGCGCAGTGGTGCCGGTGGTGATCGTAGGTGTGCAGACACCGCCACCGTGCGCGGCCTCGATGTCGCCACATCGGGCCGGCCACTGGGTTCTGACGTGTCAGCGGCGAGCCATCAGGGTAATGCCAGGCGGCCGCCACCCTGGCGGCGATAGCGAGCCCCGGAGCAACTCTTGCAAACGCGTGCCTGGTCCTTGGGTGCCTTGGATGAAGCTACCGCCAGATGTCGTGATATTTAATCCCGTCAATGTCTTGCGGGCCTGCCGTGCGGTACCCCGCCGGCTCCCGCCGGCACGGCCACCCTCGAGCACCATGCTGAACTGTGGAAACCCGAAGGCTATAAAGTAGAACTGGCCCAGAACAACGATGGGACGATGATCGTTCGTGTGTGCACAACCCAGGCATATCTGGCCGGGCAACCCGTACCCGCTGGGGGCCACCTACGATGGTGGCGGTACGAATTTCGCGCTCTTCTCCGAGGCGGCGACCAGGGTCGAGTTGTGTCTGTTCGATGAGAACGGCACGGAGACCCGGATCGACCTGCCGGAACGGGAGGCGCTGGTCTGGCACGGTTACCTGCCACGGGTGGTGCCGGGGCAGCGGTACGGCTACCGCGTGCACGGCCCGTACGAGCCGTCCTGGGGTCAGCGGTGTAATCCCGGCAAACTGTTGCTGGACCCGTACGCCAAGGCGATCGACGGCGACTACCAGTGGGATCAGGCGCTCTTCTCGTACGACTTCGGTGATCCGGAGTCCTTCAACGACCTCGATTCGGCGCCGTTCTCGCCGCGTTCCGTCGTCATCAATCCGTATTTCGACTGGGGCAACGACCGGCCGCTGAAGATCCCGATGTGGGAGACGGTGATCTACGAGGCGCACGTCAAAGGCATGACGATCCAACACCCGGACATTCCCGATGACGTACGGGGAACGTACTCCGGCCTGGCTCATCCCGCGATGATCAAGTATTTGAAGGAACTCGGGATCACCGCCGTCGAGTTGATGCCGGTGCACCAGTTCGTCCACGACAGTGGGCTGATCGAGCGCGGGCTGACCAACTACTGGGGCTACAACACGATCGGCTTCTTCGCCCCGCACAACGGCTATTCCTCGTTCGGCGGCACCGGCGGGCAGGTGCAGGAGTTCAAGGCCATGGTGAAAGCCCTGCACGCGGCGGACATCGAGGTCATTCTCGACGTGGTCTACAACCACACCGCCGAAGGCAACCACCTGGGGCCGACGCTGTCGTTCCGGGGTATCGACAATCCGGCCTACTACCGGCTGGTCGACGAGGACAAGCGCTACTACTACGACACCACCGGCACCGGTAACAGCCTCAACGTGCGCCATCACGAGTCCCTGCGGCTGATCATGGATTCGCTGCGGTACTGGGTGACCGAGATGCACGTCGACGGTTTCCGGTTCGACCTGGCCGCCGCCCTGGCCCGTGAATTCCACGAGGTGGACCGGTTGGCCGCCTTCTTCGACCTGGTCAATCAGGACCCGGTGGTCTCCCAGGTCAAGCTGATCGCCGAACCGTGGGATGTCGGCGACGGCGGTTACCAGGTCGGTGGCTTCCCGCCGAACTGGACCGAGTGGAACGGCAAATACCGCGACTCGGTGCGCGATTTCTGGCGTGGTGAACCGTCCAGTCTGGGCGAGTTCGCGTCCCGTTTCACCGGCAGTTCCGACCTCTATCAGGACGACGGCCGGCGGCCCATCGCGTCGATCAACTTCGTGACCGCGCACGATGGTTTCACCCTGCACGATCTGGTGTCGTACAACGAGAAACGTAACGACGCCAACGGTGAGGGGAACCGCGACGGCGAGTCCCACAACCGGTCGTGGAACTGCGGTGTCGAAGGCGAGACCGAGGATCCGGACGTCATCGTGCTGCGGGAGCGCCAGAAACGGAACTTCCTGGCCACGCTGCTGCTCAGCCAGGGCGTCCCGATGATCGCGCACGGTGACGAACTGGGCCGCACCCAGCACGGCAACAACAACGTCTACTGCCAGGACGGCGACATCTCCTGGGTCGACTGGATCGACGCACGCAACGAGGACGTGCTCACCGGCTTCACCCGCCGGCTGCTGAAACTGCGTGCCGACCACCCGATCTTCCGGCGCCGGCGGTTCTTCACCGGCGACCCGGCCGGCGACTCGAAACTGCCCGACATCGCCTGGCTGCGCCGCGACGGCGGGATCATGACCGACGCGGACTGGAACACCCGCAGCGGCATGACGATGACCGTCTTCCTCAACGGCCACGGCATTCCGGAACGCGGCGCCCTCGGCGAGGAGATCAAGGACGATTCGTTCCTGCTGCTGTTCAACCCGCTCGACGAGGACGTGGCCTTCACCCTGCCCGACCGCGATTACGGCCGGACCTGGGAGATCGCCGCCAACACCGCCGACCCGCTGCTGGCGGTCCGCCGCAAAACCGCCCGCGCCGGTACGTCAGTGCATGTCACCCGGCACAGCCTGGTCGTCATGCGCTGCCGTTACTAGCTCAACGACCGGTACCACGCGATCTTCTCGCGCACCCGCCGCTGCTCGTGCCGCAGCTGCTCGACCTTGGCGTCGATCTCCCGATCGTGCTCCTCGAGCAGCTCGGCACGGCGGCCGGCCGCGTCGTCCCCGTCGTCGGCCAGCAGTTCGGCGAACCGCCGCAACCGGGCGATCGGCATGCCCGAGTCCCGCAGGCACCGCAGCAGCCCCAGCCGGGACAGGTCGTCGTCGGAGAACACCCGCCGGCCACCCGAGGTGCGCCGGATGCCGTGCATCAGACCGATCTTCTCGTAGTAGCGGATCGTGTCGATGCTGACGCCGAGCCGCTCCGCCGTCTCCCCCGGTGTGTAAGGCACGACGCCAGATTAGCCGCTCACCATATCGGCATTCGTCCCTACTGGTGCGGCATCGCGGTCGATGGGAGGCTGAGGCATGGAACTAGCGCCACGGCCCCGTCTGCACTTCACCCCGCGTACCGGGCGTGTCGGTGACCTCTTCGGTGTGCTCGCGGTGGACGGGCGTCATCACGTCTTCTACGAACTCGACATCGCCGGTGAGGGCACCGCCTGGGGCTGGGCGATCTCCGACGACCTGGTCATCTGGACCGAGCAGGGTGTCGTCCCGGCTCCCGGCGACGCCCGCTGCGGCACGGTGGTGGCCGGGCCGGTCATCTTCTACACCCGCGGCGACGGCCAGATCACCCGGGCCGTGCCCGAGCCCGGTTTCGCCGGCTGGCGGCAGGACGTGCCCGGCCCGCTGATCACCACCCCACCGTCCGGCGTCACCGACATGTGCGACCCGGCCGTCTGGTGGGCCGGCAGCGGCTGGCGGATGCTGCTCAGCGGCCGGTTGCGCGACGGTTCCGCGGCGGTCCTGCAATACCACTCGGCCGACCTGCTGAACTGGTCGTACGACGGGGTCCTCATCGCCAAGGAACAGGCCACCTGGGGTTGCCCGCGGCTGTTCCCACTGGACGGCTCCTGGGTCCTGATGGTGACCACCGGCGACGAGGTGGCGTACGGGATCGGCGACTACGACGGCCTGCACTTCACCGCCCGCACCTGGGGCACCTTCGGCCGCGGCTCACTCGGGCCCGCCGTCACCTTCGTCGACGCGGCCGGCCGGCGCTGCCTGCTCGCCCGCCTCGGCGACGACCTGGCCTGGTCCGGCGCGCTCAGCCTGCCGTGGGTCCTCTCGGTCCGCGACGAGCGGCTGATCGTCACCCCGCACCCCAACCTGGACCCGTACCTGATCAGCGGCGCCACCGGCCTGACCGCCGCCGGGGGCGAGGTCCGCGACCACGGCGACCTGATCCTGCGGATGCCCACCGGCGGCGAGACCACCCTGTTCACCGACGCCGACATCGTCGAGGTGACCGTCGAGGGCGTGAGCGGCCTCGGTGTGGCCCGCCGTACCAGCCCCGCCGCGCCCGGCGTCCGGTTCGCGCGCTTCGGCGGTTTGAGCTGACCGGTGCCGGGAATCCCGCGGGTATGCCCGGACGCGACGAGCTACCCGACACCCTGAAAAGGTCCCCGGCGAAGGCGCAGCGCACCTTCGTCAAGACCCACGACTCGGCGGTCGAACAGTACGGCGAGGGCGAACGCGCCCACCGCACCGCGCTGTCGGCGGTCAAGCACTCGTTCGAGAAGGTCGGCGATCACTGGGAGCCCAAGCCGGAGAAGGGGCCCAGCGACGACGGCGGAGACGACGCCAAAGGCGGTGTGGACGCCAACGCGACCAAGGAACACCTGATGGACGTGGCGCGCAAGCTGGACGTCGCCGGCCGGTCGACGATGACAAAACCGGAACTGGTGGAAGCCGTTCAGAAAGCCAACGACCGGGAGACCCGAAAAGCCCGTGAATGACCTCGATCGATTCGTACGGGCCCAGGACGGCGTCTTCGACCGCGCTCTCGCCGAATTGACGGCCGGGCGTAAACGTACCCACTGGATGTGGTTCGTCTTTCCGCAGTTGGACGGGCTGGGCGCCAGCGCCAACGCGCAGCGGTACGGCATCCGGGACCTCGCCGAGGCGCGCGACTATCTGGCTCATCCGGTCCTCGGGCCCCGTCTGACACAGTGCGCCGAGGCGTTGCTGGCGCACCGGGGGCTCACCGCCGGGGAGATCCTGGGGTACCCCGACGATCTGAAGCTGCGTTCGTCGATGACCCTGTTCGCGCGTGCCGCCGCCGAGCCGGGGGTGTTCGAGCAGGTCCTGGCGATGTACTACGACGACAAGGACGAGCTGACACTCCACCTGCTGGGCCGGCGATAAACGACGGCGCGCGAGAATTCCGGTGGTAGAAAGTCCTGATGCGTCTTGGCCGGGTTCTCGTGGCGGTGCTCGCCGGAACGCTGCTCGTCGTGCCCGCGCCCGCCGTGGCGGCGACCGGCACCCCGAGCGCGGCGCTCGGGAGCGAGCTCGACCGGATCCTCGCGGCTGACGGGCTGGCCGGGGCCACCGTCGCCGTGGACGTGCGGGACGCCGGCAGCGGGGCAGTGCTCTACCAGCGCAATCCCGAGGTTAGGGTGCTGCCGGCCTCCAACCAGAAACTGCTCACCGCAGCGGCCGCGCTGGAGGTGCTCGGGCCCGGATACCGGTTCCGGACCGCCGTCCGGGCCCTCGGGGGAGACCTCTACCTGCAGGGGCGGGGTGACCCGACGATGACCTACCAGCGGTACGACCAGCTCGCCGCGGCCGTCGCACGGGCGGGAACCCGGCGGTTCGCGGGGCGGCTGATCGCTGACGACACCTGGTTCGACCGGGTGCCGCTGGGGCTCGACTGGTCCTGGTCCGACGAGACCTATGACTACACGGCTCCGATCTCGGGGCTCACGTTCGCCGCGAACACCCGGTTCGACACGGCCGCGGTCGAGGTCCGGTACAAGGGCGTGGCCGGTAAGCGGCCGGTGGTGACGGTCTGGCCGCCGACGAAGAGCGTTCGAGTGGGCAACCGGGCCGTCACCCGGGGAAGCGGGGACTCGGTCGACGCGGTGCGGGTGCACGGCACCAGGAACGTCACCGTGAGTGGTGCGGTGGCCGCCGGACGGTCCGGCACGACCATGGTCGCCGTGCCCGACCCGACCGCCACAGCGGCCGGCATCTTTCGGGCGGCGTTGCGGCGACACGGCGTGCGGGTTGCCGGGCGTACCAGCAAGGGGGTGGTCCCCGGGAAAGCCCGCAACGTGGCCGCTCTCGCCTCGCCACCGCTGACCGAGATCCTCCGGCCCCTCCTGAAACTCTCCAACAACGGGCACGCTGAGATCCTGGTCAAAGCCATGTCGCGGGCCACCGTCCCGGCAAAACCGGGCAACTGGCCGGCCGGGCTGACCGCCGCCACCGCCGCCCTCAGGCGTCTCGGCGTCGACACCCGGCTGCTGACGATGAGTGACGGATCCGGGCTGAGCCGGCGGAACTGGATGACCGTCCGTCAAGTGACCACGCTGCTGCGGGCGGCGCGCGGCCGCACCTGGTTTCCGGCCTTCCGCACGGCTCTGCCGGTCGCCGGCAACCCGGACCTGATGATCGGCGGTACGCTCCGTAACCGGATGCGCGGCACCCCGGCCGCCGGGAACGTGCGGGCCAAGACCGGCTCGCTGACCGGCGTCAACGCGCTCTCCGGCTACCTCACCGACGTGGGCGGCCGCGATCTGGTCTTCGCCGCGATCATCAACGGTTCCGTCACCAGCGCCACCGGCACTCTCGACAGCGTCGCCGTCACCCTCGCGGCGAGCCGGACGGCCGCTACCGTCGTGCCGTCCGCCCGGACACCGGCCCGCCTCTGACGTGCGGCGCTGGCCCTACGCTCAGGACATGTCGACGCCCCCTGCCTGCTCCACATCCGTTGTTCCCGCCCTGACGGCGGGAAGGCTTCGATGATCGCCTTCGAACTGGCCGTCCAGGACGACCACGGCATCGACGTCGCCGCTCGCCTCGGTGTGGACCGTGTCGAACTGTGCAGTGCTCTGCCGCTCGGCGGTGTCACCCCGTCGCTCGGGCTGATCGAGGCCGCGGCCGGTGCCGTCCCGGTGCACGTGCTGGTCCGGCCCCGGCCCGGCGGTTTCGCGTACAGCGCTGCCGAAGTCGTCACGACGATTCGCGACGTGCGCCACGCGATCGCCGCAGGTGCCGCCGGAGTGGTGATCGGTGGCCTGCGGGACGGGCGCGTCGACGCGGATCTCGTCGAACGGGCGGTGTCCGCCGCCGACGGTGCCACCGTGACGTTCCACCGGGCGTTCGACATGCTGGCCGATCCGGTGCAGGCAGTCGAGGAGTTGATCGGGCTCGGGGTCCACCGCATTCTCACCGCCGGATGTCCGACGGTGGTCGCCGACGGTCTGCCCGGTCTGCGGCGGCTGGTCGACGCCGCGGCCGGCCGACTGGAGATCCAGGCCGGTGGCGGAGTGCGGCCGGAACTCATTCCGGCGCTGGTCGCCACCGGGGTTCCGGCCGTGCACGCCTCGGCGAAAGTCATCGTTCAGGACAGTGGCGGGCTCACCCTGGGTAGCGCCGCGAAGGGATCGGAAACCGGGCGGGAAACCACCGGCGAACAGATCGTGCTGCGGATCATCGAGGCGTTACGGGGATAGGGCGCCGCGTCCTGCGGCGCCCCATCACTTCGTCAGCTGGAGCAGGTGCTGAGGGACGTCTGGAGCGCGGTCTTCTCGGCCGACTGCAGAGTCAGTGCCCAGTAGTACTTCACCGCGATCCACATCTTGGCGTACGTGCAGCGGTACGAAGTGACCGACGGCTGCCACGTCGACGGGTCCTGGTCGCTCTTCGACTGATTCACGTTGTCGGTGACCGCGATCAGCTGCGGGCGGGTCAGGTCGTTGGCGAACGTCTGCCGTTTCGCGGTGGTCCAGGCGCTGGCGCCGGAACGCCACGCCTCGGCCAGCGGCACCACGTGGTCGATGTCGACGTCACTCGCGGCGGTCCAGGTGGCACCGTCGTACGGCGAGAACCAGGACCCGGAGGTCGCGGCACACGCCGAACTGGTGACCACGCTCGTACCGTCCCGCTTCAGGACGGTCTCGCGCGTGTTGCAGGTGCCACTGATCGTGATCCAGTGCGGGAAGAGGTCGCGATCGTACGTGCTGGCGTTCGCCTCGGCGGCCACCGTCAGCGAGTTCAGGTAGGTCTGGGCGGTGGCCTTCGTCGGGATGCCGGTGGGTGCGGCCTGGGCGGGGGAGACCAGCAGGCCGAGCGAGAGCAGGCCGGCGGTGAGCCCGGCGACCAGCGATCGGGGAGAGAGGGGACGGGGGAAGAGGCGCATGACGGCTCCTTAGGTCGTCCGATTCGGACAACACAGATCTACGGCAGCCAAACGTCTCAAGATGATGACACCCGTGAATTTCTCGTGTCCGAACAAACAAGAACAAACCGCCCGCAGAAACACTTCGTTAACAGAACCCGACCGGGTGATCGTCGGCTCAGGCGAGAAGAGTCGACAACCGGACATCGGCGTCACACGGGCGGGGACTCCCGCCTTCGGTACGGCGACGCGACACTGTCGGCCGAGAAAGTGAATCGCATCGACCAGTCGGCGTGCCGCTGAGCAAGGGACGGAAAATGTCATACCGCATCGCTGGACTGCTGGCACGGAATCCTAAACGAATGCGCAGGTCAGGAGGTTTTCCCGTGGCTACCGCACATGACGTCGCCGCATACATCCTGTCCAGACTCGGCCCGACTTCGGCGATGAAACTGCAGAAACTCGTCTACTACAGCCAGTCCTGGCATCTTGTCTGGGACGACCGGCCGTTGTTCCCCGAGCGCATCGAAGCTTGGGCGAACGGCCCAGTGGTGCCCGACCTCTATGACCGGCACCGTGGCCAGTTCGAGGTGACGGTCATCGAGGGTGGCGATCCGGATCGGCTCAGTCCTGGCGAGCGGGAGACCGTCGATATCGTTCTCGGTGCCTACGGCGGTTTGGACGGGCGGAAGCTCTCCCACCTCACCCACGCGGAGAGCCCGTGGCGGGACGCCCGCCACGGGCTCGCGCCGACGGCTCGATCCAACGCCATGATCACCGAGGCTGCCCTGGTCGAGTACTACGGGGCACTCGATGCCGCTGAGGATGCCACCTCCGTCGGCGACCTGAGATGGGAAGGCTGGGACAGCCCGGCACCGACTGCCATCTGATCCGCACATGGGGCTCAAGAAGGTCCGTACGCAGGCGTCCAAGCAACTCTCCGGCGGACAGAGGATTCCCCGCACCGGCGCTGACGACCGTACGGTCGACGACCGGTACCCGTTGTTCTCTTTCCGGTACGCCGACCGTTCTCACTGCGGTTCGTGGTCGTGGTTGAAAGTCGGCGACCACCTGCAGTTGCACGACTTTCTGTGCGAGATGAGCAGGCTGTCCTGGCGGGAGATTCGTGCGCAGATGTCGGGCGGGCATCGGAAACACCATAGCCAGGGCATCGTGACGTTGGAGAAGGCTCAGCAGCGAATCCTTCAGCTGCATCTGGACGAAGTGATCGGCGACGAGCTGTTCCGGTTCCGTCTCGAAGGCGCCGTTCGCCTCTGGGGATTCCTGGACGAGGCGGTCTTTCATGTCCTGTGGTGGGACGCCGGCCATCAGGTTTATGTGCCCCGGAGACGGTAGGGGGTGTCGATAGGGTTCGTGGATGGACTATGTGCGGCTGGGTGGGACCGGGGTCAAGGTTTCGCGGATCTGTCTCGGGATGATGACCTATGGGTCGCAAGGCTGGCGGGACTGGGTGATCGACGAGCAGGCGGCGGCGCCGATCGTGCGGCGGGCCGTGGAGCAGGGGATCACCTTCTTCGACACCGCTGACATGTATTCGGTCGGTGGCAGTGAGGAGATCACTGGGCGGTTGTTGCGGTCGTTCTTCGCCGGCCGTGGTGACTATGTGCTGGCTACCAAGGTGTTCTTCCCGGTCGGTGACGGGCCGAACGATCGAGGGCTGTCCCGTAAACACATCATGGCGTCGATCGACGCGTCGTTGCGGCGGCTCGGTACCGACCATGTGGATCTCTATCAGATTCACCGCTGGGATCGGGAGACACCGATCGAGGAGACCATGGAGGCGTTGCACGACGTGGTCAAGGCCGGCAAGGCGCGCTATCTCGGCGCGTCCAGCATGCACGCCTGGCAGTTCGCGAAAGCGCAGTTCACCGCGGAACGGCACGGGTGGACGAAGTTCGTGTCGATGCAGCCGCAGTACAACCTCGCCTACCGGGAGGAGGAGCGGGAGATGCTGCCGTTCTGTCAGGACTCGGGGGTCGGGGTGATCCCGTGGAGTCCTCTCGCTCGCGGGGTGCTGGCACGCGGTCGGGCCGCCGAGTCGGTGCGGGCGCGGACCGACCAGATGATGGCCCGGCTGTCGAACGAGGAGGACTTCGCGGTCGCCGACGTGGTCGCGGACGTAGCGAAAGCCCGGGACACGTCGCCGGCCCGGGTGGCACTCGCCTGGCTGCTGTCGAAGCCGGTGGTGACCGCCCCGATCATCGGCGCGTCGAAGCAGTCGCATGTCGACGACGCGGTGGCCGCTGTCGATCTGAAACTGACCGACGCGGAGATCGCCGCGCTGGAGGCGCCGTACCGGCCACACGCGCTGATCGGCTTCTAAGCGGCGGCGGAGAGACCGGGATCGGGGGAGTCCTGCCAGATCGCCCAGCGGGTGTCGGGGCCGAGGGATTTCGCCTTGTGCATGGCGAGTTCGGCGCGGTGCATCAGTTCGTCGTGGGTGCGGGCGGCGGGTCCGGAGACGGTCACTCCGATGGCGGCGGCGAGCGTGACGAGACGGCCGTCGATCAGGATCGGGCCGAGTTCGGCGGCCAGGCGCCCGCTCACCTCGTACGCCGCCTCCGGGGTGTTGATCTCCGGCAGCAGGACCGCGAAACCAGCGCCGTCCAGCCGGGCCGGGAGGGCGCCCGGCGGCAGGCAGCGGCGCAGCACCGACGCGAACTCCACCAGCAGCCGGTCGTCGACGTCGCCGTTCAAGTCGATGACCAGCACCGCGGTCCGCCGGCCGCGAGCAAGACCGCGAGCGAGGGCCCGGTGCGAGTGGCGTTCGAAGCGAGCCCGGATCGCCAGCCGGGTGAGCCGGTCGGTGCGCCGGAGCAGGCAGATCAGGCGCACGAGGCCTCCAACGACGATCGACAGGGCGGAACGCCGGTGCAGATCGGGCGCGCACGGCCCGACTTGAGAAACCGGCGAAACATAGGATCGGCGGATGGCCGTACCCCAGACCCACGACGCGGCGATCGCCGCCGCCCATCAGCTCGCCGACCTGCTCGAACCGGGCGACATCCAGCGGGACCGCGACGGCGCGGACGTGATCCCGCACGAGGCGCTCGCGGCTCTCGACGCCTCCGGGCTGCTCGGTGTCACCGTGCCGGCCGCGGACGGCGGCCCGGGATTGGGACCGCGCACGCTCGCCGAGGTGACCCGGATTCTGGCGATGGCGGATCCGGCGATCGCCCAGATCCCGCAGGGCCATTTCCTGATGGTCGACGTGCTCGCGGTGCACGGCGGTGCCGAGGCGCGCAAGCGGATCCTCACCGACGTGCTGGCCGGACGGCGGTTGGGCAACGGTCTCGCCGAGCGCGGCGGCAAACACGCGCAGGACCTGACGACGCGGATCACCGGCGGTCGGTTGGACGGTGTCAAGTACTACACGACAGGTGCCCTGACCAGCGCCTGGATCGCGGTCAGCGCTCTCGACGAGAACAACCGGCTGGTTCTGGCCCTGGTACCGCGAGACGCCGAGGGCGTCGCAGTGGGTACCGACTGGGACATGATCGGGCAGCGGGCGACGATCTCCGGCACCGCCACTTTCACGAGTGTGCCGGTGGAGCCGGGGCTGCGGATCGACTACGCGGGCGTCTTCGAGGTGCCGCAGCAACTCGGCGCGCGGGCCCAGCTGGTGCACACTGCGATCGAGGTGGGCATCGCCGGGGCCGCGCTGCGCGACGCCCGCCGGTATCTTCGGGACAAGGCGCGACCGTCGTCCGAGGCGGTGCGGCGCGGTGCCACGGCGGCCACCGACGACCCGCACGTGCGGCACCGTTACGGCCGTCTCGCGACGAAGGTTCGTGCTGCTGAGGCCCTACTCGACTCGGCCGCCCGTACCCTCGCGGAAGTGGGTTTGATCCCCGCCGGCCCGGACGCCGCGGCGCGTGGCTCCCTCGCGGTGGCCGCCGCGAAGGCGTTCGGCACCGAGGTCGCGCTGGAGGCCGGCTCGGAGCTGTTCACCCTCTGCGGCACCAGCTCGGCCGCCGCGAAATACGACCTGGACCGGCATTGGCGCAACGCCCGAACCCACAGCGTCCACGACCCGATCGACTACAAATACGCCCACATCGCAGCCTTCGAACTCGCCGACGAACAACCCCCCAACCACGGACAACTCTGACGTACGCCCGACAAAACGGTCCCGTGACCTCCGCGCAAGGAGGTCCCGGGCCCGGCCCGACGGCGCGACCGCCGGGCCGAATGCGATGGCCCGGGTGGACGCGAACCGCGTCCACCCGGGGGAGAAGGTCAGAACCGGGTGCCGACCGGTTCGGGGGCCGCCGGGACGGGTTCGGCGGCCACCGGCTGGGCGGGGCCTTCGACCGACAGGTTCGGGGTGAGCTTGTCGGCCCAGCGGGGGTACCACCAGTTGCGGTCGCCGACCAGGCGCATCAGGGCCGGGATCAGGGTCAGGCGGACCACGAAGGCGTCGATCAGGACCGCGATGCCCAGGCCGATGCCGATCGCGGAGACGATGCGCTGCGGGGTGAAGCCGAAGGATGCGAAGACGAAGAGCATGATGCCGGCGGCGGCGCCGATGACCTGCGCGGTCTCGGCGAGGCCGGTGCGGATCGAGTGCCGGTTGTCGTGGGTGTGGGCGTGCTCCTCGTGCATCCGGCTGACCAGGAACACCTGGTAGTCCATCGACAGGCCGAACATGACGCCGACGATGATGACCGGGACGAAGTACATGATCGGAGCGGCGCCGCCGACACCCAGCAACTCGGTGCCCCAGCCGAACTGGAAGATCGCGGTGATCGCGCCGAGACCGACGAGCAGGGTGGCCAGGTTGGTGAGGGCGCCCATCAGCGGGACCACGATGCTGCGGAAGGCGATCGCCAGCAGCAGGAAGCCGAGCAGAGCGACCAGTCCGAGGTAGAGCGGCAGTTTGCCGAGCAGGGCGTCGGACAGGTCGATACTGGTGGCGGTGGTGCCGCCGACGTACACCTGAAGGTTGCTGCCGGTCTCCGCACCGGGGATGACGTCGTCGCGCAACTGCTGGACCAGGTCGGCGGTCTGTTCGGTCTGGGCGCTGGTGCCGGGCACGACCGTGGCGAGCATGACGGTGGCGCCGGTCTCGGCGGGCGCTGCGCTGACCGCGGCCACGTTCGCCACCGCGGGCAGGTCCTTGACCAGCCGCTGGAACGCGGTTGCGGAGGCGGCGTCCGGCGTCCGGGCGACGAGCAGCAGCGTGGCGTCGTAGCCGGCGCCGAAGGCCGGAGTCATCATGTCGTAGTAGGCGCGGGTGGCGGTGCCCGCCGGATCCGAACTGGCGTCCGAGTCACCGACACGCAGCGACAACACCGGCGCGGCCAGGGTGCCGATCACCAGCAGCGCGCCCGCGGCGGCCAGTACCGGGGACCGGTCGATCAGGGCGGCCCAGCGGCCCGCGAGCCGAGGGCGGTGGGTGGCCGGCAGGTGGCCCTCGGCGATGGCGGCGCGCTGCCTGCGGGACAGGACCCTGGTGCCGAGCATCGCCAGCAGGGCCGGGAGCAGGGTGAGCGCGGTCAGGACGGTGAACAGCACGGACACCGCGGCGGCCTGAGCCATGCCGGTGAGGATGCTGAGGTCGACCACGAACATGCCGAGCAGCGCGACGATGACCGTGATCCCGGCGAAGACGACCGCCCGGCCGGAGGTGTTGACAGCGGTGGCGACACTCTCCCGGACGGTGGCGCCGGCCAGCAGGGCCTTGCGGTACCGGTTGACGATGAACAGCGCGTAGTCGATGCCGACACCCAGGCCGATCAGGGCGCCCATGGTGAGGCTGGTGGCGGACAGGTCGACGACGTGCGCGCCGAGCACGACCACCAGCAGGGAGGCACCGACGCCGACCAGGCCGGTCAGGATCGGCAGCACCGCCGCCCACATCGACCGGAACATCAACAACAGGATGATCAGCGCGGCGAGCACACCGATGGCCTCGGTCCCGTGGGACGGCTCGGGCTGTTCGCTGAACGCGGTGCCGCCGCCCTCCACGTCCAGGCCGTCCTTGTCGTAGCCGCGGGCGGCGTCGGCGACCGCGGTGGCGTCGGCGTCCGCGGTGAGCACGACCCGGGCGTACGCGGTGTTCGCGGCCTTGTTCGTCTGGCCCTCGCTCACCGCCTGAACGCCGGGCATGGCCTTGATCTCGGCGAGCATCGCGGTGACCGTGGTCCGCACCGAAGCGGCGTCGACAGCCGTGCCGGTGGTCTTCCAGACGATCGTTCCGGAGGTCGCGGACTCGCCGTCGCCGCCTTCACCGAGAATCGCGTAGGCGGTGGACGACTCGCTGTCGGGCAGTTCCACAGCGTCGGAGAAGGCCGTTCCCTTGACTCCGGCGAGACCGGCCAGGGCGAGCAGACCGACGATCCAGATCCACAGGACGGCTTTGCGCCGGCTGGTGCACCAGTGTGCGAGAGCGGACAAGGGACTACCTCTTTCCACGAGTGGCTGACCCGTAAAGAGTCGCGTTTCCGCTGCTCCAGGTCGTCCACCCAGCGCGGTGGTCGGTTACCGCATCCGATGTACCGCCGCTGCGGTACCCGCTCAGGAGCGCTCCAGCGGAAGATCGGCCTCGACGACGAACCGGCCGTCGCCGTCCATCCGCGCGGTCAGGGTTCCGCCCACCGCGCCGGCGCGTTCCCGCATGCCGATCAGGCCGTGCCCGGTGCCGGCGCCCCGGTGACCGGGCCGGGCCGGGTTGACCACGGCGATCCGCAGCCGGGTGTCGTCGTAGGCGAGATACACCTCGGCGTGCCGCACGGTGCCGTGTTTCCCGGCGTTGGTCAGGGCCTCCTGCACGATCCGGTACGCGGAGACGTCCGCCGACCCGGTCAGCGGCCGGGGCGTCCCGTCCCGGTGCACGGTCACGTCGAAACCGGACGCGCGGAACGAACCGACCAGCCCGTCGAGATCGGTCAGAGTCGGTGTCGGCTGCCGGCTCTGCGGTGTCTCGTCGTCGGAACGCAGCAACCCGACCGTGCAGCGCAACTCGTCCAGGGCGACCCGGCTGGTCTCGCGGATCCCGGCCAGCGCCAGTTGGGCCCGGTCCGGATGTGACCGCATCAGATGATGGGCGACCCCGGCCTGGGCGTTGACCAGAGTGATGTGGTGGGCGACCACATCGTGCAGGTCCCGGGCGATCCGGACCCGCTCCTCCCGGACCTGCCGCCGAGCTTCCTGCTCACGGGTGAGTTCGGCCTGGACCGCCCGCTGCCGGACCTCGGCCAGCAACTCCCGCCGGTTGCGGCTCGCGTCCCCGACGGCGGCGGCGATCACGGCGTAGTTGAGCGGCAGCAGGTTCTCCAGGGCCCACACACTGCCGGGCTGCCAGGGCACCGCGGACGCGGTCATCGCCGCCGCCGCACCGAGCGCCGCGGCCACCACGATCCGGCGCGGCCGCAACGTCGCCAGGGTGTAGAGGGCGACGATGCCGGCCGCGTCGGCGACCACCACGTGCCCGGCGGTCAGCGGCAGCAGACTCCCGGCGAGGATCGTCACCACGGTCACCGCCAGGGGGTACCGCAGCCGGAAGAACAACGACATCGTCCCGTGCAACGCGATGATCAGCTGCCACGTGGTCGGCGCGACCAGCGTCCCGTCCTGATGCGAGATCTGCGCCATCATCACCAGCGTGGTGAACAGCGGCGGAACCCAGATCCGCCAGGCACCCCGCCCTGGCGAGGTGTCACCCACCGGCCAGGCCGTTCTCGTACGCGAACACCACGAGCTGGGCCCGATCCCGTGAACCGGTCTTCATCATCGCCCGGTTGACATGGGTCTTCGCGGTCGAACTGCTGATGAACAGCCGCACCCCGATCTCGTCGTTGGACAGTCCGGCCGCGACGAGCACGGTGATCTCCCGCTCCCGGGGTGTCAGATCGGCCAGCGCCTCCGGCCGATGCGAGGACGCCGCCTGCGCCTGCGGGCCCGGCGCCGGTGACTGGGCCAGGAACCGCTCGATCAGCGCGGTGGTGGCGCTGGGGGAGAGCAGCGACTCACCGGCGGCGACCGTCCGTACCGCCTGCAGCAGATCCTCCGGGTTGACGCCCTTGCCCAGGAAACCGCTGGCCCCGGCGTGCAACGCGGAGACCACGAACTCGTCGGTCTCGAACGTGGTCAGGATCAGCACCCGCACCCCGGCCAGATCGTCGTCGCCGGTGATGCGCCGGGTCGCCTCGATGCCGTCCATCTCCGGCATCCGGATGTCCATCAGCACCAGATCGGCCCTGGTCCGCCGGGCCAGATCGACCGCCTCGGCACCGTTGGCCGCCTCACCGACCACCTCGATGTCCGGCTCGGCGTCCAGCAGCAGCCGGAACGTGGCACGCAGCAGCGCCTGGTCGTCGGCGAGGAGGATGCGGATCGTCACAGGGTCAGTCTCCGGTTCGGCCGCGCGCGGGTAAGCATCATGCGAGGCCATCGTGGCAGCTCGACGGGCCTCCGGTCGTCAGCTCAGCGCGGTGATCGCCGTACCGCACCCGCGGTATCTTTCAACCATTCTTCGGTACGGACAGCAGAACGGTCCCGTGCCCACCGCGCGAGGTGGTCACGGGACCGGGCCTACGGCGCGACTGCCGGGCCGAATGCGGTGGTGCGGGTCAGATCCGGTACGACGCGAACGTCACGTCGGCGTTGTGGGTGAAACCGAGCCGCCCGTACAACCGGATGGCGTTGTCGTTGTCGTGCACCGCGTGCAGGAACGGCAGTTCACCGCGGGCCAGGATGCCGGCCGCCACCGCGAGGGTGAGCCGGGCGGCGAGGCCCTTGCCGCGCCACGCCGGGTCGGTGCAGACCGCGCTCACCTCGGTCCAGCCGGGCATCCGGAACCGTTCGCCGGCCATCGCGACCAGCCGGCCGTCCGGGTCCCGGATGCCGAGGTAACGGCCCAGGTCGACGGTGCGTTTCAGGAACGGGCCGGGCTGGGCGCGCGCGACCAGCTCCAGCATCTCGGGCACGTCCTTCTCGGTGAGCGGGACGGCCTCGGGGTCCTGGACACCGGACATGCTCTGGCCGATCATCTGCACGCCGTGCGTCACCGTCTCGGCCCGCCAGCCGGCGAGAGGGGTGATCGACGGGCCGGTGAGCACGGCGAAGTCGGTGAGCGTGGCCAGGTCACGCCAGGCGGACGGGTCGGCCGGGTCGCTCAGCGCGGCGAACGGGGCGATCTCGGGCAGGTATCGGGCGGCGTTGCCCGCGGCCTCGGCGAAACACGCCTGCGGCCCGGTGAGGGCGGCCCACACGGGGTTGTTCAGCACCCCTTGGAGACTGCCCTCTCCCGGCCGCCCGCGCCAGTGGATAACCGTCGAACCACCCGCTCACCGCGCTGTCGGATATCGTCACACCACCTGGCGCTGCGGCTGTTCCTGCTGCTCGGCGGGGTACGGCTCGTACTGCTCGGTCATGGCCGGCACGTCACCGGGCCACAGCGGCTTGGCGAAGTGGTAACCCTGGCCGTAGCGGCAGCCCATCGCGTCCAGCGCGGCCCGCTGGCCGGCCTCCTCGATACCCTCGGCCACCACGGCCAGGTCGAGGTTGTGCGACAGGGTGACGATCGCGTCGACGAGCGCGTGCTGCTGACGGCTGTGCAGGATGTCGTCGATGAACGACTTGTCCAGCTTCAGCACGTCCACCGGCATCTGCCGCAGGTAACTCAGCGACGAGTAACCGGTGCCGAAGTCGTCGATCGCGATCCGCACACCCATCGCCCGCAGCGCCTTCAGGTCGGCGAGCACCTTGTCGGCGTCCTTGAGCACCAGACTCTCGGTGATCTCCAGCAGCAGCCACTCCGGCCGGGCCCCACTGGCGGCCAGCGCCGAACGGACCTGGTCGCCGAAGTCGGCACTGCGGAACTGGCGCACCGACACGTTGACACTGACGTACCGCAGCGTGGTGTCCGGGTTTTCGGTCTTCCACTGCGTGAACTGCCGCAGCGCCTCCCGCAGCACCCAGTCGCCGATGCCGACGATCGCACCGCTCTCCTCGGCGGCCTCCACGAAGTGGTACGGCCCGAGCAGCCCCCGCGACGGGTGCTGCCAGCGGACCAGCGCCTCCACTCCGGTGATCTTCTGGTCGATGAGTTCCACGATCGGCTGGAACTGGAGCACGAACTGCTCCTGCTCGATCGCCTCGTACAGGGCCGTGCGCATCTCCAGGCGCTGCATCATCGCGGTGTGCAGGTCGCTCTGGTAGCGCTGCCAGCCGCCCTTGCCGTTGCCCTTGGCCAGGTAGAGCGCCAGATCGGCGTGCCGCAGCAGCTCGGTGGCGTTGTCGGCGTCGCGGTTGGTGGCGATGCCGACGCTGGACCGGGCACTGATCACGTGCGTGCCCCCGGCACCGTCGGACACCTCGACCGGCTCGGCGAGGGCCTCCACCAGTGCGGCGGCCACCCGTTCGGCGGCGTCCACCGAGTTGCTCTGCTCGACCAGGACGGCGAACTCGTCGCCACCCATCCGGGCCGCGGTGCTGCCGGCGCCGATGATCTCGGTGATCCGTTCGGCCACGTGCAGCAGCAGCTGGTCGCCGACCATGTGGCCGAGGGTGTCGTTCACCTCCTTGAAGTCGTCCAGGTCGACGAAGAGCACTCCCAAGGTGGCGCCGTCCCGTTCGGCCACGCAGAACGCCTGTTCCAGCCGGTCCCGGAACAGCACCCGGTTGGCCAGCCCGGTCAGCGCGTCGTGGAACGCCTGGTGGGTGAGGTCCTTCTCCAGCCCGCGCCGTTCGGTCACGTCCCGTAGCGTCACGACCAGTCCGGCCACCGTCGGGTCGTCGCGCAGGTCCCGCAGGTCGCATTCGATCTCGACGGTGCGGCCACCGGCCCGGATCGCGGTCAGCTCGATGTCGTCCATGTCGCCGGCCCCGGCCTGGACCCGGAACAGCACCTCGCGCAGCGCCTCCTGCGAACTGCCGGCGATCAGCGCCGACATCTCCGAGCCGGTCGGGTCGGTCCCGAACAGCGACTCCGCCGACGGGGTGGCGTAGCGGATCACCCCGTCGGCGCCGACGATCAGGATCACGTCGGCGGCACTCTGGATCAGCGTCCGGAACCAGGCCTCACCCTCGGCGCGGCTCACCTCGGCGGTCAGCGCGATCCGCTCCAGCACCACGGCGATCTGCGTGCCGAGGGTCTGGAACGCGGGCAGCAGCAGGCGCAGCACCCGGTCCGGGGCGCCGATCGCCAGGCGGGCGACCCGGTCCCCGGTGAGCGGGTGGGTGGCGTAGAGGACGTTGAGGTAGCCACCGGACCGCAGGCCGTCGGGCAGTTCGGCGGTGGGGATCAGCCGGATCGACGACCGGGCCGTCCCACCGGCGTCCGCCGGTTCCGGCAGGTGCAGGTGGAACTGCTGGCCGGGCGGCATCAGCCGGGCGATGCCGTCGCTGACCGCCTTGAACACCTCGCGCTCGTTCGTCGTCGCGAACAGCAGCGCGCTCGCCTCCCGCAGCGCCCGTTCCAGGCTGCTGGCCTGCCGCTGCGACCGCGCCAGGTCGGCGACCCGGGCCAGGACCATCAGGAACATCAGCGCCGCGGAACCGGCGATCACCGGGGCGTCGACCACCCCGCCGCGGGCGATCTCCACCTCCCGGCCCTGGGCGTACTCCAGAGCCAGGACGGCCGGCGCGATCAGGGCGGCCGAGCTGAGCCAGAACAGCCGGTGGCTGTCCATGCTCGTGTCGGTGCTCTGGACGGGTTCGGACAGCTCCCGCATCGCCGGGCGCAGCGCGGCGTAACCCATCGCCGAGTAGAAGACGATCCAGCCCAGGTCGACCGGGCCGCCCAGGTTCCACGCCTGGTTGAGCTGCGACTGTCCGTAGAAGACGTCGGAGACCAGCAGGCCGACCATGGCCACCCCGAGCGGGCCGACCGAACCGATCTGCTTGCCCGAGCCGGTGAACATCCGCAGGATCACGGCCAGCACCAGCACGTCACCGAGCGGATAGCCGATCGAGACCAGCTTCTCCAGCGTCGACAGGTGCTCGGCCCGGGTGAACGGGGCGATCCAGTACACCCAGGCCAGCAGGCCCAGGCCGACCGTCGGGACCAGCGCGTCCAGCAGGGCCGCCCGGTTCGTGCCGCCGCCGTTACGGGCCCGGACCAGCATCAGCAGGCCGGCCGTCAGCAGCGGGTAGAAGACCAGGTAGAAGAAGTCCGCCAGACCCGGGAAACCGGGCTGTTCGCCACGGGCCAGGACCAGGTTGTACCAGCTGTCACCGGTGGTGAAACACGCGATGGCGAGGCTGATCAACAACCACGGCAGCTTCCGGGCCGGCTTGTTGATCCACACGCCGGCCAGCACCGCGAGGGCGCAGGAGTAACCCAGCGCCGCCCAGCTGTACAGGTGCGCGTCCGGGAGGGCGTAGTAGACGCCGGTGATGATCAGCGTCCAGACGCCGAAGCACGCGCGAACCACTCGCGTCGACAATGCGTACTCCGTTCACCGGGTGGACTGATTCCGACCGGCTGTATCGGAGCCGCCACCGGCGACCTGAGGAGAAGTGACCGGCTACATCGCCAGCGCGTCCACCAGACGACGGGCGGAACCGGCCAGATTCCACCGCTCGGCCAGGGCCAGCAGCGCGTCCGGGTCCCGGGGAGCGCCCGGCAGCACCGGGTCGAACTCCGGCAGCGGGACGTCGACGGCGACCTTGCACACCGGCAGCGCCCGGGCCAGGTAGTCCCGCGAGACGTCCAGTTTCGTACGGACCCCCGGCGCGAACCCGGCGTCCGGATCGTCGAGCGCGGCCAGGATCTCCTCGACCCCGCCGTACCGCTCGATCAGCCGGGCCGCGGTCTTCTCGCCCACCCCGGCGACGCCCGGCAGGCCGTCGCTCGGGTCGCCGCGCATCGCCGCGAAGTCCGCGTACCAGCGGGCCGGCACCCCGTACTTCGCCGTCACCAGGGCCTCGTCGGCGTCCTCCAGTTTCGCCACCCCGCGCCCGCAGTAGAGCAGCCGCGTCCGGCGGGCGTCGTCGACCAGCTGGAACAGGTCACGGTCGCCGGAGACCACCTCGACCGGCGCCGGCTGCCCCACGGCGAGGGTGCCCAGCACGTCGTCGGCCTCGTAACCGGGCACCCCGAACGCCGGGATGCCGATCGCGGCCAGCACGTCGAGCAGCACCGGAACCTGCTTCTCCAGCGACGCCGGCACCTCCTCGACGTCACCGTGCGCGACCCGGTGCTGCTTGTACGATGGCACCAGCTTCACCCGCCACGCCGGTCGCCAGTCCGCGTCCAGCGCACAGACCAGCCGGTCCGGGCGCCGGGTGCGGATCAACTGGGCCAGCATGTCGAGGAAGCCGCGGATCGCGTTGACCGGCTCCCCGGCCTCGGTCTGCGCGGCCTTCTCCGGAATCCCGTGGAAGGCGCGGAAGTACAGGCTCGGGGCGTCAACTGCCAGCAGTGGTCGGCTCACCGCCCCACCCTAGACGGCCGGTCAGGTGGTGCGGTGCAGGGCGCGGGTCAGGCAGGCCAGCGCGACGGTGGTGAGGGCGGTGCGCCCGATGTTGCCGCCGGCCCAGCGCTTCTCGAAGGCGGCCCGTGAACCGCCCGCGTCGAGCCGCCGGTTCAGCGGCACGTGGTGTCGCGCGGTCACGGCCAGCACCGCGCCGTACCCGATCGTCCCGGCCAGGGCCCAGCCGGCGGCCTTGCGGTTGCCGGCCCGCCAGTGCAGCACGGCCGCGGTGGCCGGGAGCGCCAGCGAGCCGAAGTAGGTGGCGGCGAAGACCGGGTTCTCGATCGCCCGGTTGATGTGACGCATCGACGACACGAACGTGTCGTCGTCGGCCTGCGCCAGCCCCGGCATCACCGCGACGTCGAAGGCGTAGAACAACCCGGCCATCAGCCCGGTCGACACGGTGGCGGCACTGAGGGCGGCGTCGGCCCGGCGGTCCCTGACTTCGGACATGGTGACCCTCTCGGCAGGTGGTGGTGAGGAAGAGTCAAACACGTATGTAATCGGGTGATCCATATCTGAAAGGCTCACCCTGATGTGCGGGAGTCTCATCCGGCCAGACGCCGCAGCTCCTCGGCCCGGTCGGTGTTCTCCCACGTGAAATCCCGGCCGAAGTGCCCGTAGGCGGCGGTCCGCTGATAGATCGGGCGCAGCAGGTCCAGGTCCCGGATGATCGCGGCCGGGCGCAGGTCGAACACCTCCTGGACGGCCTTCTCGATCCGTTCGGCCGGAACCGTCTCGGTGCCGAAGGTCTCCACGAACAGCGACACCGGGTGCGCCTTGCCGATCGCATAGGCGACCTGCACCTCACAGCGTTCAGCGAGACCGGCCGCGACCACGTTCTTGGCGACCCAGCGCATGGCGTACGCCGCCGAACGGTCGACCTTCGACGGGTCCTTGCCGGAGAACGCGCCACCACCGTGCCGGGCGTAACCACCGTAGGTGTCGATGATGATCTTGCGGCCGGTCAGCCCGGCGTCACCCATCGGCCCGCCGATCTCGAACCGGCCGGTCGGGTTGACCAGCAGCCGGTAACCCTCGGTGTCCAGACCGGCCAGTTCCGGGGTGATCACGTGCTCCCGGATGTCCGGCGTGAGCAGCCCGTCGAGGGAGATCCCGGCGGCGTGCTGGGAGGAGATCACCACCGTGTCGAGGCGAACGGGGCGCGTCCCGTCGTACTCGATGGTGACCTGGGTCTTGCCGTCCGGCCGCAGGTAGGGGACCGTGCCGTCCTTGCGGACCGCCGCCAGCCGGCGGGCGAGGCGGTGCGCGAGGGCGATCGGCAGCGGCATCAACTCAGGTGTCTCCGAGCAGGCGAAGCCGAACATCATCCCCTGGTCGCCGGCCCCCTCGGCGTCCACACCCAGGGCGATGTCCGGCGACTGGCCGCCGATCGAGACGTTCACCCCGCAGGACGCGCCGTCGAAACCCTTCTGCGACGAGTCGTAGCCGATGCCCAGGACGGTGTCCCGCACGATCTTCGGAATGTCCGCGTAGGCGCGGGTGGTGACCTCGCCCGCCACGTGCACCTGACCGGTGGTGATCAGGGTCTCCACCGCGACCCGGCTGCGCGGGTCCTCGGCCAGCAGCGCGTCCAGGATCCCGTCGCTGATCTGATCGGCGATCTTGTCCGGGTGGCCTTCGGTGACCGACTCGGATGTGAACAGGCGACGTGCCATCAGGGCCCTCCAGGGTGGTGACGGGTGGCGGCGAACTTCTCCCGGCCGGGGCCGACGACCAGGAACTGGCCCATCATTCCCTCGTCCTCGTGCCGCAGGACATGACAGTGGTACATGTACGGGGTGTTCTCGTCGGCGTTGCCGGCGAACGTGACGAGCAGCCGGAAACGGACGTCCATCGGCAGGTTGAGGGTGTCCTTCCAGCCGGACAGTTCCGGTGGTGGTGGCTCGCCGTCGACGTCGAGCACCCGGAAACGCTGGCCGTGCAGGTGGAAGACGTGCGGCATGAGGTGGGTGCTGTGGACGGTCCAGATCTCCCGGGTGCCGGCGGTGGCGATCAGGTCTACCCGGTGCATGTCCATGTTCTTGTCGTTGATGGTCCGCTGGTAGAACTCGAACGACCGCTCATGGGCGACCTTGCTCGTATCCGGTGGCGGCAGATCCGACAGAACCGCCGGCAACGGGGTGCTCGGTGTCAGCGTGGCCGCCGCCCGCAGTTCCAGGACGTCGAACGAGTCCATGCCGCCCTCGAACCGCCGCACCAGGATGTTCTCGTCCGGCGCCGGTGAGCGGCTGCGCAGTACGAGGCGCTCACCGGGGCGCATCGGCACCACGATGTCGGCACGTTCGCCGGGCGCCAGCCGGATGCCGGTGCGCGGCACCGGCGCGGCGAGCATCCCGCCGTCGGTGCTGATCACGTGGAACCCGCGGTCGCCGGCGAAACCGAAGTCGTACTGCCGGCCGTTCGATCCGTTCAGCAGGCGCAACCGGACCAGACTGGTGCGGACCTCCCGGTACGGGCCGATCGTGCCGTTGACCAGCAGAGTGTCGCCGAGCACGCCGACGTCGCTGCTGAAGTCGGGCCGGGTGCCGAACTGGCCGTCCCACCCGAACCGCCGATCCTGGACGATCACCGGGAGGTCGTCGACCCCGTACTCGTGGGGCAGTGCCGCGGTCCGCGGATCGTCGTCGTCGATCAGGAACATTCCGGCGAGTCCCCGCAGGACCTGCTCCTCGGTGTGGCCGTCCGGGTGCGGGTGGTACCAGAGGGTCGCGGCCGGCTGGTCGACCGTCCACCGCATGTCCGCCGTGCGGCCGGGCCGGATCGGCCGGTGCGGGCCGCCGTCCACCGCAGCCGGCAGGATCGCGCCGTGCCAGTGCACGGTGCTGTCCTGGTCCAGGTCGTTGCGGACCCGGACCCGGATCTTCTCGCCGCTGCGCACCCGCAGGGTCGGGCCCAGATAGCTGCCGTTGTAACCGGCGGTCCGGGTCTCGCCGTGACCGAAATCGGTCACCCCGCTGTCGGCTCGCAGGTCGAAGACCCGGAACCCGTTCTCCACCCGCGACGGTGCGAGCGGCGGGATCGCCAGCTCCCGGTCGAAGGCGACCGCCCCGACCGTCGACAGTGGCGGCCGGTCCAGGTACCAGACGCATCCGCCGGCGATCAGGGCCAGCACCAGCCAGCCCGTCAGCAGTCCGCGTCTCACCGGACCCCGGCCCGGAGCAGCCCGGCCGCCGCCAGGTCGGACCGGACCGCGTCCATCACTACGGCCGGGGCACCCTGGTGATAGAAGTGGCCGCCGTCGAACATCCGCAGCCGGAACTCACCGGTGGTCGCCTCCCGCCACCGGTCCACCTGCTCCTCGGTGGCGACCGGATCCTGCCGGCCGTGGTAGGCGACCACCGGGCCGGACAGTTCCGGCCCCGGCCCGGCCCGGTACGTCTCGGTCAGTGCGTAGTCGGCGCGCAACATCGGGACGAACGACTCCAGCAGCCGGCGCCGCAACCCGGTGGCGGCAGCGGTGCCGCCCAGCGCGATCAGATGATCGATGAACTGCCCGGTCGGCAGCAGATGCAGCGACGACTGCCGGGGGTGCCGCGGGGCCTGCCGTCCGGAGGCCAGCAGCACCGACGGTTCCGGACGGCCCTCGGCGATCAACTGCCGGGCCGTCTCGTAGGCCAGCAGTGCGCCCAGGCTGTGCCCGAAGAACGCGAACGGCCGGTCCAGGTACGGCCCGAGAGCCGCGGTCAGCTCCCGTACCAGCGGGCCGAGACTGGTCCGCGGCTCCTCCCGCAGCCGCGACTCCCGGCCCGGCAGCACGATCGAACAGACCTGCACGTGCGGGGCGAGCGCCTCGCGCCACGGGAGGAAGAACCGGGACCCGCCACCGGCATGTGCGAAACAGAACAGCCGGGTGGCGCCATCGCCGGGCAGCAACCCGGAGATCCAGCGACTCGACACCGCCGTCCCCCTCAGCCCAGTCCGGTGACGGCGCGCACGATGTGCTCGGGGCGTTCCAGCGGCAGCATGTGCCCGGCCCCGGGGATCTGCTCGAAACGGGCGGTCGGCAGGGTCCGGGACAGTTGTTCGCCGTACGCCGGGGCCACGATCTTGTCGTGTTCTCCGGCCAGCACCACCGCCGGCACGGTGACCGACTCCAGCCCGGCCCGCAGGTCCATCCCGCAGGACACCCGGAAGAAGTCGCGGCGCACCGCCGGTTGCACGGCCGCGAACAGTTCCCGGTTCTGCTCGGCGAGCGCCCGGTCACTGCCGGGGGCGAGCATCCCGCCGAGCATCCGGCGGCCCAGCCCCGGACGGCGCAGCGCCCAGGAGAACACCGGATTACCCATCATCCGCAGCTCACCGGCCGGGGTGTCCTGGCCGTACGCGGCGGTCCCGGCCAGTACCAGCCCGCGCAGCCGCTGCCCGGCCACCACCGGATCGGCGCCCGCGTACGCCAGCGCCGTGTACCCGCCCCCGGAGTGCCCGGCCAGGATCGCCCCGTCCGCGTCGAAACGGTCCAGCACCTGGGCCAGGTCGGCACGCAGCCGGTCGATCCCGATGCCGTCCCGGCCGGTCGTGGAACCGCCGTGCCCCCGCTGGTCGTAACTGACCACCCGGTACCCGAGCCCGGTCAGCCGGGAGGCCACCCGGTCCCAGACCGAACGGGCCCCGCCCCAGCCGTGCACCAGGACCACCGTGCGGCCCGCGCCCTCGGTCACGGACGTGGCCAGATGGGCGCCGTCGTCGGTCCGCATCCGCTCGGCGGTGCCGGTCCGGCCGGTCACCGACCGCTCCGGACCACGCTCGGCGTGCTGCCGACCAGGGTGCCCAGCGCGGCGAACGCGGCCGCGGTGGCTTTGGTGTGCTCGGCGCCGATGTCGGCCAGCTTGGCGAGATGCCGGACCCAGCCGGCCGGGCGGGCGGCGAACCGCATCGTGATCAGGGTGCCGCCGTCCGGCAACTGCTCCAGCAGGAACTCGCTGGTGCCGCGGAACGCCCCGTCGACGTACTCACCGGCCAGCCGCCGGCCCGGCTCGACCGCGACGGTCCGCGAGGTGAACCGCAGCTTCGGCCCGCCCTTGTCGACACCCTTGGGGTGCACGGTCACGTGGGTCTCGCCACCGGCACGCTCCGGCGGGACGGCCCCGGCCTGGAACGTGTTCGCCGGTACCCAGAAGGCGCGGGCGCCGTGCAACTCCGCGATCAGCGCCGCCCAGACCTGCTCCGGGGCGGCGTCGATCACCGCTTCGTTGATGATGTCGTAGCCCGGCACGTCAGTGTCCTCCCGCGTTCTCGAGGAGCCGCTCGGTGCCCGTGGACGCGGCGATCTGGTAGGAGGCCAGGTCGAACCGGCGGGTGTTGCGCCGGAACCGCCAGGTGTAGGTGGGGAAGATCGACGAGTTGCGGCCGCTGGCGTCGGTGTACCAGTTGGTGCAGCCACCGGCCGGGCTCCACACCGTGCCGTCCATGACACCGTCCAGCCAGGTGTTGTACTCCCGCTGCGCCTCGGGGCGGACCTCGACACTGGCCAGCCCGCGGTCCTTCATCTGGGCCAGGGCGTCGATGACGTACGCCAGCTGCGCCTCGATCATCACGGTCTGCGACGAGTGGCCGAGGGTGGTGTTCGGGCCGAGCATCAGGAACAGGTTCGGGAACCCGGTGACGGTGGTGCCGCGGTACCCGGCCATCCCGTCGCTCCACGCCTCGCTGAGCTTGACCCCGTCGGCGCCGCGGATCCGGCGGGCGATCGGCCGGTCGGTGGCCCGGAACCCGGTGCCCAGGATGATCGCGTCCACCTCCCGCTCGGTGCCGTCGGACCCGACGATCGCGCCGCCGGCCACCTTGGCGATGCCGTCGGTGACGATGTCGACGTTGGGCTGCTGGATGGCCGGGTACCAGGTGTCGGAGAACAGCAGCCGCTTGCAGCCGACCGAGTAGTCCGGAGTCAGCCGGGCCCGCAGCGCCGGATCGGTGACCTGCTTGGCCAGGTTCTTCTCGGCCATCCCCCGGATCGTCTTGTCGGCGCGCGCCGGAGCCGACATCAGGAAGGCCACGATCTCGCGGCCCCACATGTTGAAGCCGCGCCGGAACTTCTGGTAGCCGGGCACACCACGCCGGCGGCGCAGTTCGGCCGGGCTGATCTCCAGGTTCGGTTTCGGGCCCACCCACGGTGCGGTCCGCTGGTAGAGGTCGAGCCGGCCGGCCACCTTCTGGATCTCCGGCACGAACTGGATCGCCGAGGCGCCGGTGCCGATCACCGCGACCCGCTTGCCGGCCAGCGGATAGTCGTGGTTCCAGTTCGACGAGTGGAAGACCTCACCGGTGAACGAGTCCAGGCCGGGCACGTCCGGGATGGCTGGGTCACTGAGGTAACCGCTGCCGGCGACCAGCACCTGCGCGGTGTACTCGCCCTGGCTGGTCTCGATGTGCCAGCGCCGGGTGAGCCGGTCCCAGCGGGCGTCGATCAGCTCGTGCTCGAACCGCAGGTGCGGGGTCAGTTCGAACTTCTCGACGCAGTTCCGCAGGTAGTCCAGGACCTCCGTCTGGGTGGCGAAGGTGGTCCTCCACTCGGCGCTCGGGGCGAACGAATACGAGTAGAGCAGCGCCATCACGTCACAGGCGCAGCCCGGGTACGTGTTGTCCCGCCACGTCCCGCCGATCGCGGCGGCCCGCTCGAAGACCAGGAAGTCGTCCTCGCCCTCCTGCTTGAGCCGGATCGCCATGCCGAGACCGGAGAAGCCGGTGCCGATGACCGCGACGCGCAGGTGCCTGATCGTCTGTCCCATGCCGGCCCCCTCAGCCACGCCGCGTCAGGACGATGCGGAAGTTGTTGAAGTACTCGTCCTCGAGCGTGTAGGCGAAGATGTCCAGGTAACGCTCGAAGCGGCGGACCACGTCCTCGCCGTCCAGAGCGACCGCCTCGTCGCGCCGCTCCGCCAGCTGCTCCAGCCACACCCGGCAGGCGATGCTGAACGACGCGCGCTCGTTGCGGATCTCGACCACGTCGAACAGGCCCTCCATCGCGGAGGTCAGCTCGCTCAGGTGCGGGATGTGGCAGCCGGCGAACTCCTCACGCTGCAGGAACTTCAGGTCGGCGAGCAGCGCCCGGTTCAGCGGCAACGCCTCGGCGGTCATCGCGTGCAGGACGAATCCCGCACCCGGCCGCAGCAGCGAGTGCACCTTGGTGAAGAAGTCCTGGTAGCGCCGGGTCCGATCACGGGGCGACAGGCTGGAGTGGACGAAGTGCTCGATCGCGTTGATGCAGAAGGCGGCGTCGTACGGCGTCTCGGTCTCGTGGTCCTCCCAGCTCTCCACCTTGATGTCGATCTTGGGGTTGCCGAGCGCCCGCACGTACTCCTGCTGGGTCCGGCTCAACGTCACGCCGACGCCGCGCCCGACCCCGTGCACCGTGGTCGCCCGGTCCAGCATGGTGCCCCAGCCGGAGCCGATGTCCAGCACACTCGCCGTCCCGGCGGCGCCGGCCAGCTCGACGAACGCGTCCAGCTTGCGCCGCTGCGCCTCGTCGTGGACGGCCCGCTGGTCCTCACCGTCGTTCCAGTAACCGCCGGAGTACATCATCTCCGGGCCCAGGATGATCCGGTACAGCTCGTTGCTGACCTCGTAGTGGTGGCGGATCGCGTCCACCTCGGGATTCAGGGCTGGGGTGTCGACTGCCGTCATGGCCGATCCTCTTCCGTCACGGGTGCGGGCCGTCTGAGGTAAACCGCCCGGCGCAAGCCCGGCGCAACACGGTGTTCTTGCGCATCTGTTGCGCCCGGCCCGTTAGCTGCTGACCGGGCAAGCACACCGCGTTGTCCGCCGAACGAGGAGGAACGATTCCGATGGAGATCCCCACCGTTGAGGACCTGGCCACCCAGCTCCAGGCCGTCTCCGGCGCCAAGGTCGTCGACGCGGACGCGGCACTGCAGCGGATCGCCGACGTCGATTCGCTGGACCTGATGGAGTGGCTGTACGGGTTCCAGGAGCAGTACCCGCACATCCCGGCGGACGAGTCCCTGTTCAAGGACATGGACGAGACCACCACCCTGCGTACCGTGCACGGCCGGATCCTGGCGCTCGTCCCGCAGCAGGTGTAGGCGTGAGCGGCTTCGCAATCACCGGCTGGGGGATGGCGGTACCCGATCAGGTCCGCTCCAGCGTGGAACTGGCCGAACACTTCGGTGTCGACGAGGACTGGATCGTCAGCCGCTGCGGCATCCGGGAGCGGCGGATCGTCGGTCCCGGTGAGACCACCGCGAGTCTCGCGGTGCTGGCCGGCCGGCGCGCACTGGCCAAGGCCGGCCTGACCGGGGCGGACATCGCCCACCTGATCGTGGCGACCGCGACCCCCGAGCAGCCGTCCCCGGCCACCTCGGCGTTCGTCCACCACGAGCTGGGCATCGAGGGCAGCGCCCACGACGTGAACGCGGAATGCTCCGGTTTCGTCTACGGGCTGATGACCGCGGCCGCGTGGATGGCCCTCGACCCGCGGCCGATCCTGGTGATCGGCTCGGACACCCACTCACTCACCGTCGACCCCGACGACCGGGACCTCAGCATCCTGGTCGGCGACGGCGCCGGTGCCGTGGTCCTGACACCCAGCCCGACGACCTGGCTGCAGGCCTGGAACCTGGGCGCCGACGGTTCGTGCACCGGCAGCCTCAAGGTGCCGGCCGGCGGGAGCCGGATGCCGACGACCAAGCAGACGGTCCGCGACGGCCTGCACTTCGCCCGGATCAAGGGCAACGAGATCTACCTGAACGCGGTCCGGTTCTCGGTGCGCTCGGTCCGGGCGACCCTCGCCTCCGCGAAACGCGAGGCCGATGACGTCGACCACTTCGTGCCGCACCAGGCGAACATCCGGATCATCAACTCGATCATGGCGCACACCGGGCTGAAACCCGAACGCCTGGTCACCAACCTGGAGCGGTACGGCAACACCGCGTCGGGCTCGGTGCCGATCGCCCTCACCGAGGCCCTGGACGCCGGCCGGATCAACGACGGCGACCGGGTCCTGCTGGCCGGGTTCGGCGCCGGGATGACGTGGGGTTCCATGCTCCTCGACTGGGGTGGGGTCACGAGATGAGCGGCAACCGGCCGGAATCCCCGGTCGCCCTGGTGACCGGCGCGTCCGGTGGCCTGGGCCAGGCACTGGCCCTGGAACTGGACGCGCTCGGCTGCCGGGTCGCGATCCACTACAACAGGTCGGCGCAGGATGCCCTGGCGCTGCGCGACAAACTGCACAACGACGCCGTCGTGGTCACCGGCGACGTCGGCTCCTGGGACGCGGTGCAGGCCATGCATCAGGAGATCAGCGAACGGCTCGGCCCGGTCGACGTGCTGGTCAACAACGCGGCGATCCGGCTCGACCAGCTGATGGCGATGCAGGCGGTGCCGGACTGGACCAGCGTCATCCAGACCAACCTGATCGGTACGTTCCACACCAGCCGGGTGAGCGTGCCCGGCATGCTGCGCCGCCGCTGGGGACGGATCGTCAACATCGTGTCCCCGTCGGGACTGATCGCGTCGCCCGGCCAGACCGCGTACTCGGCGTCGAAGGCCGGTGTCATCGGCTTCACCCGGACCCTGGCCGCCGAATGTGGCCGCCGCGGGGTCACGGTGAACGCGCTGTCGCCCGGTTTCATGCTGACGAACATGACCAGCAACCTGTCCGAACAGGTCGTGGACGGCATGCGGACCAAGTCGCCGGTGCCCGGGTTCGTCTCTCCCGAGGAGGTGGCCCGGAGCCTCGGGTTCATCCTGGGCAGCGACTACCTCACCGGCCAGGTGATCAGCATCGACGGTGGCATCTCCACCACCTGAGGACCCGCCGCGGCCTTCTGACCCCCGTGGGAGGGCCGCGGCGTTCTCGGCTGATCGTGCGAACCCCGCATTCGATAGATGGATGCTAATTTCCCTGGACGTGGCAGTGCGGCATTCTCGGAGGCTCGATTGACCGGCGTCGGCGTTACCTCGACCACCTTCCTGTCCGAGCTCGGCCCGTCCGGCGACACCATCGAGTGCGAGCGGGTTCAGGAGATCGTCTTCGGGCACGGCGGGGCGGGCATCGGTGACGGCCCGGTCCCCGGCCGGCGCGGACCCCGGATCGAGGCCGACTTCGCCAGCGCGTACGACGCGGCCCGCGCGGCCGTCGCCGTCGTCACCGCGGCGGCCGGCCGGCACAGCCGGGAAGCGCCCCGGATCGTGCTCTCCGGTCCCGAGCCCGGCCGCCGAGTGCCGGCCGACCGCTGGCTGCCCGCCCGGGTGCTGGAGATCGCCGACCCCGGCCAGATCATCGTCACCGCGCCGACCGCGGTCGTGGTCGGCCCCGGCCTGCCCGGCTCGACCGTCCTGGTGCACCGCGGGCACCTGCCGGCCGGCGACGGCCGCGGCACCCAGCGGCTCTACGAACTCCGGCTCGCCGCCGACGACCGGCAGGCCAACCTGGACTGGGCGCGCCGGGCCGTCGACGGGACCAGCATCGCGCTGGACCTGTCCGGGCTCACCGCCACCTGGCGACAGGCCGCTGCCGGTGATGCCCGGCTGATCCTGCTGTCCGGCCCGCGCGAGTCGCACCGCGACGCGGTCGCCGCCGAGCTGGCGTTACGGCTGCACAGCGCCGGTGCGCAGGTGCTCTACGGCAGCTGGCATCCGGAGGCGCACGCCCTCGGCGGGGCGTTCCTGGAAGCACTCGGCGTCTACGCCGACGGCTGTGACACCGAGCGGCTGCGCGCCGAACTGCAGGGCTGCGCCGGTGCGGTGAGCGGCCTGCTGCCCGATGTGGCCGCCCGGCTGGGCCGCCGCCGGGACCACTCGGAGATGTCGCCCGTCGTGCAGGCTGGGGACGTGGTCGAACACTGGATCCGGGCGATCTCCTGCCGGCGGCCCACCCTGCTGGTGCTCGACGACGCCCACCTGGCCGGCACCGCGGGCCTGCAGCAGCTGTGCGACGTCTGGTACGCCTGCCGCCGCAGCCCGCTGATGGTGCTGGTGTCCGCGATGGACGAGGGCCGCGACCGCGGTTCAGTCGTCGACCGGGTCATCGGCCTCGCCGTAGCCACCGAACCGAAGGCCTTCAGCCACATCCGCCTCTGACCCCAGGTTCTGCGTGGTGAGTTGGGGTTCGATTCGCACCCCAACTCACCACGCGCCCGTAGCCCCGGATCTGCGTGGTTACTTGAGGTTCGATTCGCACCCCAACTCTCCACGCGTCTGTGGCCCCGGATCTTCGTGGTTACTTAGGGTTCGAATCGAACCCTAAGTTGCCACACAGGAACGGCACTCGGGTCTAGACGGCGAGGGCCGGGCGGCGGAGGCTCACCGTTGCCAGGGTCTGTGCCGCCTCGCGGCGGAACGCCTCGGCATGCCGCCGGTCCGCCGGCCGGCCCCGGCCCTCCAGCGCCCGCGCCATCGACTGCTGCGCGAGGGCGATCCACGGTTTGGCGCCCCGCTCGGTGAGCTGGACCAGCGCGACCGTGAGGTGCCGCTCGGCGGCCGGCCAGTCACCGGTCAGCACCGCCAGGCGGCCCAGATGCAGCGAGACCGGGCCGGCGAAGCTGCGGTAGCCGACACCGCATTTATAACTGGTGTACGGCGTTAGCAACGCCCGCATCGCCTCGGCCGTGTACGGGTCCCCGAGTTCGACGGCGCCCATCGCCAGGATCCCCAGCACGTGCGGCAGATCGTCGCCCTCCGGCAGCGGCAGCGCTCCGGTGGCCAGCGCCCGGATGGTCAGATGCGGCATGCCCCGCTCGCCCCCGACGATCGTGGTCAGGGAGTGCTCCACGGCGGCCAGGCCCCGGGCGAAGCTCTCGTCCCAGGTCGGCCAGCAGCCGGCGCGCAGCCAGCGGGCGATCAGCAGTTGCCGGGCGGCCACCGTGCCCGGCGCCGGGTCCACTCCGGGAAACGGTTCCCGCACCGGACGTACCATCCGTGCCGCGGCCAAGGCGTCGACGAACCGTCCCTGACTCACCGCCTCAGCCACCAGATGCTCGCCGAAAAGCGCCGAGCCGACCGCTGAACCGGCCGCCGCGTCGGCGCCGAGCCGGGTCGCCGCGCCCAGGGCCGCCAGGGCCGCCAGCCGGGCCGGTTCCGTGCCGGCCAGGTCGGCCGCCATGGCCGCATGGTGGGCGGCCAGCAGCTGTGCGGACGGGTCCCCGGCGGCGACCGCCAGGTCCAGCATCTCCAGCGCGAGTTCGTGCCGCCCGGCCAGATGGTCCGGCCCGGTCAGTTCGCCCAGCCGTCGCCCCATCGCGTCCAGCGCGGCCCGGGTTGCCGAGGGCCGGCCGTGCACGGGCGCGCCGAGCCGGGCCCGCCGGCAGAGCAGCCGGCCGTACAGCACCGGTTCGAGGTCGCCGGCCCGGTCGCGGACCAGCGAGTCGAGCAGCGCGATCACCTCGCTCCGCAGCCGGGGACGGGCCATGACGGCCTCGGACAGGCCGAGCACCGCGCGGGCAGCCATCGCGGCGTTCCCCCGGTGCAGGGACCGGATGGCGCCGTCGAGCAGGTTCTGTTCGCCCGCGGTGTCCCCGGCGGTGAGTTGCGCGAGACCGAGATTGATCAGTGCTTCGGCGAACAGGTCGGGTTCGCCGGCCGGCACGTGCCCGAGGGCCTGCCGGTGCAGGCGGACGGCCTCCTCGGCGGAGCCCTGGTCGGCGACCGCGGCGGCGGCCCGCCAGCCCCACCGGACCGCCCGGGCGTCCCCGGCCGGCGCCGCGCCGTGTGCCCGGTGGTGGGCCAGTTGCATGCTGTACCCGGCCAGTGTGCCGGCCCGGCGGCTCTCGATGGCGTCCGCCAGCCGGGTGTGCAGTTCGTTGCGGCGCGCCGGCGCGGACGACAGGTAGACGGCACGCCGCAGCACGTCCTGGACGAACCGGTACAGCCGCCCCCGGTAACCGGGCCGGGCGTCCGGCGCCTCGGCGATCCAGCCGTGCGCGACGGCCTCGGTCAGCGCGTCGAACGCCTGTGCCGGGCCGAGCCCGGCGGCCTCGGCGACCAGGTCGAGTTCGAAGACCGGCCCGGCCGTGGCGGCCGGGCGGAGCAGGACGCGGGCCGCGTCGCCGAGTTGTTCGAGCCGGGCGGCGGTGAACTCCAGCACGGTCGGCGGCAGGTCGTCGGCGTGCCCGCCGCGCGGCCGGCGCAACAGTTCCAGCAGCAGGTACGGGTTGCCCGCGGTGTCCGCGATGAGCTGCTTCGGGGTGGGCAGGCCGGTGGCGTCCGGCACCGCGGTGCGCATCAGCCGCAGCACCTCGGAGTCGTCCAGCCCGCCCAGCATCACCCGGCGCATCACGCAGTTGACGTCGGCGTCGCTGAGCGCTTGGACGACCCGGGCGGTGACCGGCGAGGGTGTGCACGCGGTGCCGAGCACCAGCAGCGGCAGCGCGCGGTCCTCGCACAGCAGCCGGCTGAACAGGGTCATCGAGTCGTGGTCGATCGCCTCCAGGTTCTCCAGCAGGAGCAGCACCGGCTGGTCCCGGCTGATCGCACTGAACCCGTCGACGATCGCCGCGGCCAGGGTGGCCCGGTGGACGGGGCCGGGCCGGGTCGCGTCCGCCACCGTGTTCAGCGCCGCGCGGGCCGCCACGTTCAGGCCGGGGGAGCCGTCGTCCCCGGAGGCCGACACCAGGGCGCTCAGAGCATCCACGTACGGCTGGTAGGGAATGTTGCTGTTGGGGTTGCACCGTCCGAAAATGACCATCCCGCCGGCGCGCGCCACGGTCTTCGCCGCCTTGCCGAGGAACCGGCTCTTCCCGATACCTGCCGGGCCCTCCACCAGGATGACCCGGGCCTGGCCCTGGACCGCAGCGGCCCAGGACTCGGCGACGGTGTCCAACTCGGCGGCCCGGCCGACGAACGGGATGGTGTCACCGATCCGCCCGGAGGTCTCCGGGCGCTGGACGGTGCCGCCGGTGCCCAGCAGTTCGACGTAGGCGACCTGGGTCTCCGGCGCCGGATCGACCCCGAGTTCGTCGGCGAGCATCCGCCGGAGCCGGTGGTAGGCGCCCAGGGCTTCGGCCCGGTTGCCGGCGGCGGCGTGCGCGGTCATCCGGCACCGGTGAGCGCTCTCGCGCAGCGGCGCCTCCCGCACCGCCTCGTCCGCGAACCGCAGCGCCTCGCGGTAGTCGCCGAGCGCGGCCGCGGCGAGACTTGCCGTCTCCAGCCCGGAGACCAGGAAACCGTGCAGCCGCTCCCGGATCGAGACGACCCATTCGCCCTCGTGGCCGGGAAGGAACGGACTGCTCAGCCAGCTGATCGCGAGCCCGGCGGCATGCCGGGCCTCCGGATAGGCCCCGGCGGAGAACGCCCGGTCCGCCTCCCGGATCGCCTCCTCGGCCCGTTCCAGGTCCACGGTGGCCTCCACCGGCAGGCGCAGCAGATAGCGCCCACCCTGGGCCACGACCGGAGGCGTCTCGTCGCAGTCGCCGCCGCTCACGAAGGCCCGGACCCGGCTGACCACGCTGCGCAGCGCGGAGGCCCAGGTGTCCGGCAGGCCGTCCGGCCAGACCGTGTCGGCGAGCTGGTCCCGGCCGGTGCCGCTGGCCCGCTCGATGATGAGCCGGGCGAACGCGACCTGCGCCTGGGCACTGGCCAGTTGCCGGGGCGCCGCCCCGAGGCTCTCAATCATCACGGTTCCGACCAGCTTGATCATCATCAGAAGTCCCCGTTCGACATGATCAGAGATAGCCATCCGGACCCGAGCAGCACGCATCGATGTTTTTCGGGGAACCGGGAAATGAGCGCGGCGATGCGCTCAGGAGTGGGGCATGATCGCGCTCCGATCGGAGAATAGCGACTGTCCATAGACGGCGGTCAAGGTCGAACCGGAACCGGTACCGAATTTCTGGCCGTTCGGCTGGCTCGTCGCCCTCGTGTTGCGCCCGGCTTGCGCTTCTCCCCGTAGAACTTCGCCAGACCCGACGCGGAGGAGACGCAGATGATCGTGTCCGAGGGATGGCAGCGCCTTGAGCCGAAACTGAACGCCATCCGGACCAGGCTGAGCGCACTCGAGTACGAGCCCGATCGCCGCCACAGCTTCCTGCCGTTCACGCCGGAGCCGGACAGCCCCTATGTCGGTTTCGAGGGCTCCCGGTACCTGATGATGTCGGGCTACAGCTACCTCGGGCTGGCCGGTGACCCGCGGGTCAAGGAGGCGGCCAAAGTGGCGGTCGACCAGTACGGCACCGGGGCCCACGGAGTACGCGCCCTGGCCGGATCCCTGCCGCTGCACGAGGAACTGGAGGCCGCGGTCGCCCGCTTCCTGGGGCGCGAGGCGGCGATGGTGTTCGGCTCCGGCTACGCCGCCAACGTCGGCACGGTCGGCGCCCTGGTCGGCCCGGGCGACACCGTCCTGATCGACAAACTCGACCATGCCAGCATCGTGGACGGCTGCCAGCTCAGCGGCGCCACCGTCACCCGGTTCCGGCACAACGACCCGGAGCACCTGGACCGCCGGCTCACCGACGCCAAGGGCACCGGGCTGAAGCTGGTCATCGTGGACAGTGTCTACTCGATGGACGGCGACGTCGCGCCACTACCCGAGCTGCGTAAGGTCTGCGACGCCCACGGCGCGCTGCTGATGGTCGACGAGGCACACGCCCTCGGGGTCATCGGCGCCACCGGCCGGGGCATCGAGGAGCACTTCGGCGACAACACCCTGGTCGACGTCAAACTCGGCACCCTCTCCAAGGCGATCCCGGCGACCGGCGGCTGGGTGGCCGGGCCGCAGGCGCTCATCGACCATCTGCGGTTCAACGCCCGGCCGTTCCTGTTCTCCGCCGCCCTCGCCCCGGCGCAGGCCGGTGCGGCCCTGGAGTCGCTGCGCGTGCTGGACCTCGAACCGCACCGGGTCACCCACATCCAGCGCGAGTCGGCCCGGCTGCGGCAGACGCTGAACGCGGCCGGCATCGACACCGGCACCAGCGAGACCGCCGTCATCCCGATCATCGCCGGGTCCGACGAGAAGGCGTACGACCTGGCCACCGCCTGCCGCAAAGCCGGCGTGATCGGCCTGCCGGTGGTCTCTCCGGCAGTGCCGAACACCCAGGCCCGGCTCCGGATCGCGGTGACCGCCCGGCACTCGGCCGAGGACCTCGACGTCGCCGCTGCCGGGTTCCTGGAGGCCGCCCACGCCATCGGCCTGATCCCGAGCCTGCCGTGACCACCGGGTCTCCCGAGGTGGTCGTCACCGGGATGGGCGTGGTCAGCCCGGCCGGCTGCGAACTCGCCGAGTTCTGGCCGGTCCTGCTGGCCGGGCAGTCGCTGGCCGCCCCGGTCACCGGGTTCGACACCACCCGGCACAAGGCGCGCATCGGCTGCCCGGTGGCCGGCTTCGACCAGAACCGGCACCTAGGCGCGAAACAGGCCCGGCGGATGGACCCGTTCGCCCGGTACGCGCTGGCCGCGGCCCTGAGCGCGTACGCCGACGCCGGTGCGCCCGAGGTGGACGGCGCCCGTACCGCCGTGGTGGTCGGTAACGCCGTGGGCGGGCGCACCGTCAGCGACCAGGAGAGCCGCAACTTCACCGAACACGGCCCGTCCCGGGTCAACCCGCTGATGCCGCTGATGACGATGCCGAACGCGGCGGCCGCCCTGATCGCCATGCGCCTGGGCTGGCGGGGACCGGCGACCACCATCGCCACCACCTGTGCCAGCGGGGCCGACGCGATCGGCCACGCCACGCTGCTGCTGCGGACCGGGCAGGCCGACGTGGTGCTGGCCGGCGGTGCCGAGGCCACGCTCACCCCGGTCACCCTGGCCGCGTTCGGCAACCTGGGCGCGGTCTCGGCCCGCAACGACGATCCGGCCGCCGCGGCCCGGCCGTTCGACGTGGACCGGGACGGTTTCGTGATGGGTGAGGGCGCCGCCTTCGTCGTCCTGGAACGGCTCGCCGACGCCCGGGCCCGCGGCGCCGTCCGGCACGCGGTGGTCAGCGGTTACGCCTCCGGGTCGGACGCCTACCACCTGTCCATGCCGCGGGCCGACGGCGCGGGCGCGGCCACCGTGATGGCCGCCGCGATCGCCGCCGCCGGACTGCGGCCGGACGACATCGGCCACGTCAACGCGCACGGCACGTCGACACCGCACAACGACCGGGCCGAAGCCCGCGCCCTGCACACCGTGTTCGGCGCGACACCACCGCCGGTCACCTCGCTCAAGGGCACCATCGGCCACCTGATCGGCGCGGCCGGTGCGATCGAGTTCGTCGCCACCGTGCTCGCCCTGCGGCACGGCCTGGTCCCCCCGACCGCCAATCATCAGAAGACGGAGCCTGGCATGGATCTCGACGTGGTCGCCGCAGAGGCGCGGGCGGTGCCGCCGGGGCCGGCACTGAGCAACTCCTTCGGGTTCGGCGGGCACAACGCCGCACTCGTGGTGAGTCCGGCATGAGCGCGCTGCTCGCCGAGGCCGGTGCCCTGGCCGCGTACCGGCGTGCGGTACGCGCGACGCTGGAGCCCGCCACGATCGCCGGCCCGTCCCCGGTGCACCCGTTCGTCCTGACCTCCCCGGAGTTCGCCCGGACCACCCGGCGGATCACCGGGGCGGACCCGAGCCAGGTGCACATCAGCCAGGAGTTCACGGTGCACCGCCTGCTCCGCGACGACGAGAAGGTCAGCAGTTCGCTGGAGGTCACCGGCGCCCGCCGGGAGGCCCGCGGGATCCGGGTGGCGATGCGCACCGAGATCCGCGACGCGGACGGCGGCCCGGTCTGC